>DAIUCL010000001.1:0-91195 GCA_036846185.1 Chitinophagaceae bacterium
CCCCAACCCATATTCATACCCCAGCCGCTATTCCAGCCCATGTACCATGAGGGATAGTTGCAAGTCCAGTCCCACCAATAGGGATCCCAGTAGAATCGGCTGAAGTATCCTACAGTCCAGAATGGACGGTGAAAACGACGTATACGAGTAGAGTAATAAAAATCGTCGTCGTAATCGATATAATCATCTTCATCAGAGTAATAGCTACGCTGCTGAGATTGTTGATTAGATTGGTATTGGTCATTATACTGATCGTTTCGGTTGTCGTATTGATCATTATACTGAATGTTTCGGGTATTAGTGTTACGATTGTTTCTGGAACGACTGTCAAAACGTTGTTCTGAGCCGTTGGAGTAAACGTCGTCGTTGCCTTGGGCTGTTGCGGTGTAGGTGGTTATGATCATAAAACCGAACAATAACCAAAATAATCGTTTCATATACTGTAATTTAAGGGTAATCAACATTTCGAAAATACGACTTTTTGACAATTCGATTTTGAAAAAGTTAAAAAAGCAGTTTTAGATTAAAGTTTCATTAACATGTATTGTATGTGAAGCGGTGTCTATTTTTGCTGTTAGGGGATGATTTTAAGTCGTCGAGTCTTCACAATTGTTTGATCACCAATTATTTCTGTCCATGTAGCTGCTATAATACCTTGAATAGTGTTCACTTGAATGTAATCACCAAAAAATACATTTTGACTCGGAGGGGAGAATGGTTTTGGGTTTAATGTAAGTGTTTCAAATGAATTTTGCACTGCTTTTTTGAATAATAGTCTTACGTAGGTTTTGGCATTCACAACTTCATAGAATAGTATTGCTAAGGTTCCACTTTTTTTGTCGAGGCTCAGGTGTGGCATCATTGCATGACTTTGCGCTGTCGTATTGAGGTCTATTCTTTCCCACTGCAAACCTTGATTACGACTTTGAAGTAAGATTGCTTTGTTGTAACCGTTTTCTTCTAATACGGTGACTATATAGAGTACACCAGCTGAGTCGCTAACAATGAATGGTAATCCATTGGTACGATTATAGTTGGGTATATCCAAATCCCATCCTTTGGGTATGTGGTATATTATTCTGTTTTTATACCAATTTTCACCACCATCTTTACTTTGTGTAAGATAGAGAGCTTCGTGGCCTGCCCATGCTACGTACACTTCTCCATTGGGACCTATGCAAGCGGTAGCTCCTTCCACGGTGCTATCGCCATCTAGGCAGTCGCCGCCTCGCTCTGAAATACGAATAGGCGAAGTAAAACTCTTTGTCTGATTAGTGGAATAGGCGAATAATATTTGTGTAGAATCCTTTGGATCGCGACTTTCGTATTTGTCGAATTGAGTCCAGGTGAGATAGACTCGATTGTAGAAAGGGGATCGAGGGTTGTCATCGACACAGAGCCAGGGCTTATCATGCATTTTACCATTTTTGCCGGTACCTACGCCTTTGCTCCAAGAGCGTCCTTTGTTGGCACTGTACTGTACTACAATTTGGTCGAAGGTATCGGGCCAGAGTTTGTTTTTTGCCTTGGCCAGATGTGCATATGCTATGATACCAGAGGGCAAATGTATGAGTACCGGATCGCCATAGACTCCTAGTGGTGATTTCATGGTTTGATGTTTGTAGGAGCGGCCTTTGTTGCGAGAGACAAACATATGATTGGTATTGGTGGCTACGATCTGTCTGTCTGTATAGGCGGGGTCTATGATAATAACAGACTCGTTGCAGTTCATAGAGGGCTTGCCGACTGTGTATTCGGGTTCGAGTTGATAGGCGGTTTGGGCGTAGAGAGGTGCCACTTTGAAAAATAGTTGACTCAGACTAAGGAGTAGTACTGCTAGTATGTGATAGTTCATGCTGTATAATATTTTTTTGTGTACTATGCTGCTATATACTTTGAGGGTGTTTGCATAGTATTTTGCTAAATAAATGCGTGTAGCAAATGTAATGGTGCATTTGTTGTAGTTGTTGAATTTGCTATTGCAATGTTTTGAACGATATTGTTTTTAGTGCTTTAGTTGGCAGAAGATACAACTATTAATTGTAATACCGGGGTATGAGATCGCTGAATATTGAATAAGACGTTGATAACTAGCCGAGATAGGAGTGGTATCCTTTCTCGTAGCTTGCGAAGAGGAAGATACAAACGGATAGCTCGATATGGACGAGTAATGATTATAAGACGAGCTTCATATTGCATTTTCCTGTTTGTATATGTAATTAAAATTTCAATACATCTAGTGCTACTTCTTGGGTATGAAATAGTGGCAATTCTGTCAATTTGAGTGAGAAGCTCATGTTGCGCAGCATACGATTAGAGGTATAAATTGTCTGAGAATAATCTTTGAAATCTTTGCTCATGGCGAATGGTAAATAGATTGAAATTGCATTGGCAAAGAAACTGCATTTGATACCTGCATCATAGAGCAATTTTTGTCCACTTGGGTTGAGTGATGCTGCTTTGGAGAAGGTGGCCACATCGGCAAATAATTGTGTGCGGATAGGAATGGATGCGGGCAGATCGATTAAAAAATTGAGTGAGGCGAGCCAGTTGTCAGAGAGCCCTATGGGGTTGGCGTATTGACTGGTACGGATCTTCATATTGCCTTCTCTATTGGCGATTTGCTGTGAGAGGAGGCCTTGCTGCTCGGAGCGTGCCATGTATAAATCTCTAAAGAGAAAGTCGTTGCCGGCCGTGTGTGTAGCGCTGAAAAAGGCGCTGCGAAAAGGCATTGTGTTGGCGGGACTGATATCAATAAATTTGCCGGCGAATGCTCTTATAAAAACGCTTTTTCGTTTTTGTTTTAGCCAGCTGGGGTAGTAATCGATTCGTAAATTGCCGGTGGTGCTTAGCTTGACGAAGTACTCTGTCATCTCAGCTCTGGCTTCGAGTGTATAGGGGTGAAAGGTACGTGTGTTTTTGTGTGTTAAATCGGCGCTTGCATAGAGTAAGGGACTACGATTAACTATGGCAGGATAAAATAGATTGTTGGTATCTCTGTTGTATATGAATGCTTGGTTTTGTACTCGTCGAACTTGTAGGAGAAGTCCGTTGGATGCGGTATGGCGTTCGTATTTTTTTTTGAAAAGAACATCGATGGCCGCATTACTGGCATGGTATCTTAGGAAGAGTGGCTTGGAAATATTGAGACTACTTTCGTCGAAATGATGTGACTTATGACTGACGCTGAAGGTGATTCGTTGTAAAAAATGCTGCGGGTAAATGGTGTATGCCATACTACCGGATCCTACTAAGTGTCGGGTAGCAAAGCTGTATAATGGAGTAAGGGCGAACTGAAATTTTCGGTTCGGAATTTGTATGGAATGAAATGCTGTACCTAGCATGAATCCGTCGTAATAATTGTACCCTAGTGCTGGAAGCAGATAGACATCTTGGTGTGAGGACAAGCCCAGGGCGGAGCCTGGTCGAATACGGGGTTTGCTTCTATGCCAGAGTCCATTTCGACTCCAGTGGTTGTTGTTTATTTTCAGTTCGGGGAGCATGTTTTGTCCATCGACTGTGATTTTATGAATACTATCTGCGTGGTTGAATATGGCTGGTGTGCTGTAGGGGTATTCTATCCATGCGGTATAAATGAGCGAGTCGTGCTGATAGGCTTGAATGGGTATGGGTCCTTTGAAATCTGTTTTGGAGTGGGCGTAGACTTGATAAGTTTGATTTTGTCGTATAATCTTGCCTAGTTTGAAATCGATTTTTGTAGCTGACTTTATGGCTTGGTCAAAAAACCAGTCAAGATTCTTTTGGGTGTGGGATGTAACTATTTTTTGAAAATCTTCGGGGTATGGATGTTTGAATTTCCATTGTGAGAAATAGGTTTGCATGATAGAGTCAAACAATGATTCTCCAAGGTATTGTTGTAGGTAAGCCATCATCATTGCTGCTTTGCTGTAGACCATACCACCATAGTTGATAGCGCTAAAGTCCGGGGCTTTGTTTTCTACTGCTTGATCTCGCCTGATGGCTGCGGTGAAGAGATAGGTTAGATTGCCCATCTTCTCGGAAGAGAAATTGATACCTATTTGTCGCGTACGATTGGGAGTAGTATCCTTATCGTCGGGTAGATTTATTTTTTTGTCGAGTATATTTTCGTAAAAAGAGTTGATTCCTTCGTCGAGCCAGGGGTGATTTCTTTCGTTGGAGCCTAGTATTCCATAAAACCAGTTGTGTCCGACTTCGTGAATGATGACGGTTTTTAACAAATTTTTTGAACTTACACTGCCTATCACGGTGACCATGGGATATTCCATGCCACCACCAGCAAGCAATTTTCCGTCCACGACGGAAGCATGAGCATAAGGGTATTCTCCTACCATTTGACTGAGTTGCTCAATTGTTTTTTTGGTGTAGGTGGTACTTGATTCATAGTATTTGTGATTGGTTGGTAGGTAGTAACTGTTGATTTCAACTTTGTGACCTGAGGCCAAGGTGGCGGTGTCTGTTTCTACCATAAAGTATTTGGAAGCAAACCAAGCGAAATCATGAATTTGATCTTGAGTGTAGACAAGTGTTTTTTGGGAATCGCTGCTTGGTATTTCTTTTTGTAGGGTAACAAGGAGTGAGGAGTCATTAGCTAACATTCTGGTGTTTTTGAACAGTAGTTCTTTGGGATTTTGTAGTACACCGGTGGCGGCTACGACATAGTTGGCGGGAAGGGTAATACGTACATTGAAGCTACCGAATTCGCTATAGAACTCTCCTTGATCGAGGTAGGGTATGGGATGCCATCCTTTGTGATCGTATACAGCGGGCTTTGGATACCATTGTGATATTTGATAGTTTTGTTCGTTGTGCCCGAGTCTGGAGAATACTTCTGGGATGACCACACGAAAGGGGGTATTGATGGTGATTTGTTGTGCTGGTAATAGGGGTTTATTGAGCTCTATAACTATCACATCTTGATGATTGTCGTATTCGCTGACTTGAACGTTTTCGTCATTGACTGTGAACTGAAGACTATCTATAAATCCTTTCTGGTCTATGGGGCTGAGATAGAAATCTGTTTTTCCATTTTCCACTAGGTGTTCAGTGAAGGCTGTTTTATCGTTTTTGTAGGCATTGGGCCACAGATGAAAAAAGAGGTATCGGAGTGTGTCGGGCGAATTATTGGTATAGTTTATTTTTTCATAGCCTCTCAGGATATGATTTTTATCATCGAGTTTTACCTCTATATCGTAGGATACATGCTGTTGGAAGTAGTTTTTTTGGGCAAATAGTGATAAGGAACAGAAACTTATAATCAAGAAGATTGGTATTGACTTCGTCATGGAATCAAAAGTATAGAAAAATGATAATATTGTATGAGAATTGATGAAGGCAGAGTGATTTTGAGAAGCTGTATGATATAAAATCGATGATGATGGTTTCTGAATGGATGTATGGTATCTTTTGATTCAAGAGTGTGTAATGTAGAAGTGAGTTGAGATGTAGTATGAATCCGGAAGGGTATTATGTGCTGATGGATATGAGGCAACGATTGTAGTGAAAATCAAGGGGTGCGGCATACCCTGCTGCAAGGAGTGGAGGGGGTGGAGGGACGGAACCACCGCCACGACTATGCAGCAGGCGTATGACGTGCGCCTTGATTGCAGCGGAAAGCGTGTCTGCCGCCCAATTTTTTTTTTGATAATTTAAATATAAACTTTGGTTATTTGCCTCTACCTTGTAGTATCACTAGGAGGGTGTATATCATGATTTTGAAGTCGAGTACGAGGGAGCAGTTTTTGATATATAATAGGTCATATTTCATTCGTTCTATCATTTCTTCGGTATTTTCGGCATAGCCAAATTTGACCATTCCCCAGGAGGAGAGACCGGGTTTTACCTTGTGCAGGTATTTGTAATGGGGATTGGTTTGTGATATGATATCAATATAATATTTTCGTTCTGGACGAGGGCCTACAAGGGACATATCTCCTTTGAGTATATTGTAGAGTTGTGGCAATTCGTCGATACGCCATTTTCGCATAATTCGACCCCAGGGGGTGATGCGGGGGTCATTTTCGCTGGAGAGTGCGGGTCCACTTTTTTCGGCATCGGTGTACATAGATCTGAACTTGTATATCCAAAAGGGGTTGCCGTAGAGCCCTATACGCTCTTGTCGGTAAAAGATGGGGCCGGTAGAGGAGAGTTTCACTTTGATAGCTGCAAATAGGTACAGGGGACTAAGCAGTATGAGTGCGAATAGTGAGGCAAAAATATCAATGGCGCGCTTAAATACTCGCTGCCAATCGGGCATTAATTCCGGATAAATTTCAATGAGCACAGCTGCAAACACATTGCTCGTACGGACGGAGCCTGAGATGATATCATATAGATCTGGAGTAATTTTAATAATAACTTGCCTGTGTGATAGTTGTGATAGGATGTATTGAAGTCTGTTGTGTTCGGAGGTATCTATGGCTATGATGACTTCTTCGATTAGGTAGTTGTCTATGATGTGTTCGAGCTCGTGTATACTGCCTAGTTTGGGAAGATAGTTCGACATACCATTGAGTCCGCTGTCGTCGGCATAAACAAATCCTTTGAAAATATATCCTAGTTTCACTTCATTGTGTATGATATCCTTGTACAAGGAGATGGCGTGTTGATTTCCACCGATGATCAAGGTGTTGTATCCAAAATGCCCGCTGTTGATTTGGCGTTTGATACGATTCATGACAAGGGTGCGTGCGACGGAGGTCGTAAAAAACTGTAATAGTAAGTAGAGTAAAAATGTTTTGTAGTAATAACCGCTATCAAAATAGGTATCATTCTGAATGAAGGTAAAATAGATGATGACCGAACCTAGTAAGGTAGCTATGAGGGTTCGATATACTTCTACAAGTCTGGACTTTCGATAGGGGTTGAAATATGCCCCCGAAAAGAGATGAAAAACAGACCAAAGCAAGGGTATCAATAGAAAGGTAAGTACAAAATCTTTTGATGAGAAATCTTGTAAAAAGGAATTAATATCCGGAATACCTAATTTTGACTTTCGGTAAAATAGCAATTGTATCCATGCAGCAGCAGCGGCGAAGTAATCCGCCAACACGTACCATAATATGCCATTTCGGACTTGTGTATTCACTATTCGAAATAAATAATTTTGAAGTTATCCATCAACAATTTGGCATTGGTCATACCATCACCTAATTTGGTTTTGATAAAGAATTTGAACTTGCCATTTTGATAGGTAGAGGAGAAACCTCCGAGACGTACGTATACTTTAGTCCATTGTGTGCGATCTCTAAAGCTCATCACATCCGATTTGATATTGCCTCCATTGTATTCGATATCAGTCCTTATATCGAAGGGCACATCGGATTTATAATTCATTTCAAGATAGGCATCTCTGTTGGGAGGCAGTGAGAATGCTTGTGAGGTGATACATTCGCCTGTGGGGTGGCTGGTGCTAAGCTCTATCTTTCCCGACCAGTTGCCTTCAAATACGTCAGCAGGATTATCGGTACGTACAATTGTTGTATCCCCGAATAGTCGCAAAAAGCTATTCCCTTGCTCAAAGTTTTCGACAAAATACCGAATTACGGGCTGATCGGCCGTTCTATAATAAAATGTAGGGATATGATAAATATTTTGAGTAGGGGATGCATCAAATGAGAAGGTATCGATGGTATAAAATGGATATCGGGCTCTGGTGCCACTCAATCCATTGTCCCATATACCGGCTACGACTTGAATTTGTCCTCTGCCATTTGCATAGATAGGCACTTTGGCAGGTAATTCAAAAGCACCAAGTAGCTGTAAATTATAGTAAACCCATACATCGGTTATTTTGTGAGATACACTTCCATGCTTTTCGGGCAAGGTAGGTGGGAGCGACACACTATCTATAATTATGTATGTGGGAATCTGCTCTGATGGATTCACGATATTGCATGCACCAAAACCTAATATACTAAGTATAAATGATGAGTATAATAGAACTATTTTCATGGTTTGCTCTTTACAAAACGTATAAATATTCAATTTTATTTTATTCATCACCCAAGGAATTTATTAATTTAAGAATTCGCTCACATAACTCCATTGAGCTGTATACTTCGGACAAACTCACTGCAGGCGATCGATCGGTGTGTATAGCCTCGGCAAAATCGTTTAGTACAGAATCGAGTGTGTCTATAGGTTGTATTGCCAGATGCGCTACATCGAGTTGTTTATCTTCATTTAAGTATAGTTTTCGCGTTGCAAGTGAGACAGAACTGTCTTTTCTGGACGACAGACTGACTACATCTGCTTTCTGTGAGTTCAAATCAAGATAATAATACAGTTCACGTTGGAATATTCGCATTTTATGAACTTGCTTGAGTGAAATTCGACTGGAAGTAATATTGGCTACCGCCCCATTGGTAAACTCAATTCGAGCATTGGCGATATCGGGGCTATCATTGATTACTTTCACACCGGTAGCTGATATTCGCTTTATTTCACTTTTAATAAGGCTGAGAATGATATCTATATCGTTTATCATCAAGTCGTTCACCACACTAGACTCTACATCCTGCTCCGTATATGACTGAAGGCGATGCGCTTCTATAAATAATGGCGAATCTACCATTTGTCTTATGTTGAGATAAGCTGGATTAAAACGTTCGGGTTGCACTACGGTGCTTTTACTATTCGCTTCATTGGCCATATAAACTAAAGTGCGTGCTTGAAGCGAATTGGTACAAAGAGGCTTCTCGACAATTAAATGCTTACCTGCCCTTATCGAATCTAATGCATGCTGATAATGACTTTCCGAACTACTTGCAATATAAACAGCCTCACAGCATTCCATTGCCTCTGCTATGCTCGATGCTAGCGCTGTATTGAATCGTGATGCAAATTGTTGAGCTTTTTCCTCTTCCACATCACACACTACACTCATCGTGTAGTGTTGATTCTGTTTGATTCGTTCTGCCAACTTATGTGCCCTATTGCCTGCACCAATTATTCCAAGCTTTATCATCCTACTAGGTTCGACAGGTATTTTTTTATGGTCTGAAGGTTTAAATATACATTGTACTAGCAGACTTTAAACATCCACTGATGCGTATCGATCGCTCGACCATAACGGATATCTGCCAAGTCGCTCTTCAATTTGTTAGAAACATCCCAATGCTCAATAGATGGCAGATCGATATCTTCGCCCTGATAATTGAGCGTTGCAATGGGTGCAATCACCGCTGCGGTACCTGCTCCAAAGGCTTCTTTAAGCAAGCCGCTTCGATGTGCATCTACGATTTCATCTATACTTATCTTGCGTTCTTCTACCGTCACACCTTGCTCTCTTAGTAGAGTGATGATGCTGTCGCGGGTGATACCAGCTAATATCGTGTCACTCAACTCAGGAGTAACTACTTTGTCGCCAATCACAAAAAACACATTCATAGTGCCGATTTCTTGAACATATTTGTGCTCTATGCCATCAGTCCAGAGTATTTGATCATATCCCAGTTTTCGTACTTCAGCCATTGGCTTCATGCTGGCAGCATAGTTGCCGGCAGCTTTTGCAAATCCAACACCTCCTTTGAATGCTCTCACGTATTTATTTTGCAAATATATTCGTGTGGGTTTATTGTAGTAGGCACCGGCAGGAGAGCTAATAATCATAAATCTAAATTGCTCCGCTGGTTTTACGCCAATAAAAGCATCTGTAGCAAATAGAAAAGGTCGTATGTACAATGAGCTACCTTCTGAGTCGGGCACCCAAGCAGCATCCAAGGCTACTAACTCTTTCATACCCTGCATAAACAATTCTTCAGGCACCGCTGGCATACCCATTCTATCCGCAGAGATATTAAATCGGCGCCAATTTGCTTCGGGCCGGAATATATGCACTTCTCCCTTTTTATTTTTATACGCTTTGATGCCTTCAAATATCGACTGCCCATAATGGATAAAAGTCGTCGCCGGACTCATAGATATATTATCGTAGGGTACTATATCCGCATCTTTCCACACTCCATTTTCATAATCAGCAACTAGCATGTGATCTGAATACAGTTTTCCAAATTGAATATTATCAGAATCCATTTGATCGATTCGGCTAGTTACTACTTTTGATGTTTTTATACCCATGGCTTATAATTTTGTTACAAGTTCGTTACTTTGCAAAAGAACGAAAAAAAAACCATATTTCAATATGAACAACCAGAATGACACAAGCCTTCTATACACATTTCATGAAACACTCTATGTCGATTTCGATACACCTTCTTCACTTACCTTCCTCAAAGGTAACCAGTCAGCAGAGGTTTATGTGGTTTTCTCCCAGTCAGACATCAATGCAAACTCACAAGAAATGCTGGAAAAAATGATGACGGCTTGCAAATTGTCTGATTCCCAATATGCATTCATAGCTCTCGACCAAGGGCAAACCCCACAGCACGTATACAAAGCTTACCAACCCCATATCATGCTACTTTTCAATTTCAAACTAAGCAATGACCATTATTACATAGATCGACCTTTACATCGCCCATTTAACATAGCTGATATGAAAGTGCTGTACTCCCACCGCCTAGCCGACATTATAGCTAATACTCAGCTCAAGCTTGACCTGTGGAACAATGGTCTCAAACCGCTATTTTCAATCTAATTTTTACCTATGCAACTCGTATTCTGCACGAATAATCAACATAAAATCGATGAAGTTCAACAGATTTTCAACCAAAAAATCCACTTTCTTACCCTTCATGAGGTAGGTTTTGCACAAGATATCCCCGAGCCCTTTCTCACTTTAGAGGAAAACTCCCTCATAAAATCGCAAACAGTTTATGACTTTTGTGGCAAAAACTGCTTCTCCGAAGATACCGGCCTCTTTGTCAATGCCCTACAAGGCCAGCCCGGCGTGCTCTCTGCCCGATATGCAGGACCACAAGCCTCCAGCACCGACAATATCCAAAAACTCCTCCATGAACTCCAAACCCACAAAGATCGTAGCGCCTACTTCAAAACCGTGGTCACCCTAATCATCAAAAATACAATCCACCAGTTTAGCGGCACCTGCCAAGGTATCATCACTACTGATATTCAAGGCACACAAGGCTTTGGATACGACCCCATTTTCGTACCCGATGGCTCTACCCTCTCCTTTGCCCAAATGAACCTTACCGAAAAAAATATGTTCAGCCACCGTCGCAAAGCTTTTGACTCCTTTACTCAATTTCTTCTCCACTACACCCCTTAGCCATGCGCATCAATCTCCAATTTCCCACTGGCAATACCTTTAGTTGCCAAATCCCCATCCGCATCACCGATATCAACTATGGTGGCCACCTCGCCAACGATCGATATCTCGCCCTAGCCCACGAAGCACGTATAGCCTGGCTTGCCCATCACCATTACACCGAGATGAATATTGAAGGCCTTGGCCTCATCATGGCCGACTCCGCTATACAATATCTTGCCGAAGCCTTCTACGGCGACACCCTTACGATACAAATATCCGCCTCCGATCCCTCCCGCTCTTCTTTTCAGCTCTACTATAAACTCTCCACTATCCGACACCAACAACCTATCGATATCGCCATTATCAAAACCGGCATGGTATTTTTCAATTACCAAACCCGCAAAACCTCTTCCATACCCCCACCTTTCTTACAACGCATCTTCACTGACTAAGGATTCACACCAGCCCCACAAGTACTCATAACACCTGGTTCCGATTTTTTAGATAGAGCTCATCTGTGCCACATTCCTCCACCACCTCGGGCTCTTCGCTATATCTCTTGTGCCCTGCTGGCACAAGAGGATGCCGCTGCGATCCCGGCTAGCTCTCATCGTCTTCATCTATTTTCATCAGTCCCAGCGAGAATACTTATTGCCATTTTGTCGCAAATCAGTACTTGGCAAACAGTTTGCAATGCATTCAGTAATTCATTCACCAAATAGTATATAATATGGAGGAAACTAAGAAAAATAACACCGAAGACACCCATACAGAGGCCAACAGCGATCAAACGCTCCATGAAACTATGGCAGAAAACTCCCAAGCTAATGACGAAATGTCAACTGCTGATGAAAAAAATAGCCTGCAAAATGAACTCGATGAATGGCGCGATAAATACACCCGACTGGTAGCCGAATTTGATAACTTCAAAAAAAGAACCTACAAAGAGAAATCAGAACTGATACTGACCGGTGGCAAAGAGGTCATACTCGCTATGCTCGAAGTGCTCGACGATAGCGAACGTGCCGAAAAACAAATGGAATCCGCTACCGATCTGCAAGCAGTCAAAGAAGGAAGCCTGTTGGTATTCAACAAACTCCGTCATAATCTTACCCAAAAAGGTGTAAAAGCTATCGAATGTAAAGGCATGGACTTTGATGTAGAAAAACACGAAGCAGTCACCGAAATCAGTATGCCGGGTATGGAAGGCAAAGTGGTTGACGAACTCGAAAAAGGCTACCTCCTCAATGATAAACTTATCCGTCATGCCAAAGTAGTCGTAGGCAAACTAGCAGAATAAAGACGATACTCAAAACACAGGGCACAATCGCCCACACAAATAACAGCAAGGTATGAAAAGAGATTTTTATGAAATATTAGGTGTATCCAAAAATGCATCTGCCGACGAAATCAAGAAGGCGTATCGTAAGGTAGCCATGCAATTTCACCCCGATCGTAATCCAGGCAACAAAGAAGCCGAAGAAAAATTCAAAGAAGCTGCTGAAGCCTACGAAGTACTTAGCGATGCACAGAAAAAACAACGCTACGACCAATACGGACATGCCGGACTGGGAGGCGCAGCAGGTGGCGGAGGCTTTGGCGGTGGCGGTATGCGTATGGAAGATATCTTCCAAAACTTTGGTGATGTATTTGGTGATGATATGTTTGGCAGCTTTTTTGGCGGTCAGCAGCGTAGCAGCCGAAGCAGAGGTACAGGTGCTCGCGGCTCCAATCTGAGAGTAAAAGTTAAGCTTAGCTTCGAAGACATCCTAAAGGGGGTAAACAAAACTATCAAAGTCAAAAAATATGTTCGCTGTGATACCTGTAGCGGAAGCGGTGCCAAGGACAAATCTTCTATACAAACCTGTGGCTCGTGCTCCGGCAGCGGTCAAGTAAGACGTGTTACCAATACCTTTTTGGGTCAGATGCAGACAGTGACCACCTGCCCTACCTGCAATGGCGATGGTACGCAGATAGCCAACAAATGCAATAGTTGCAAAGGCGAAGGCCGAGTATATGGCGAAGATACCATCTCGATCGATATACCTGCCGGTGTGCAAGAGGGTATGCAGCTCAATGTGCAAGGCAAAGGCAATATCGGCGAACGCAATGGCAGCCCCGGCGATTTGCTGGTAGTAATCGAAGAAGAAAAACATGCTGAGCTTATCCGCGAGGGGCTCAATGTGCTATATGAATTACATATTACCTTTCCGGATGCCGTGATGGGCATGGAAGTGGAAGTACCTACTATAGGAGGCAAAGCCAAAATAAAAATTCCGGCAGGAACCCAAGGCGGCAAGATTCTTCGCCTGAAAGGCAAGGGCTTTCCGAGTGTAAACAGCTACGAAAAGGGCGACCAACTCATCAATGTGAATGTATGGACACCTCAGCAAGTAAGCAATGAAGAAAAAGCGATTCTGGAAAAACTCAAAAATTCTCCGAATTTCAAACCCAATGCCAGCAAGTCGGACAAGAGTTTTTTTGATAAGATACGCGAAGCATTCTCGTAAGAGTCTGATGCTAAATGATTCAGACCCCGAAGCTTAGCCCTGATGGTAGTGGATATCCTCTTGCACCCTCGGGGGGCAAGAGATAGAAACGGACAGCAGGACGGTCGCTCAATAATGTCTCCGAGCTTGAGCTCCCAATTGCAACAACTACTACAAGTACATTTGTTTTGAAATCAAAGTCCGATTTTGTAGCATAAATCATAATAATCATGTTACAAACCCTAAAGCCAAATTATGCAGAAGAAATTCTATTCCGGCTTGAAACGACTACAAAATCCGGGTTAAAGTTCTAATCCCATTCGGATGATCAGCATTTGCGAAAGTATTTGGTAATGAGTTTTGCTGGGTTGCCCTATTTGATTTGTTGTCATCCAATCGAAGCTTGCCCTACTCATATTGTATGCGATATCTACCGTGTAGAACACCTCTCTGCCCAGACGACCTTTAGCACCTGCGCCTATATTGCTATAATATCCGGCATAACCTTTATTACCCGTGTTATTATCCCATTCGGATGATCGCAGGTAGGTAGGATTGAGTCCGAGATCTGCCAATATAAAGAGTGATCGCTTGTTGCCCATATAGTAACGGCCATCCAGATAGAGAGGAATGGAACGGTAACGTGTAGTGAGAAAAAATAAATTGTTGTAAGGATTGACAAAATTGAAGCTGAAGCCTATACCAGCAAAAAATCTATTTTGGTAACGCACGCCATTGATAAAATTCACACCGGGAAAGGTGCTAATATCAGTATTGGACAAGGAAAAGTGTTGCATGCCTCCATATTGGAATTTTGCACTTTGTGCATGCAGAGTGGTATGTGTCACAAACAGCATCACTATCCAGCATATGATTCTGTTCATACTATTGAATACTTAGAATACCTGTTTCTGTAATGACAAAATCGGGGGTATATTTATAAAACAGTAAAGATTTGTTGGTAATAGCTATAGCATAACCTTGAGAAGCTATAATATCGACCGCATTTCCCACGTCGAGTGTCTTTTTCAATTTGATATCCATAGGATTTTGGGCATCAAATACTTTGATACCTTTGGCGCCATCACAGACAAAGAGCATGTGATTATCTTTACTAAGTCCGTGCGGATTATGAAGTGGGTAGGTTTTGAGCAGGGAGGGGCTTAGTGGATTCGTGATATCGAGTACATCCAATTGATTGGTAAACCCATTGCAGGCAGTACCACTTCGAAGTGTGACATAGGCATGCTGGTCGTCGGCGATGACAGGATCACACACATTGGCATGCGTGAATACGCTCATATAAGTAGGCGATGCGGGGCTGGAGAGACTGTAGATATACATGCCGGTACGAGTGCCTAAAAACAACTTATCCTTGAAAGGGAAGATCGTTTCCACGTTCCAGTTTATATAAGTGCTATGAACCAGTGTAGGGTCTGAAGGTGTTTTGACATCGAAGCTATAAAGGTTGGAACGGTCTACTGCATAGAGGTATTGGTTGACTAGTGTAAACACGGCCATACTGCTACCTACTGAATTGCTTCCTCCTGAGGCAGCTGTATTGAGAGCTCCGGTCGTAAACATGTCTTCCATGAAGAATCGTCCATTGCCCATATCGACATAATCCTGAGAAACAGTAGTATCTTTTTTTATCCAGTCTACTACCACTTTGTTTGAATCGTTCATACCATGTGGGCTCCAACGGCTTAGAAAGATATTTTCTCTTACGGCATGCAACTTCACCTCGTTGATATTACTGATATCGATTACGAATAGATCGCTGTAGCAGTCGGCATAGAGCATATTGTTTCGGATGGCTACACCTTGATTTCCGGGTATGGGAATAAAGCCTATCACTTGTGGTTTGCCTGTTTCATCGCGATTCACAATGTGCACCCCTAATTCTCGCTCGTTGATAAAAATATAAGTGTTATATAAGGCAAAATTACCCAGATTACTCATCACATGGGGTGCTTGGGTACTGACTGCATCGCGCACCTCCTGACGGGTTTTATGTATGGGGTAATAGAGAGTGTAAGTCTTTTTTACTTCTTGCTTGAGACAGCTCGCCAGAAGTACGAAGGTGGCAAGCAGCAATAGGTGCACTTTTTTCATAATTTAGGAATATTTTTTTGTTAAACGTAGAGATTTTGTTAGTATTGTATAAGACGATAGATATCTCTACTCCGTTTGCACAAAAACCTGATTACTTGGCAAAATTGCTTCCTCCGAGTATTTCAGCCAGTTTTTGTTCCAAAAAGGCCCCTCGCAAGTCAGTAGCTATAATCTTACCTGTTTTGTCGAGGAGTAAGGTTTTGGGAATAGAGGGCACATGATATAGATCATTGACTATGCTATTAAATCCTTTGACATCGGATACATGTATCCAGGGCATAGCGTATTGGTTGAGGGCACTAATCCAGTTGGGACGTTTATCGTCGAGCGATACACTGATAATTTCAAAGCCTTTGGCTTTGTAGTTTTCATAGGCTTTTTTTAAGAAAGGTATTTCTGCTTTGCAGGGGCCACACCAGCTTGCCCAGAAGTCGATGAGAACATATTTGCCACGGAGGGAGGATAAGCTGTAATTTTTTTTGCCGGTGGAGTCGGGCAGGGTAAAATCGGGAGCCATGTAGCCCACTTCAATGGAGCGAAGCTTGGATACCATTTTGGAAAGTTCTTTTCCATAAAAGCCTTTGAGCGCTGCTCCTTGAAGCATTTTATACATGGTATCAACGGTTTGCACATTGACATTTCTGTCATTATTGATAGCACTATAAATCACAAACGCAGCTACTTCGGAAGTATGATGTCGCTGTATGAAACCAAAAAAATTATTTCGGAGTTGTGTATTGATATTATCCATCACTTGGTTGAGACTATCCGTATTGGCACTAAGAGCTGTATGTGCTTTTTGCACTTGCTGCGCAAACTGTTGTAATGGCTCTTGAGATTGTATTAATTCTCTGAACTTATCATGCGCAGCAGAGCCTTCCAAGAAGGTCACTATCATATCTTTTTTGAGCAAGGTTATTTTGATAGTTTTGCCCGGCTCTGCAAAAAACAGTTGATAGCGATTAGCTTCATCTACTAGTATAAATGGAAGACTCTCCTCTATTTCGGTGGAGTAAGAAAACTGACCATCTTTGATAGTAAGAGTATCAGCTACCGGCTTTGTCAGGTTGCGAATCATGATGAAGCCTTCTTTAACGTCGGAAGTGGTTCCTTGTATAATAGTTTTGCCTTTGGCGGAAGCTTCTGTGGCACAAAGAGCGATAAAGCAAAGCAAGATTAGATTTTGTAATGCGTACATACTGCGAATTTAGTAAGAAATACTTACTTATTGGCAAACACTTGTTCCAAGGTTTGCAATAGCTTTTCTCCTCGAAGATCTTTAGCGATAATATTACCGTCGGCATCCACCAGTACATTGGCGGGGATTGACTGAATGTTGTATAGTGCTGCAGCTTCTGACTCCCAACCTTTGAGGTCGCTCAGATGAGTCCAGGTAAGGCCATCTTTTTTGATTGCTTCTTTCCATTTGGAGTCACTTTCGTCGAGCGAAACGCCTATGATTTCGAGCCCTTTGGGATGGTACTGCTTATATGCTGCCACTACCACAGGATTTTCCGCTCTGCAAGGGCCACACCAGCTTGCCCAAAAATCAACTAGAACTACTTTGCCTTTGTAGGAACTCAAACTGATCAGTTCTCCCTTATCATTGGGCAAGGTAAATTCTGGCGCTTTTTCACCGATAGAAGTACCTTTCATCATGTCGAGCATTTCTTTAATCTTTTTGCCGAAGTAGTTTTCCTGGGTTTTTTTGTCAAATCGGTCATACATCTCTTTTGCTTCTTTGTAATTTTTGGTAGCCGACTCGTTGAGATAATTGATTGCGATAAATGATACAGCCAATCCGGAGGTATGAGTATTCAAAAATTCTTTTTGTATTGTTTTTAGTTGGTCATCATATTCAAAGAATGCTTCCTGCAACTGAAACATCAGTGCTGTATCCTGACCCTCTTGCATGGACATGGCCAGCTTACCTAGCGAATCCATTTTGCCAAATACAGGACGACAAGCTTGTATAAAATCGTTGTACACTTTTTGCTCTTTGCCTCCTTCAACCTGCAAGCTGCCTGACTGATTCACTTCATAGGTCAATGTATTGGTACCTGGCTCCATGATAAAAAAGCCTGGCTGCTGATCAGGGCCAAAATTAATCATGTAGACAGTCGGTTCTGCAAGTGTAGTTTTGAAAATGAATTTACCGTCTTTCAAAGCAAGAGTATCCACTTTCACTTCATCGCCGGAGCGGATAAGGTATACATCACCGGTACTCATACCGCTTACTGTGCCATTGAGAGTAGCTTCATTAGAATTGCAAGATATCAGATATACACTTACAAGAAATAATAAGGAAATAAAACGCATGTTTTGTAATAATTTAATTGGCAAATGTAGTCAAAAATAAAAAGCATATACTGTTATAGTTTTCCCATTTCAGAAGAATGCTACATGTGTATACTACACTAGCTTTTCAACAAGGGTACAATATCTCGCTGATACGATACGATAGCTTCTTGCACAATATCCATTGCTTTCGATTTGTCATAAAACTCTTCTACATCCACTTGTTTATTTTCAAGCTCTTTGTATCGCATAAAAAAATGCTTGAGCTCTACCGTAAAATGAGGCGGCAACTCATCTATATTCTGAATATGATTTACACTCATATCGTCGGCACACACTGCTATGATTTTATCATCTTCGCCATGATCAAACATCCGCATCACGCCTATCACATTGGCTCTCACGATACATAAGGGTTCGATATCTATTTGAGACAGAACCAATATATCTAGAGGATCGCCATCGCCGGCAAATGTCTGAGGAATAAAACCATAATTGCTTGGGTAATAAAAAGCAGTATGCAATACCCTATCGAGTTGCAATAAACCCGTCTTTTTATCGATTTCGTACTTTGCTTTGCTACCCCTGGTAATTTCGATAATGGCATTGACCGTGCGAGGCACATTCGAATCGCCGACCGGCACATCATGCCATGGATGATACTGCATAATAATTTAAGTTTGAGTAAAGATATGCAGACTAAAAAATCTATTACCTTTGAACGCTATGAATGACGAATTATTAGCACAAGCCGCACTCCAATTTGGCACACCATTGTACGTGTATGACAGACATCAGATTGAAGAACAATACCAAAAACTAACTCACGCTTTTGTCAACACGCAAACCCGATTTTTTTATGCTTGCAAAGCCCTCAGTAATATCAATATTTTAAAAATCATACAGCAACTAGGCGCCGGACTAGATACCGTATCGATCAATGAAGTACAACTCGGACTCCAAGCAGGCTTTACACCAGACAAGATTCTTTACACACCCAACTGTGTCGACTTTGCAGAGCTCGATATGGCCAAACAATTGGGAGTGCACATCAATATTGACAACATTTCCATCCTTGAGCAGTTTGGCAATAAATACGCCGGCTCCTACCCTATCATGATACGCCTCAATCCTCATATCATGGCAGGTGGCAATATCAAAATATCAACGGGACACATCGATTCAAAATTTGGCATCTCCATCCACCAGCTCAGGCATATAGAGCGTATCGTAAAAACGACAGGCCTGCACGTAGAGGGGCTTCACATGCACACCGGTAGCGAAATCAAAGATATCAATGTCTTTTTGCAAGGACTCGAAGTGATGCTGGATGTAGCCACTCATTTTCCCCATATCAAGTATCTCGACCTGGGCAGCGGCTTCAAAGTACCCTACGCCCCCGGCGACAAAGCCACCGATGTAGACCTACTATCCGTACGACTGGCCGAAGTACTCGATACCTACCAGAAAGAGACAGGCAAACTACTCGAAATATGGTTCGAACCCGGCAAATACCTGGTCAGCGAAGCGGGCTATTTCTTGGCCAGCGTCAATGTGATCAAACAGACTCCCGCTACCGTCTTTGCGGGTATCAATACCGGATTCAACCACCTGATTCGCCCTATGTTCTATGAGGCTTATCACCGTATACAAAACATTTCCAACCCTCAAGGCACCGAACGCATCTACACCGTAGTAGGCAACCTCTGCGAAACCGACACTTTCTGCTGGGACAGAGTCCTCACCGAAATCCGCGAAGGTGATACCCTCTGCTTCTACAATGCCGGTGCCTATGGATTCGAAATGTCGTCCTCCTTCAACTCTCGCTGCCGCCCGGCCGAAGTCCTACACCAGCAGGGTGAACTCAGCCTGATACGCCGCCGCGAAACCTTGGAAGATATCCTCTCACACCAAATAATCGTTGTATAAAAAGTAAAAGATAGAGGAGCTCATCGTTCGTCACACTACTCTGCTACTTCGAGCTCTACGCTTGTATCTCTGCCACATTGAAGGGTGGCAGAGGATACCGCTGCGATCTCGGCTAGTTTTCATCGACATCTACTTTCATCATCTTTTCACGTACGGCGAACAAACCTACTTATTCCTTACATACTCGTACTGACCGCCGAAGTATCATACCCCCGCCGAAAGGCTGCCGTGCCCGAAAGGCGCCGAGGCACGAGGCGGTCGTTCTGCCGTAGCGACCGAAAGCAAAAACCCACCCATTCGCCTCCATTCGCTACGGCATAGCGACGTAACCCTGAAGGGGACGGGACCCTGCTCAACAATGAACCAAGGAGGATAGCCCCAAGACAAAATAAAACTTACCCAAAAGACTAAACAGTGCGCTATGGCTGCCAGGCCATACACAATTCTCTTGCTGCGCTAGTCCTTATGCATAGAATAACCTATATTTGTCGTTTGATATAAAGCAACGATGGCATCACCCCAATTCTACCCACTTCGAGTAAAAGAAATTCGCAAAGAAACCAACACCTGCGTCTCAATAGCTCTCGAAATACCTCAAGAACTCAAAGAGCAATTTCAGTACCAGGCAGGTCAATACATTACCTTCAAAAAAGTGATCAATGGCGAAGAAATCCGACGTTCTTACTCACTCTGTAGCGCTCCCGGCCACGATGATTTCAGGGTAGCCGTAAAGCAAGTACACGATGGGCGCTTTTCTACCTTTGCCAACAATCAATTGCAAGTGGGTGAAACCATCGATACGATGATACCCTTGGGCAATTTTACAGTTTTGCTTCATCCTGAGCATAATAAACATTATATGGCTTTGACTGCTGGTAGTGGTATCACTCCTGTAATGAGCCTACTCAAAACAATATTGAAGGAAGAGCCCAATAGCAAATTCACACTAGTATACGGTAATCAAAATTTCCATTCTATCATTTTCAGAGAAGAAATTGAAGCGCTCAAAAACAAGTACATGGGACGCTTGCAAGTGATCCACGTATTAAGCAGAGAGCGCACCGAATCAGATCTCAATTATGGGCGTATCAATGCCGAAAAATGCAAACTTCTCTTTCAACATCTGGTAGACATCCAAACTATCGATCAATTTTTTATCTGCGGTCCTGAAGAAATGATCATGGATGTAAAAAATTATCTAACCAATGCATCTGTCGAAAATAGCAAAATCCGTTTTGAACTATTCACCAGCGAAAGCGGCAACAAAGCGAAGCAAGCTTATGCCGAAGCCAGTAAAGCGGATAGTAGCAAAATGAGTGTGGTGACGATCAAAGTCGATGACCGTAGTATGGAAATCCCTTTAGCCTTCGGGGGAGCTACCATACTGGATGCGGCTTTACAACATGGCGCCGACTTGCCCTATGCCTGCAAAGGAGGAGTATGCTGTACTTGCCGTGCCAAAGTGGTGGAAGGTACTGTGGCTATGGAGGTCAACTATGCCCTTGAGCCCGATGAAGTAGCCAACGGCTTTGTACTTACCTGCCAAGCTCATCCTACCAGCGAACGAGTAGTGATCGACTTTGATGCTCGCTAACGTCTTTTATTGAGTCTCCCTAAAATACAATAGGAGCCCAAGTATACGCCCTACAAATTTGCCTAATAACCCTTAATGAATTTTGGCTCGTAGCACTAGCTAGCAGGGACGATCAGCGCTTCGAGTTCGGATATAATCATTGCAGTAGCCCCCCATATACACAAATCATCACTTAGCTCATAAGCAGGAGTTTCTATCCAGTCTGAAGGATTCGATCGGGGTTGTACGCGCGCTTGTGTTTTGGTTTCGGGAAGAAACAATAATTCCAACGGAACTTGGATGATTTCAGCCACTTCTTTTTCGGAAGCTTTGAATTGTTGTAAGGTATTGATATACCCTACGATAGGCTCTACCCAAAAATTGCTTGGAGGAATATACAAACCACTCAACGATCCCACGATGGTGATGTCTTGTCGGCGAACGCCTATCTCTTCTTCACATTCCCTGATAGCTGTCTGCACTAGCGACTGATCAAACTTCTCCATTTTACCACCGGGGAAACTAATTTGTCCACTATGAGTTCTTCCATCTTGTGTACGACGTATGAGAATGGTGTTCCATTTTTTGTCGATGTCAAACAATAATACCATCACAGCACTTCGTATAGCATTATCCGGTGGATTGAGTGTAAGCTGCCTACCTGCTGGTATCATTCGCCTATGAGCGCTACTCCCCGGCAACTCACTCTGTAGCTTAATCTGCAATTCTTCTATCATACTAATTCTGAGGGTTTGAGTGTAAGCAATACGACATTTTCGATGTGGTGAGTGTGTGGAAACATATCTACTGCTTGCGAAAGAGCAATATTATACAACTCACTAAGCTGCCTTAAATCTCTAGCCTGAGTAGCAGGATTACAACTCACATACACCATGCGTGGAGCACGTATTTCAAGCAACTTCTGCAATAATTTGTCGTGACATCCTGCCCGCGGGGGATCTATAATTATTATATCGGGCTTTCCATGCTTAGCAAAAAATGCATCATCACATATATGAATCACATCTCCTGCCACAAAATGCGTATTTTGAAGCTGATTCAATTCCGCATTACGCTTAGCATCTTCGATAGCATCCGCTACTGTCTCTACCCCTATTATTTTCTGAACTACATCTGACAAAAAAATACCAATGCTACCGGTACCACAATACAAATCATATAACACCTCATGCCCTTTACATTGTGCAAACTCTTTGACTACTGAATACAATACTTCTGCCTGTAGGCTATTTGTTTGAAAAAAAGATTTGGGACTTATATGATATCGAAATTTACCTAGTGATTCTTCTATATAGGGAAGCCCTTTGAATGAGATTACGTCCAAATCATAGATAGAATCATTCAATTTGGTATTAATGGTATACTGCAAAGAGGTAATTTCCGGAAACTGATTAGAGAGTGCACTAAGCAATGGCTCTAAGGTATCCATATCACGTTCTGCTACAATCAGATTGACCATCACTTGCCCATTTTGGGTACGCCGAATTACTAGATTTCGCAAAAAGCCCTTGTGAGCTCTTATATCGTAGAAAGGAATTTCATGTTTGGACGCATACTCTCTCAGAAAATTTTTTATCGCATTGGTAGGTTCATGTTGCAAATGACAGGTATCGATATCTATTACTTTATCAAAAAAAGTAGGTGCATGAAAACCCAATACATTTTTTTCTGTTGGCATATCAGACTGCAACATGTCAGCAGGGATATATTGCTTGGTCGAGAAGGTAAACTCCACCTTGTTGCGATAGTAATACTGCTCATCGCAAGCTAGGATAGGTAAATAGGTAAGTACCTCTACGTGACCGATACGTCGGAGTTGATCTTTTACTTGCTGCTCTTTGTACTGAAGCTGTTTATCATAAGGAAGCATTTGCCATTTACACCCTCCACATACACCAAAGTGAGCACACAAACTCTCCACTCTATCGGAAGAATGTTGATTTATCCTATTTACTTTAGCTTCAGCCCAGTCTTTTTTGTTTTTGTACACAAATATATCAGCAACATCACCCGGCACTGCTCCTTCTACAAAGATGACTTTATCATCGACTCTTGCTATGCACTTGCCCTCTGCAGCGTAGGACTCGATAAAAACATTTTGAAGAACAAATTTTTTTCTTTTTGCCATGTTAAAAAAAGCCTGAGGGCTTAGATTTTGTTGTGTTAAAGTGCTGCAAATGTAATAACTTCATCGTTTTCAACTACGTCTTGAATGTGTAATTTCGTTCGAATATTAAAATTAAACACTCCCAATGAATAAATTAAGCGTCATAATAGCGATTTGCATGAGTCTAACAACAGCTTTATGTGCAAAAGATGGCTACACCATTAGAGTAAAATTTACGGATGCGCAAGATTCTTTGGTATACCTCTGTCACTATTTTGGTAAAAATACCACCGTATTCAAAGACGACTCTGTTCGACTATCATCCAAAGGGGAGGCTACCTTCATCTCAGACAAAAAAATCACTGGTGGTGTCTATATGCTCTTATTTGCTGATAAGTCTGCATCGATGGAGATGATACTTCTTAATGGAGATAACTTTTCTATTGAACTGAGCAAGCGCGACCCATACAATACGGCGAAGATCAGTGGCAAAACGGAAAATATTGCTTTTTACGACTATCAGCGATTTCTATCGAAATATGGAAGAGAATATCAAATGCTAGAATCCGGACTTGCGACGGCAAAAAATAAATCCGACTCAACGGCTGTGTATGACAAACTTAAATCAAAATCAAAAGAATTAATCAATTACCGAAACGATGTAGCTGCCAAAAACCCCAATTCTTTTCTGAAAAAACTATTCGATGCGGTAGAAGAGCCGGAAATACCCACCGAACTCCCCACTTTGCCCGACGGGAGCAAAGACTCCAGCTATCCCAGAATTTTTTACAAAACTCACTATTGGGATAAGTATGACTTTAGAGATGATCGATTAATTTTCACCCCTATTTATGAGCGAAAACTAGACGATTATCTTACCAAATTGGTCATTCCGGTGCCCGACTCTGTAGAAGCAGAAGCAGATATCTTACTTGCTAAAAGTAAAGGAATGGAAGAAACCTTCAAGTATACACTCTGGTATCTGACTCGTTGGTCAGAAACCAGCAAAATAATGGGTATGGATGAAGCCTTTGTATATCTGGTAGAGAACTATTACATGAAAGGCTTAGCTACGTGGATAGATTCTGCTCAACTTGAAAAATATATCAAAAGAGCCCGAGAAATAGCACCTAATATGATAGGCCAACCAGCCATGGATCTTCGCATGCTTGATACCACGGGCAAAAATGTAGTGCCACTAAGTAGCGTAAAAGCAGATTATACTGTATTGATCTTTTGGTCGCCCGACTGTGGTCATTGCAAGAAAGAAATACCCCAGTTCGACTCACTCTATCATGCTGCCCTAAAAAAGTATAACGTAAAAATGTATGCCGTAGATGCTGATTTGGAAACCGAAAAATGGAAAACATTTATCAAAGACAATAAGCTGGGCGAAGGATGGATTCATGTTCACGACCCCAATAGAACTACTAATTTCAGAGCGTTCTACGATGTTTACAGTACGCCTACCATCTACTTGCTCGACGACAAAAAAGTGATTCGCGGCAAACGAATTGATCATAATAATCTATTAGGCTTGATTGAATGGCTTGACAAGAAAAAAAAGAATGAAGCCTCCGGCAAAAAATAAAAGTCAATTCATAATTAGCGTCGTAAATTTGCGGCGCTAATTTTTTATAATTAATAAACACAAATAATTGGTATGAAGAAATGGTCTTTCTTGTTATTAGGCGTTTTGGTGATCAATACACACAAAGTATTTGCACAAAAAACATCAGATCCTGTTTTGTTCACTTACGGCAATGCCAAAGTACACAAATCCGAGTTTTTGAGGATGTATACGAAAAACATAAATAATCAAAAACCTGATTTTAGCGAAAAAGCATTAAGAGAATATTTGACCCTATACAGTCGTTTCAAGATGAAAGTGGCAGAAGCTGAAGGGCTTCGTATGGATACACTCTCATCCGTTGAATCCGAATTAGGCACCTACAAAAAACAACTCGCCAAAACCTACCTCGCAGACTCAGAAGTGACAGACAAATTGGTGAAAGAAGCTTATGATCGCATGAAAAAAGATGTGAGAGTATCTCATATACTGCTCAATATGCCTCGAAATACAGACGATACGGCAGTAGTGTTTAATAAAATAGATAGCATCTACAAGGCACTTCAAAAAGGAGCTGACTTTGCTTCAATTGCTCGCGCTATGAGCGACGACAAACCATCGGCTTCCAAAGGAGGCGATGTAGGTTTCTTTACCGGCATGCAAATACCCTCCTATCCATTCGAAACGGCCGCATACGCCACTCCTTTAGGGAGTTTTTCAAAACCGTTTCGTACCGTATTTGGCTACCATATTATCAAAAAAACAGACGAGCGTGCCGCCCGAGGAGAAATTCAGGTTTCACAGATTATGATTAATGTGAAAAAAAGTGACGGCGATGAAGGAGATAAAGCGGGCAAAAGCAAAATAGATTCTATACTCACCGCCCTTAAAAAAGGTGCCAATTTCGAAGAAATGGTAGAATTGTACTCAGATGACAAGTACTCGAAAAATACCAAAGGGCTTCTTTCCACATTCGGCGTAGGACAAATGGTACCAGAGTTTGAAGATGCTGCATTTGCACTCAAAAAAGCGGGAGACCTCTCTGCTCCTGTAAAAACAGAATTTGGCTACCACATCATTAAACTCGTTAGCAAAACACCTCTAAGAGCATTTGACTCCATCAAAACCGATATCAAAAAGAAGGTAGAAAAAGACGGTCGTATGGAAATAGCCAGAGAACAATATATTTATAAACTTAAAGAAAAATTTAAATATAAAGAAGATACCAAAGCTATTACAGACTTAATCAATGCGATACCAGATAGCTCTCTTCGTAATGGAACATTTAAGGGTCAAGATTATGCCAAGTTCAACAAAAATGTATTTGAAATTTTTGGGAATACAAGCTTTACTCAAGCTGATTTTGCCAACTACATTCAAGACTACACCCGCGGCAAAATATATGGGCCTAAAGAACCTACGCTGAGATCACTATTAAAAAACTATGCTGAGAAGGCTCTCATAGATATTCAAGAAAATAAGCTGATTGACGAAAATGAAGAATATAGAAGCCTGTTGACTGAGTACCGCGATGGCATAATGCTGTTTGAGCTTACTGACCGCAACGTATGGAATAAAGCTTCTTCAGACTCTGCCGGTCTAGAAGCCTTTTACAATACTCGAAAAGATAAATATACTTGGCCTCCATCAGTAAAGGGTGTGATATACAAAGCAATGGATGAAGAATACATCAAGCGAGTAGCTAGCGCTTTAGCCAGCCCTGCAAGCAATGGATCGCCCGACGAAGTGATAAAAAGTGCTAACGGCGACGGAGTCCAAAATAAAGTATTTTATGAATCCGGCAAATTTGAACGTAGCCGCTTCCCTGCCGGCTTGAAAATGATGAATGGCAAACCCACACAACACTTCAAAAATGAAGATGGCAGCTATACGATCATTGATGTAAAAGAAGTATTTGACCAACCCACTCCAAAAACTCTTGCCGAAGCCAGAGGCTATGTAATCTCTGAATACCAGGAATATCTAGAAAAAAAATGGATCAGTGATTTGGAAGCAAAATATCCGGTAACTGTCAACGAAGCTACTTTCAAAACTATGGTTAAATAGCACCCCTTATATAATTGTCAAGATTCCAATGGACAGTATTACCTTCTGTTTCATCCATTGGTCATCATACAAAGCCTTATTTTAACTATATTTTTCATTTTTTTTAACTCCTGCCTCTGTGTAGGAGTTTTCTTTTATGGCTACTTTTGAATTGATAATATATTTTATGAAAAAGCTACTCTTACTCTGTTTGACTACAGCATGCTCGCATGTAGTAGCTGTGGCTCAATCTTCTAAAGACAATTCTCCATCTACTCGAGGCAACTCCACCACTATCGAAATAAGAGATGGTGAGGTATTTCTGAATGGCGAAAAAGTGAAGCCAGATGAGAATAGCAATGGCAATAGTTTTTTTCAGAAAAAAATAATCATCAATGGCAAGGATGTCACTGATCAGTTTTCTGACGAAAAAATAACAATGCCCTGGTCAGACATGGATGGCGCCGTGAGTCAGAAGCCTATGTTGGGCGTCAATACCAAAGCAAGCAAAAATAATGATGGGGCCGAAATCGAAAGTATTGTACCCGGATCACCAGCAGATAAATATGGACTAAAAGCCGGAGACGTCATTACTCGAGTGGGCACAAAAAATATTTACTCCCCTCAGGATTTGGTCGAGGCCATAGGATCCTACAAAGCCGGCGATAAAGTGGATGTGACCTTTGAGCGTGGCGCTGACTTTCTGACCAAAAATGTAGAATTGAGTCATCGAAATGACGGATTCACCATGCGCAGTACCATCCCTCTCGACCCACAAGAGTTTTTTAAAGATTTTGATAAGTTGTTTCCTTTTTCAGGAGAAAGAGAGATCCCTTTTAGAGCGCTGAATAGTGCAAACAATAATTCGGTAAAGATAGGCGTTAGTGTAGAAGACAGAGCGGATGGAGATGGAGTCTATGTATACGAAGTAGAAACCAACTCTGCTGCCGACAAAGCCGGTATCAAACAAGGTGACGTACTTCTCCGATTCGGTACTAAAGCGATCGGCAATGTAGATGAACTGATGGAGGCGATAAAATCGCAACAAGGTGCTGAGAAAGTAAAGGCTGAACTGTCGAGAAACGGTCAGAAAAAATCGGTGGAAGTAACAATACCGAAGCAACTCAAAAAAAGACAATTGTAGTATCATAAATTTTGTTTTCATGGTTGGTTTATTTACGGGCATCCTATTCTTAGGATGCCCTAATTTTTTCTCTTTGCTCAAGAATGAATAAGACGATGAATACTAGCCGGGATCGCAGCGGCATCCTCTTGTGCCTCATAAGGCACAAGAGATATAGCGAAGAGCCCGTGGTGGTTCAATAGACATTCTTGCGATGAGCTCCCATGTTATTTGGGCTATTGCGATGCCATACTTTTGACATAAAAATACGGTGTCTCTCTATCACTATATTATTCGCATTCTTTTGATAATGTCTACTACTTATCTTTGTGGCATCAAACATACTTTATGCAAAAAGCGTATATCATAGATGCACTCCGTACTCCAATTGGAAAATATGGCGGCAGCCTAAGCTCTATCCGACCGGATGACCTATTGGCCAATGTATTGAAAGGAATATTGCATCGCAATGAAGCGATAGATATGAATAGCATCGAAGACGTAATCGCCGGCTGTGCGAATCAAGCGGGCGAAGACAATAGAGATGTGGCTCGTATGGCACTCTTACTGGCCGGACTACCCATCACTGTGGGAGGCAATACCGTGAATAGATTATGCGCTTCGGGCTTGCAAGCAATAATGGACTCGGCAAGAGCTATTATGTGTGGTGATGGCGATGTAATAATCGCTTCGGGCGTGGAAAGCATGTCGCGTGCACCCTTTGTGATGGGCAAAAGCGATAGCCCATTTAGCCGAAAAGCAGAAATCTTTGATACGACTATTGGCTGGCGATTTATCAACCCGGCTTTGTCTAAACTTTATCACCCCTACAGCATGGGCGAAACAGCCGAAAATGTAGCAGACCGCTGGAAAATATCACGCGAACAACAAGATCTATTTGCATACCAAAGTCAACTAAAATATGTAGAAGCCGACAAACTAAATCGATTTGCAGATGAACTCCTCAGTGTGGAAATAGACTTAGGAAAAGGAAAAAAAATAATGTTTGAAAAAGACGAACATCCCCGCTTAACCGCCGTAGAAAAACTGGGCGAACTAAAACCTGCTTTCAAAAAAGAGGGCACCGTTACAGCAGGTAATGCCTCCGGTGTGAATGATGGAGCTGCCGCCATGATACTGGCAGGTGAGCATGCGCTCAAGCAATTCGATTTGCAGCCGATGGCAAGTATCAAGAGTATGGCCATAGCCGGGCTCGACCCCTCCATAATGGGTATAGGACCTGTACCTGCTACACAAAAAGCCCTTAAACGGGCAGGTATGCGTATGCAAGATATAGGGCTTGTAGAGCTCAATGAAGCATTTGCCTCCCAAAGTATCGCCTGTATACAAGAACTCCATATTGACCCCAGCATCGTCAATGTGAATGGTGGTGCTATCGCTCTCGGGCATCCATTGGGCTGTAGTGGCGTGAGAATATCCACGACCCTGCTACACGAAATGCGCAAACGCAAAGTACGATATGGCTTAGCTACCATGTGTATAGGTGTAGGGCAAGGGGCTGCTATAGTTTACGAAAATCTCGACCTGTAAGATACCTATGACATTGTTGTCGCGAAAAGATCCTCGTACACTCTATGTAGGCATTGTGATGAGTATGATTACCTGGGGAGTAAGTTGGCCTAGTGCCAAGGTACTCTCACGCTATGGCGCACCCATCGATATTGCCTTTATCCGCTTCATTGGTACTTTTATTGGCGTAGGATTTCTACTACGCATCATCGGTATACCGCTACGCATTTCGCCAAAAGGCTTTCCTTCATTACTGTGGGCATCGGTATTGATGTCCTCTTATAGCCTATTATTTTTTACAGGAATTCTAAAAGGTATGCCCGGCGCAGGAGGCGTATTAGTCACAACCATGACTCCTCTTGTCACTTTTCTGTTTGCAGTCATACTATCTGCACGCAAGCTTTCATCACAAGAGATGCTAGGCTTATTCATAGGGCTCGTGGCTGCATTTTTCTTACTTCACCTATGGGAGCAATTCGATAAAATACTTAACTCCGGCAATCTATATTTTATAGGCAGCACCTTGGTGTGGGCGATATTGAGTAGGCACACGTCCCGATCGGCACAGTTTGGCTCACCCTTATCCTTCAGCTTTTGGATGTACGGCCTATCCATTCTTATGTTATACGTTTGGGTTGACAACCAAAATATCATTAAAATTCTACAATCAGGCGATTCACTATTTTGGTATAATCTATTATTCAACGCAGTAGTCAACACTGGTATGGCCACGACCTTTTACTTCTATGCCACCTCTCGCTTAGGTGCCGAAAAGACCAGTAGCTTTATCTACATCGTACCCTTTGCCGCTGCCGTATCATCCCTAGTACTCTTGGGCGAAACCATCCTTTGGAATACCATCGTAGGTGGCCTACTCGGACTAGCTGCCGTGTGGATGATCAATCGAAAAAAACGTATCTAAACCTTTATTAATAAATTTGGGAGACCAACTCACAAACACTCTTCGTCCACCTCTTGCCATACGCTTGTATCTAGCGGCTCCATCGCCTCACACCCTACGCACTGCCACTAGGATACCGCTGCTGTCAAGTCTAGTTGGCATCGTCTTATTCATTATTCATCCATCTGTAAATCATACCTACAGACTCACAATATAATATCCATAAAGTAACCCATCCGATCTCAAAAACAGAAGATACATTTCTTCTGTTATCTCTGGACATAAGATAAAGAAAACAAACTGAAAATGTAAAAGATTAAAACCAACTATAACCTGCAAACTGAGCCCTAAATGGCCAAGGAATTGACGCAAGAATTATTATGAGCGCTATGCCATAAAACAATAAAATCGAACGATGCCTAGCCACATCCGAACTTCCTTTTTTGATCTTGCTACGGCCAATATGTACAAGAATAATAGCAATCAACATCATCAAAATGTGCTCTACGGCAAAAAAACGAAGTACACTATTCTTCATCACTTCTGCCACTGCCCTCAACCTTAGATTATTAAAACCCAAGTCGCCCACAAAATATAAAATCAACCCTAAGGTCAATTGCAAATCACAGCTCATCATCGCCCATAATGACGCCTTGTCATCTGACTGATCAAACTTTCGCTTACCCAAAAATCCAAGCAAAGCACGTAATACGGCATACACCAACGTGATTAATACTGCATAGCGTAATAGGCTATGAGCCGATTTGAGCCAAGATAACCATTCCATAATTTGATAATTTAAGGGAGTGCAAAGATACACGTATTATTCACTTCACCAACTCTTAACTTTTCCCCCATTGGTTGATTAAATATTCTATAATTTATATCATTCAGAGAGGTTTGTACGTAAGTTTGAATTAATTTTACAAAACATCGTAAACTGATACATATGTTCAACGACGATTATTTTGACGACGAATACAAAGACATAGAAGATCTCCTCATAGAATTTTACAAAATCAAACGAGGAGAGAAGCATAATATGCTCAACGAAGAAGATTTTGAAAGTCTGATTGATTTTTTTGAAAGCAACAAAGACCAAGAAAACGCCTCCCTCGCCTGCGACATCGCCACTACCTTATATCCATTTTCCTCCATACTGCACCTTCGCAAAGCAGAGTTTCTTACCGATCACAAAAAATATGGACAAGCACTGAAGATATTGGATATACTAGACGAACTAGATCCTCATAATATCGAATGTGTATTTTTGAAATCAGATATACTGATAGAGCAAAACAAATTCGCAGATGCCATAGACATTCTCGAAAAGCAAGTGGATAAATTTGATTCCGCCGACAAAACGGATATACTACTCGAACTGTCTGAAATCTATGACGAATTAGAAGAATTCGAAAAAGTGTACGAAACTCTCAAAAGAGTATTGGCCTATGAGCCTAACAATGAAGACGCACTCCTCCGAATCTGCTTCTGGGCCGAAATCAATAATCGCCACGAGGATAGCATTGAATTCCACCTTCAGCTTATAGAAGAAGTGCCCTTCAATGCCATGGCATGGTACAACCTCGGAGTGGCCTATCAGGGCATTAAACTCTACGAAAAAGCCATCGACGCCTATGAATATTGCTTAGCCATTGATGACAAGTTCGAATACGCTTACCGTAATATGGGCGATGCTTATATGCAACTCAAGCAATACACCAAAGCAATAGAAGTATTAGAAACACATCTCAGTATTGCCAAAGCCGAAGATATTATACTCGAAGCCATTGGCTTTTGCTGGGAAAAACAAAAAGACTATACCAAAGCAAGACAATACTATCGCAAAGCCTCACAACTTAGCCCGCAAGACGACTTAATCTTTTTCAAAATCGGCGAGACATACTCCAAAGAAGCACAATGGGAAAAAGCTATAAAAGCTTACTCTGTAGCTCTACATATCAATAAATCCAACGCTAGCTATTGCTTGGCATTGGGCAACTGCTTGTTGGAAATGGGCGCCGATAAAGAAGCTCTTGTATGCTATCTGAATGCGGTACAACTCCGTCCCGACATCAAATCTACATGGCAATCGCTGGTCAAAGCTCTCTATACCTTTGGCTATTACGAAGAAGCCCTTACACAACTTTCTATTGCCGAAAGCCACTATGCGTACAAAATAGAATTTGTCTACTACAGAGCGGTGATACTCTTAGCTCTTGGCAAAACGAAAGATGCCGTGCTGCACTTAGAAGAGGCACTAGAGGAAAACCCCAAAAAATCTTCTGCACTCCGTTTTTTAGATAAAGAAGCTCCTATGCACCCCGTCTTTGCCGACGTGCTAATACGTTACAAAAAGAAAAAATAGGTGGATTAATTTAGTTCGCCCCCCTATTCACTTCTTTATTACCTTGGGGCATACACAGCTTTATTTATTGTGCAGTATGCAGCTTGTAAAGTAATATTGTAGCCATTAAATATAACTTACAAGCTTATGATGGTAAAACTATTTGCCAGTGCCGTATACGGAGTAGAGGCGATTACGATAACGACCGAAGTAGATGTACTGGATGGTACAAAATTTTTTGTAGTAGGCCTGCCCGACAATGCAGTCAAAGAAAGCCAGCATCGAGTAGAAAGTGCGATCAAAAATAATCAATTTCGCTTCCCTCGTATCAAAGTAGTGGTCAATCTGTCTCCTGCCGATATTCGCAAATCAGGTAGCGCTTTTGACCTACCAATAGCCGTGGGTATCTTAGCAGCTACAGAGCAAGTACCTAAAGATAAACTACATCATTATGTCATTATGGGTGAGCTCAGCCTCGACGGCAGTATCCTTCCTATCAAAGGCGCCTTACCTATAGCCATACAAGCTCGAAAGGAAGGCTTTGAAGCCCTCTTTGTACCCAAACAAAATGAACGAGAAGCAGGGCTTGTCAATAATATCAAGGTGTATGGTATTTCTCATATCAAAGATATTGTTGACTTCTTGAATGGGCATAGTGACTTACAACCAGTGGTAGTAGATACTCGCGATGAATTTTTTCATGCTCAATATGATTTTGAAATAGACTTTTGCGATGTCAAGGGACAGCACAATATCAAAAGAGCCCTGGAAATAGCGGCAGCAGGAGGCCACAATGTAATATTGATAGGACCTCCGGGTGCCGGCAAAACGATGCTAGCTAAACGACTGCCGTCTATACTACCACCTCTTAGCTTGACTGAGGCATTAGAAACCACAAAAATCCACTCTGTAGCCGGCAAATTATCAGAGGACGCCACACTCGTTTCCAAACGCCCCTTTAGAAGCCCACACCATACGGTGAGTGATGTGGCCTTGGTGGGTGGTGGCGGACATCCTCAACCCGGCGAAATCTCCTTGGCTCACAATGGGGTATTGTTTTTGGATGAATTACCCGAGTTTAAACGAACGGTACTAGAGGTGATGAGGCAGCCGATGGAAGAACGCAGAGTGACCATATCACGGGCAAAAATGTCGATCGATTATCCAGCCAATTTCATGCTGGTTGCCTCCATGAACCCTTGCCCCTGTGGCTACTTCAATCATCCCGAAAAAGAATGTAGTTGCCCACCCGGAACGGTACAAAAATATTTGAATCGTATATCAGGTCCTTTGCTCGACCGAATTGATTTGCATGTAGAGGTTACGCCGGTTTCGTTTAGTGAATTATCGTCTATCCATTCAGAATCACAGGAAAAAAGTGCTACTATTCGAGAACGTGTATTGCAGGCAAGAGCGATACAAGGCGAGCGATACAAAGAACAAGAGGGTATCTATGCCAATGCGCAAATCAGTAGTAAGCAGCTTCAACAGATTTGTATATTGAATACGGCAGGTCAAAGCTTATTGAAAACGGCTATGGAAAAACTCAATCTCTCTGCCCGAGCGTATGACAGAATCCTCAAAGTGTCGCGCACTATAGCTGACTTAGCCGGAAGTGCTGATATCAAAACGGAACATTTGGCCGAAGCGATTCAGTATCGAAGCCTGGATAGAGAAAACTGGGGAGGATAAGTATTATTGAAAACAAGTGTGTAATATAATATCTCCTTACACTATCGTACAGACCGATGAAGATGGCCTATGAAGATGAACGGAGCGTCGCAAATCCGCTTCATTGTAGCACACAGCCGATACCATCATCTTCTTTTTGTTTTGGGTTGGAGAGAAGGTGCGATTACCTTGTGGAGATTTCTTCGTAATCGATGTACTCGCCGCTTTGGTTTGAATTCTTGTTTATCGACTCTGTATTGCCACTCCATTTTGCTTGGCTAGTCTTTTTTTCAAAAATGGGATCGATAAAAATTCGAAACAATTTTACAAGCAAATAAGCCATCAGCGTAAAAAAAATAAACCGAATCATGGGGCAGACTGTTTGCTCCAAAGGTAATGGGTATTTGAACATGACATCATCCTTCACTCCATATTTAACAATATCCTATACTTTTTTTCTGAATGTAAAAAAAAGTACTATCTTGTCGCTCAAATCTTAAATAGATACATCTATGCGTGCCCCTTTTAATCTTCAAAAATGGATTGATGAAAATCGACACCTTTTGAAACCACCTGTTGCCAACAAAAATTTGTATCCGGAAGGCACTGACTATATCGTGATGATTGTAGCCGGCCCTAATGCCAGAAAAGATTATCACTTCAACGAAACCGAAGAACTCTTCTACCAACTCGAAGGAAACATTACAATCAAAACCCAACAAAATGGCAAACGTGTAGATGTTCATCTCGGTCCTGGCGATATGTTCCTACTACCCGGCAATATTCCCCACTCTCCCGGACGACATGAGAACTCCTTGGGACTAGTCATAGAACGAGTTCGCGAGGGCAAAGGTTTTAACGATGGCTTACTTTGGTTTTGTGAAGAATGTAATCATAAATTACATGAAACATATTTTGAACTCAAAAATATAGAAACGGATTTCTTACCCCATTTCAAAGAATTTTACAACTCAGAAGAACTTCGTACATGTAAACAATGTGGCCATATCATGGAGTCCGACCCTAGATTTACCAGCTAAATCCAACTTTTTTTGTCATTTTTCCGTCTTTTTTTTATCAACTATTCGCAATTTCAAAAAAACACTATACCTTTAACAACGAATTTTAAGTAAACATCCAGATATGAAGAAATTATTAACAGCCTTAGGTGTGATGTTGGGCCTCAGTGCAGCAGCGCAAGATGTACACTTTACGCAGTATTTCACTTCTCCCCTCACACTCAATCCGGCCAACACCGGCTTGGTGAATTGCGATTGGAGAATTTCCTCCAACTACCGCAACCAATGGTCGAGTGTCAACAGCACCGGATACCAAACCGGAACTCTATCCTTTGATTTGGCCACACTTAGAGGAAAACTCAATGGAGATGCCTTAGGTGTAGGCGTAATGATGCTTTATGACAAATCGGGCACAGGCTCACTGCAAAATATCACTACAGGCCTTTCACTAGCCTATCACAAACGCCTTAGCGACGACGAGGACAAACCACGTAATCTCTCTATCGGTGTGCAGGGTTATCTTACCCAAAAAAGTATTGACTTCAACAAACTCAAATTCGAAGACCAATACGAACCCTCAAGCGGTGGCACTCCTTATAATACAAAAGAAAACTTTGGCAATGCCGACGTTACTTACCCCGATTTCAATGCAGGTATCATGTACTCAGGCTATGTCAATGACAGAGCGAATATGTACGCAGGGGTATCTTACTACCATATCACACAACCGGTAGAAACTTTCTTGAATGGTACACACAAAATCGCCTCTCGCTTCACCGCGTCTCTTGGAGGCTCGCTCCAAATGAATGAAAACATGATGCTCTTTGCCAGCGGTATGTATATGCAGCAAGCGAAAGCCAGTAGCCTTATGCTAGGTGCCGCTACAGGATTTATCATGAATCCTAATCATGAAGACGACGTTACTAACTCTGTCCTTTACCTCGGTGCTTGGTATCGCTATGGCGACGCAATTGCTCCCTATGTGGGTTTTGAATGGGCAAAAGCTAAAATTGGCATCAGCTACGATGTCAATCTATCCGGCTTCACTCCTGCCACTCGTGGCAATGGTGGCTTGGAAGTATCATTGATCTACAACGGTTGTATCATTCGAAATGAAACTCGTACTTACAATTTTGCTTGTCCTCGCTTCTAATCACTTATCTCACCATTATACAAAGCTACCATAAGGTAGCTTTTTTTTTGATGATACTCCTATTGCCAGTAAGAACATATCTGATAGGAGCTCATCGACTGTGCTACCAGCCACTATTTCACGCTCTACGCTATATCTGCTTCGTGTTCATACAGGTGATAAATTGCATATATGCAGTACACTCAGCAGGATGCCGCTACGATCGTGGCTAAGTTTCATCGACAGTCATTCTATGGGGCTACGGTATCCCCGTCGCTGCATAATAATTACAGTACTATCGCCCTACTATTCGAAGATACTTTTTATTCGCCTTATCAAAAGTCGGCTTTATACCTCTATTCAATAAAGGATAAGAATGTTTCATAGCCTCAGGTACACTATCTACTTCATCCGGCATAGGGTGTATCATTACCTCCGGATAAGACATAGCCTTACCATTGAAATCTAGCGCCCAGCTCTTGCGATTATATACACAGACCGCCAGGCAGGCACTACAATACTGATGATGAGCGAAATAAGGAAAACATCGACCGGTATCCACCACAAAACGATAATTTCCTTGTGGGGTTTTGCCTGCTGTGGTAGAGCGAGTAGCGGGTATAGCACCCGCCGGACAATAAATTTCACATGCATGACAATGATCGCAAAAATCAGCAATTCCCGCTTGCATTGGTTGATCGACTTGTAAGGGCATATCAGTGACAATACTACCTATACGAAACAATGGACCCAATTCAGGATTAATAATAGAACCATGCCTGCCCAGCTCCCCAAAGCCCGCTTTGAGCGCAATAGGAATATGCAATAAATCGCTATCACCCAAAGGATGTTCAATACGACAAGGATAACCCAGCTCTCTAATATACTGAGCGAGTGCGATAACTATTTCGCCCAAGCTATGGTAGATTCGCATACACTCAATAGCAGACTGCTCTGTGGGTACCAAACTGAAATGTTCGTACTCCATGGCCTGCCCCAGAGCAATAGCAAACTGCTCCTTCACTACGCGCCCCTCATACACATCACCTTCGTCTATAGCACAGATACCGACCAAATCGGCTCCTAACGCTAAGGCTTTATTCTTTATCAGGGTACTTGCTTCGCTCGTACTTGCAAAAGGATATACCTGACTATTGACTTCACCCTCAAATCGAGGGTACTGCTCGTGGTGAATCTGATGAAGCAGTTCATCCACTAGGGTAATTGATATTTTTCGTCCTCCAATGGCTTCATACCATTTATCCCATTGAAAAGCCGGTATTGATGACATAATCTTTTGAATGTGTTATAAATCAGTTGAACGATGCACGTGTGAATATATAACAAAAATTGCAGAAATTGGAACTTAAAAAGTATAGCTAATATCCATAAAAAAGCTTCGCTCCGGAAACAATTGCATTCCAGCAGTATTCATATGTCCACCTTGCATTATGCCTACCCCATTCAGAGGACTCGTCTGGATATTAAACATATTTTTGATACCGACCTGAAGCAACAAGGTATTCTTAAAAAAACGAGTTTGTACAGATGTATTTGCTATGTGCATAGGATCGGTGTATACAAATTGTTGATCGACGGTGAGTATAGGTTGTAAGCTATTGAACTTATAATTAACGTTGAATGAGGTATTGTATTTTTTCAGTAGATAGGCCAGTGTAGCGGATGCTTCTACGATTTGATGTTGAGGCATGAGCGATGAGCCTAATACATGTATAATACCTGTGCCGATTTGAGATGTCCATCGATCATTTCTAAAACCGATTCTAATATTAGCGTTGTAATTTTTGTAGGATTCGACATTATCATATATTCTCAATATGCCATGATTATTGTAGCCTGCCAATGTGATGAGATTTTTGATATTGTTGTGGTTCAACGACAAGCTATACGTATACTCCCCATTTTGCACAGGTCTTATTTTTTCGGCAATTAATTCAATACGAGTCCCCAACTCGGGAGATAAATTTTCGTTTCCGAGAATGGTATGATTTTGGTCGATAAATTGAAGATACAATTCTTTCAAAGAAGGTGTTCTATATCCTTTGGCATACGACATTCTAAGGGTATTGTTTTTGCCAACATTATATTTCAAATGAAGGGCAGGCGTGAGGGCTGTTTTGTATCTACTATTGGCCGTGAGGCGTGCTGAGGGCTGCACACTAAGGCGTTTATACTGATAAAGTGCCGACCCGAACAAGCCTAGCTCTTGCAATTGCTGTTTGTCATCAGCGAGTTTGTAGCTGAGACCGGTTTCGTGAGTATATTCATAGCCAAGTTGTATATCGGTATTTTTGACTTGCTGGTTGTGATATACTCCTCTCAGGTGAAGGGTATTAAACGTAGAGGTATCCTGATCGCCTCTGCTGAGGGTTTCAAACTGGTTAAGTGAGACGAGGTCTTTTTTGAAGCGGTTTTTTGTTCGATTGTAATTGGTATAGTTGTTGGTAAATACAAAGTTTGATTTACTACTTAGTTTTATATCTCCATTGATGGCATTAATGATTCGATGGGTGCGATAGTATTCATCAAAGGCGTATCCTTCGTAAGGATTAATAATCGGGGTACCTTTATTGGTAATTTTTTCGTTGAGGTAGCTACCAAAATAATTCAGTTTGACATTCTTGGATAGTTGATAATTGTACTGAATATCTGCTGTGTATTGTGTTTTGGGTTTCCAGAGTTGGAAGCGATCTCCACTATCTTTGGGAGTCCAACCTTGAAAGAAATTTCGAGCTGCACTTATCATGAGTTGATGAGTAGAATCGCCGTAGTTATAATGACCATTAAAATTGTAGCGACCTACGGTTTCGAAATAGCTTCGCACACCTCCACTGTGGTTTTTTTTGGGTGTCTGTGTGATTAAGTTGATTACTCCACCCATTGCATTGGAACCATATACTACACTCATAGGTCCTTGAATCATTTCTACACGCTTGATATTGTTCAGGTTGATTTGACCTAAATCGATATTTCCATTTTCACGACCGGTAAGAGGAATTCCGTTGATTAAGATTTTGATATTTTGACCACTTAGCCCTCCCATATTGACAGAGCTACCTAATACATTATCATTGTTGACAAAATTGTTCAGTTCAAAATTCAATACATCATTGAGCGTGACCGCTCCTAATTTGGCTATTTGAGACGCATTGATTGTATTCACTTTATAGATAGACTGCTGAGCCAAAACGGGACCCGCTTGACCGGTAACTACGACATCTCGAAGGCCGGATACAGATGGCTCTAGTATAAGGGTGTAATAAGCCGTGTCATTTCGGAGTGTACAATGGCTAGCTTTTAGACTAAGTTGTACAGATTGGTAGCCCAATGTTTTGGCATGTATCACAAGAGGAAACTCAATGGATTGGAATGCCGCCCTACCAAGTGCATCCGTAATACTTTGTGTATTTGATACGGATGATTCTATACGAACACTTACTGCCTGAAGGGGCAATTTAGAATCCCTATCTTTGACAGTAAGTAGCAAATTGGTGGCTCTAGAAGTTAGAGCCACCAAGCTGTAAAAAATAATGATAGATAGGTTTTTGAGCATGTATATGCTTAATGATTCACGATGAAGAATTCTGCAATTTGAATATTGTCGCCTTTGATTTGCAATAAGTATTGCCCTTGACTCCACTGACTTACTGGAAGGTTAAATGCATTCAGTCCATTGTTGATTTTCAAGTTTTTTTGTGTAAGTACTCTACCGGACATATCTATCACTACGAGCTGCGCCTCTGAAGTACTTTTGGCGTCTATTGCGATATGGAGAGTATGATTGCTTGGATTTGGGGATAAGCTATATTTGGTGATAATGGAAGCCACATCATTGACAGAAGTGGGTGCAACAATACGCTTACGAAGGTTAATATTGCCTGTAGCACTTCCACTGTAAGCGGTAAACTGCATTTGCCATAAGTTACCCGCTCTGTCTTCTACAAAATAGGAATTTGAGTCTGCCACTGCCCAAGTGTTGGTAGACATGTCGAATGATTTCCAGTTGTATCCTACACCTGCGATATGGGTAGCCCAGTTACCGGCAAAGTTATAATAAGTATTGAATGCGGTATCTACCTGTATGTTTTGTGCACGGGCAACTTTTACGTTTTTGTTGCTAAGTGTACCTATTACATTATTGTTAGGAAACTGACCACTTCCGGGAGCATCAGTGGTATATCGAGTAAAGAGTAGATCCCATGAGCTGATTTCCGGTTCTCGGTTGGTATCAACACCAGTACTCAGATTGAAGTACGCCATAAGTCGGTTCATAAATTTGGGTGAGCGGGCTACGGTATACACGGTGGTTTGATTGGTAGCCATGTCGCCTACCTGTACGGTATATTCCATTTGTGTGGATACGAGTTGTTTGATCCATACTTTATAGTATCCTGTGCTGACACGTACGATAAATATAGAGTCGCCGATGATATTGTGTGATACGGGATCGTATTTGCCCCAGCCGAAATCGAAGGGTCCAACACCGGGTTTATTATTGAAAGCGCCAGAATACCATCCGTCATGATTATTGAAGCAAACAGTAGAACTAGCTGTATCTGCAAGGGTAATAGTATTCCATTGGGAAGAATCTTTGTGTGTATTGAATACTTTGGTAAAGTTGTTGCCTGAATTGTGATTAGCCCATATGCCGGAGCTGTCGCCTGCGCTCATGGTGAAGGCCATGTGCCAATTCTTGTTATCTTCGGTACGGACAATGCCGTTGTTCATGCTATAAAAGACATCATTTCCTGTTCCCATACCCATAGTAAGAGAGTCATTGATCCATGTTTGGCCATAGGAGGCACTCCCTAGTGCCATAATTGCCGTGATTGCTACTAAAATTTTCTTCATTTGTAATTGTTTATGTCGCAAAGTTATAGAGATTGATATCCTTGTCATTCACTGATTAAAAAATATGACATTGCTATGACAAATAAGCGAATAGTCCATGATAATTATCAGGAAGTGAGGTGAAATCGGGTCATTATTTCCCTTTAATTTTTCAATAATAGATTATTTATCGACTTTCATAGTGAAGGGGTGATTATGGATAAATTTTAGCCTGTGAGGAAGTGATAGGTGACTATGAATTAAATAGTTTTGGATTGCTATGATTCGATTAGCATGGGCACAAGACGATTTATGTTCGCTATGCAAGCTCAATATTGGAAATGTCGATGAAATATAGCCTTGATCGCAGTGGATATCCTCGCTCACCCCAAAAGGTGGGCGAGATAGGAGCGAAGAGCAAGACTTAGATGATAGAGTTGGGATGATGGGCTCCAAAAAATAAAAACGGGTAAGCTGAATTTATTCTTTGATGATTTTGCGACGAAATACACCCTGCTCGGTATGGATTGATAGCAAATAGATACCAGCAGGAAGGGTGGATAGGTTGAGATCAGATTCTTTGCTTTGGAGAAGCTGCTTGCCACTTACATCGCAGATGGTGGAGTGGCGTATGGTTAGATTGGGGTTATGAATGGTCAATGTGTGTGTGGTAGGATTAGGGCTGACGGTGATCTGATTGTTCCATTGAATATAATTGGCATCGAGAGTGACTAAGTTTGGATTATCGATTATGCTACCGGACGTATTAAGAAGCCAGTTGTTAGGATCAAATTCGATATTTGTTACAGCTCGGTTATAAGGGATAATGAAATCATTTTGATTTTGGGTGAGAGTGACTCTTATGGTGGTATCGCCTGCCGGACCGATACACTTGATTTCGAGCGGGCCTTTGAAAAGAGTTGTGCCTGAGGAGGACCCCGTATGGCTTACTCGCAAATATAGATTATTGCCATTGGCAAAAAATTCGCCGGAGAAGATAGGATGCCCGTATCCATAAAGCCACTGGTCAAAATAGTCTTGAAGGTTGATTCCCGTATGACTTTCTAAGGAGTTTTTTAAATCATCGATGCCGGCAGTAAGGAAAGCATATTGCTGGAGAAAATGTTTGAGTCCGCTGTAAAACAAGGAATCGCCAAGAACAAAACGAAGGGTGTGTACCACGGCACTGCCTTTGTCGTAGGTGAGTCGCTTACTAAAGATTCTATTGACATCTGTAGTATCTGTAAAATATACTCTGGCATTGATATCTTGAAGTACGTTGGTGTGTACTTCTAGCATTTTGGCTTGTGCTGCCGGCCAGCCTCTGAAGTGATCATATGCAATGTATTCGCCATAGGAGGCAAACCCTTCGTTGATAAAAATATCCTTCCATGTTTTGCATGTGACATAATCGCCAAACCACTGGTGCATACTTTCGTGGGCATTGAGTGAGAAATTGCCTAGATTACCGACACTGGTCATTGTTTGATGTTCCATTCCACCTCCAAATGGTGCCATACTGTGACCGTACTTTTCTTCATAAAACGGATAGAGACCAAACAAGTCAGAAAAGTACTCCATAACAAGCGCATTGCTATCGATTTGGGCTTGAAAAGTAGGGAGTGTATTAGGATTATCATAGACATAGTTGACAAATTTGACCGAATCGTTGGGAAGGGCAGACGGCTTGAACCATGAGGTATAATCTACGTATTTGGCTACTGCTACAGATAGGAGATAATAATCGATAGCATAGCGCGTCTTCCATCGAAATCGAACTTTATTACCAGGCAAAGAGTCTACGCCTTCGAGCACACCATTGGAGCCCACTTTATTTTGATTGTTGGTTGTCACAAATATCCAAGCACTGTCGGCCTTATCTTGTAAGAATTGCTTACAGGGAAACCACTCCTTAGCACTGTAAGGCTCACTCAAGCTCCAGGTGACTTGGTTGCCCCATGAGGGAGACGTGCCGGTGCTAAAGCCATTACCTATAGCTGCACCTCCTACTACTGAAGCATTGCCTTGGTAATATATTTGCAAGCTCACTTGAGCAGCGAGAGGCTGAGTAGGAAGTAGCGCATAGGTGATATCGGCTACTCTGGCAAAGGGTACCAGGGTAGTACTATTGAGACGTATACTGTCGATCGTAAGCATACTATTGAGCTCAAAACAGAATGTATCGAGTGATGCAGCCGTGACTGTAGCCCCAATAGTAGCAAAACCACTTATCATAGTACTATTACGCTCTATATTGAGATCGAGATAATAATGATGTACATCATATTTACTCATCAGACTATTGTCATAAGTCCCTGCTCGTTTTTTCTTTTGAATCGAGAGCATACTTCGAGCTTTAAAATCGGCACAAGTGCCCTCTTCTTGTGCCAGCAATGTATAGCCGCTTACCAAGGCAATCATAAGTAGTATCAATGACTTCATAACACAAATTTACAGCAATGCTGCGGGCTTTATCATTAAATGAGGTAAACAGATAAATGAACATAAAAAACAAACTTATTCCAGCTATCAAGACGGACATACTATCGCTATTCAATAGAATATCATTCGTTATCATTTTTTCGAAATACCACTATCCACAACTCTCAACTCAAAATAACTTTGACATTTAGTCAGATTTGTTACTTTTGTCCATCAATCTGTCGAATAATAGAGTTGTATACTTACAGCACTTCTCATCATCTTAAACAGAAGAAAGATATGTCATCAACATGGTTTAAACGCATCAAGCAGGGAATACTCACTACATCGAAAGACAAGAAAGACGTGCCGGATGGCTTATGGGTGAAGTGCCCAGGATGCAAAAACACTTCTACCATCAACGAAATAAAAGAAACATTATGGGTGTGCCCCCATTGTAACTATCACAATCGAATCGATGCTGCTGAATACTTTGATTTACTCTACGACAAAGGCACTGTAGAGTTGCTATTTGAAAATATTGTATCCAAAGATCAACTAGGATTTGTAGATATCAAACCCTACAAAGACCGCCTCAAAGAGGCAAGCAAGCAAACCGGCCTCAAAGATGCCATGACGGTAGCGGTAGGTCAAGTAGAGGGCAAAGCACTCGTCACCGCGGCCATGAATTTTCGATTTATAGGTGGGAGTATGGGCAGCGTAGTAGGCGAAAAAATCGCCAGAGCAATCGATTTTGCTATTGCTAATAAAATGCCTTTTATGATTATCTCCAAGTCTGGTGGGGCTCGTATGATGGAAAGCGCATTCTCCCTCATGCAAATGGCCAAAACCTCTGCCAAGCTCACTCAGTTGGCCAAGGCCAAGCTACCATACATTTCTTATCTGACCGATCCTACTACCGGCGGTGTAACGGCCTCTTATGCCATGCTGGGCGATATTAATATCGCTGAGCCGGGAGCACTTATTGGCTTTGCCGGACCTCGAGTCATCAAAGAAACCATCAAAAAAGATTTACCCGCAGGTTTTCAAACCTCCGAGTTTCTCCTCGATCATGGCTTTTTAGATTTTATTGTAGACCGCAAAGAAATGAAGCAAAGAATCAGCGAAATGATCGACTACTTCATGAAATAATCGCTGCTACCCGTTCACTCATCAACGAATATGATTCATAAAAAAATAACAGCAATATAGCTGTTATTTTTTTTACTGAATTTTGTGATACAAGGTGGGCGGCAAACACGCTTTCCACTTCAAGTCCTCATCGTAGGCTGTGAGCTGCCTAGTCGCGGTGGAGGCTCCGTGCCTCCGCCTTCCCACTTCTGGCACCTCTACACCCTACTCTTGCGGGCTTTCCGTTGCAATCGTTGCCGCAAACGGAACAAAGGAATACGACAAAATCTATCCCTCCATTAAAAAGGCAAATCATCATTGGAAGGAGCCGCCGTAATCACACCAGGTGCCATATGACCTACATTCGAAGTGCTCTCAGGAGCCATATAGCTAACAGATGGCGAAGATGACGGACCATTGGTAGCAGACACCTTCTCTATTCGCCAAGCTTCGAGCGAATTGAAATATTTAATCCCTTGCGGTCCACTCCATTCTCTTCCCCTAAGATTGAAGGAGACCTTCATTTGGTCGCCTACATTATAATTGTCTAATTGAGAACACTTATCTTGCACCAATTGCAAAGATATATACTGTGGATACTGCGTTTCTTCATCTATGGTGATCACAAAATCACGTTTAGAAAATTTTTCGCTTATTACCTGTGTGTCCGATTTCACTTTGAGCGTTCCAGAAATTTCAAAAGATGCCATAAAAATGTATTTATAATAATTTAAACTACGAAGATAGAATGTTTTTGTAATTTTAGGCATCTAGCGTATCATGAAATTTTTGCAAATAACTTTGCTGCTTCTTTCTTTGACTCTCTTGTGTTGTAGAGCTCCATGGATAGCTACATACAATACACACAGCACGAACAAAATACATATAGCAGATACTGCTATATACAACCCGGCAGATAGTTTGCTCGAGCCATACCGTCTGTCACTGACACGCATCATGGCCGATACCATAACCTATGCATCCGGCTTATTCAAAAAGAAAGTCCCCGCAGGCAGCCTTGGCAACTTAGTCACAGATGCCATATGGCACTACTATCAAAATCATAGTATTGCTATTGATGCAGTCATCACCAACTACGGCGGCCTTCGACTACAAGAATGGCCGGCAGGTGCCATTACTCTCGCCAAAGTATATGAGCTACTCCCTTTCGACAACGAAGTAGTACTCATTACCATCAGCAAAGACCTATTACGAACATGGATAAAACACATATCCAACGCCAAAGGCTGGCCTATAGCAGGTATGAACATACAAATCAATCCTTCGGATAATACCGCTGACTCCATAAAAATAGAATGGCTCAAAGGCAACGTAGAAAATGTGTCGCAAGACAGTGTACGAATAGCCACTATCGACTACGTAGCCAATGGAGGCGACCGATGTGATTTTCTGAAAGGAGTACCCCAATTGCCTAGCAAACAACTTGTTCGAGATATTGTACTCGAATACCTCCGCACACAAAAAAAAATAGTACCCGACTCTTCCATACGATTTATCATCCACCATGAATAGAAGAACATTTATCAAACAAAGCGCCGGAATAGCCTCTATGCTAGCCCTTGATCAAATACCCCTGACGGCTGCATCTCACCAGCACACAAAGACTAGCACATTGAGTATCCTACACACGAATGATGTACACAGCCGACTAGAAGCCTTCCCTATGGATGGAAGCCAATGGCAAGGCCTGGGAGGGATAAAAAACAGGTACGAAATGATCCGCAGAATAAGAGAAGAAGAAGAACATGTACTACTTCTAGATGCTGGGGATATCTTTCAAGGCACACCCTATTTTAACCTTTACAAAGGCAAACCAGAAATGCAAGCGATGAGCCTGATGGGCTATGATGCCGCAACTATAGGAAACCATGATTTTGATTTAGGCATGGATAATCTGGCTGCTCAAATGACCTATGCCGATTTTGAATTTGTCAATTGCAACTATGACGTATCCTCTACCGTTCTCAGCTATCGAGTAAAACCATATACCATAGTACGAAAAGGCCCTTTAAAGATAGGCATACTGGGTGTAGGTATTGAACTCAAAGGATTAATACCCGACCATCTTTGTATGGGCGTACAATACCATGATCCGATTGTTTGTGCGAATGAAGTAGCTTATCATCTAAAAGTCAAAAAAAAATGTGATTTCGTAATCTGCCTTTCACATCTTGGATTTTCCTATACCGATGCTAAAGTGAGTGATAAAATATTAGCCAAAGAAAGTGAGTATATCGATGGCATACTAGGTGGGCATACCCATACATTGCTGGAAAAACCTTACATGCTAAAAAATCGACATAACAAAGATATTTTTGTTAATCAAGTGGGATGGGCTGGCACACATTTGGGGAGAATAAATATTTTTTTTAATCATAAAAAGCACTATGACTATGTTTCAAATTTTACTGTGTTGAAGGTGAAAGAAACAAGGGTATAAAAATTTTTTTTTTCAACAAAAAATCACCACTTTCGTTGCCCGATTGAAAAAACATATCTTAAAGATTTGTTCATCAAAAAGATACAAACATTTTAGTAACAAACTTAAAATTTGAATAAATATAATGATGAAGACCTTTGAAAATATATGGGAGAATTGTTTGAAGGTTATCAAAGACAATATCAGCTGGCAGTCTTACAAAACTTGGTTTGAACCTATTAAACCTGTTGCTTTAGAAGACAATGTACTTGTTATAGAAGTTCCTAGTCAGTTTTTTTATGAATGGCTTGAAGAGCACTATGTAGAACTGCTTGCTAAAACAATTAAAAGAGAACTAGGAAAAGATGCCAAATTGGAATATCGTATTTTGATGGAAAATCAAAATAAGAAAAACCCAATGTCGGTGAGAATGCCAGGTGGCAACCCCTCACAAGCCAACTTGACGAACAACTATGTCGATATGCCTTTAGGTCAAGACAGCGGTATCAAAAACCCATTTGTGATACCCGGTCTCAAACGCTCACAAATAGACCCACAGCTAAATCCCAATTATACGTTTGACACCTATGTTGAGGGTGAGTGCAACAGACTGGCCAGAAGTGCCGGATTGGCGGTAGCCCAAAAACCAGGTGGCACCTCTTTTAATCCATTAGTGGTATACAGCAATAGTGGCTTGGGCAAAACACACCTCATCCATGCCATCGGTAATGAAACTAAACGCTTACATCCAAACAAAACCGTACTGTATGTCAGTGCCGAAAAATTTATTCATCAATTTATAGAACATTCTCGAAATCAAGAAATCAATGATTTCATTAATTTCTACCAACTGATCGATGTACTCATCATTGATGATATTCATTATTTCGCACCAGCAATAAAATCTCAAGATGCTTTTTTCTCTATCTTCAATCATCTGCATCAAAACGGCAAACAACTAATACTCACTAGCGACAAACCACCGAAGGATTTGGATGGTATGCAGGAGCGCTTGCTCTCTCGCTTCCGATGGGGACTGAGTGCCGACTTACAAACGCCCGACTTTGAAACCCGCATGGCTATTCTTGATTTCAAAATGCGTCAAGATGGACTCGAACTTCCGGCAGAAGTAGTAAAATACTTGGCTTATAATGTGCAGAATAATATACGCGAAATGGAAGGTGCGCTAATTTCACTCTTGGCTCACTCATCCTTAGTGAATCGCGAAATTGATCTTGATCTTGCCAAGAAAGTATTACGCAATATTGTCAAAACCTCCAGTAAAGAAATTACAATTGATTATATCCAAAAACTGGTATGTGACTTTTACAATATCCCTTACGACAAATTACAAGCCAAAACACGTAAGCGTGAAATCGTTCAGGCTCGTCAAATCTCTATGTTTTTGGCCAAGCAATATACCAAAAACTCACTCAAAAATATAGGTGACCACTTTGGCGGTCGCGACCATACAACCGTAATCCATAGTTGCCAAACGGTAAAAGACCTCATGGATACAGACACACTGATCCGTGAGCAAGTAAAAGAATTGCAACAAAAAGTACAACTAGCAGCTATTTAAAACCTGCTATTTGCTATCAAGAGAGCCGCCCCTAAGGGGCGGCTCTCTTGATATAACACACTTCCGTGCACTGACTATGATGATAGAATTGTATACGATGAAAAATAGCCGTGATGGTAGCGGATATAGCGAAGGCTTGCCGAAGATATAGCAGCGGACAGCACGAAGTAGCTTCATAGAATTACGGCAGATGAGCTCCAAAAAAATAATATTACTACACAAAAATCTGTTTAAATATCCAATACCAGATTCCTTCAGCTTGGCAATTGTGGAATGTATAAAGCTGTTTGCAAAACATATTTGGTTTTGTGTCGCTTATTGCCTCAAATTAGCGCCTGTAGATTATCTTTGTCCAAATCTAAGTCTCATATGCTACCCAAATACAAGCGAATATTATTAAAACTCTCCGGCGAAAGCCTTATGGGCGACAAGTCTTTTGGCTTGGACCCTGCAATGCTTTCGCAGTATGCCTACGACATCAAATCAATCACGGATATGGGCGTACAAGTAGCATTGGTAATAGGTGGGGGCAATATCTACAGAGGAATGAATGAAAAAGAGACAGGCATAGAACGTGCTCAAGGTGATTATATGGGCATGCTGGCAACGGTGATTAATGGAATTGCTATGCAGAGTATGTTGGAAAAGATCGGTGTACAAACTCGCCTGCAAAGTGCTATAAAAATGGATCAGGTGGCAGAACCTTTTATACGACGTAGAGCTATCCGACATCTGGAAAAAGGACGTGTAGTCATTTTTGGTGCCGGTACCGGCAACCCCTATTTTACGACAGACACCGCCGGCACTCTGCGCGCTATCGAAATCAACGCCGATGCCATACTGAAAGGCACAAGAGTAGATGGCATCTATGACAGCGACCCCGAAAAAAATCCCAACGCAGTAAAGTTTGATTCGCTGAGCTATGCCGATGCCATAGGCAAAAATCTGAAAGTGATGGACATGACGGCCTTTACGTTATGTCAGGAAAATAGCTTACCTATCATCGTATTTGATATGAATACCCCCGGCAATTTGTTGCACGTTGTGACCGGTAAACATATTGGTACTCTGGTCAAATAATCAAGCTTGGAGAAGCACCATAAATCCTTACTTAATATATCATAGAGATCAGAACTATTCATAGAGAGTAACGTACTTTTGCAGCTACTCTTATACCATGAATTATTTATATCTATTACTACTCACAATACTTTGCTTTGCTTGCAATGACAAGACAGAATGGGTACATCCACAACGCCAAGATATTACCCAATCCGTATTTGCATCGGGTAACGTAAAAAGCAGAGGTCAGTACAGCGTATATAGCAAAATGACCGCAACGGTAGACCAAGTATTGGTTAAAGATGGCGAGAAAGTACAAAAAGGTCAACTTTTATTCAAACTCAGTGCCGAAGTACCCACCCTTAGCACCGATAATGCTCGTATACAAGCCGATAATGCTGATTTTGTTGCCAATAAAATGCGACTGGACGAGCTTGACCTAGCGATTGAACAAAGTAGACGAAACGCAGAAAATGCAAAAAGACTCTGGGAAAGACAACAAAAATTGTGGGCAGAAAACATAGGTACTAAGGTAGAACTAGAACAAAAAGAATTGAACTATCAAAATGCATTATCTGCCCTGTCATCAGCAGAAATTAAGAAAAATGACCTAAAAAAACAACTACACTATGCTGACCGACAAGCCCGAAAAAACTTATCAATCAGCAAATCAATGCTCAATGATTACGAAGTAAAAAGCGAACTGAATGGCACGGTATATGCCGTGTACAAAGAAAAGGGAGACCTTATTACACCACAATCTGCCCTGGGAGTAATAGGTACTGACGACTTCTACCTGTCGCTCCAAGTCGATGAAAACGACATTGCCTCAATTCAAGAAAAACAGAAAATCCTAGTCTTCATGGACAGTCACAAAGGGCAGCTCATCGAAGGTATCATTACGCAGATATCACCCATTATGAATGAGCGAAGCCGAAGCTTTACGGTAGAGGCCAACTTTGTGAATACGCCACCCAAATTGTATCCTAATCTTAGTGTTGAAGCCAATATCGTACTCAGCAAAAAACAAAATGCCATAACTATACCACGGGCATACCTCAATGAGGACAACACCGTATGGATCTCCAAAAAAGAAAAAAAATCGGTAAAAACCGGTCTGCAAGATTATACCAAAGTTGAAATACTGGAAGGACTCTCTGAAAATGATAAAATCTACAAATTGCCCTAGTGAAACAAACGATCATCCTTCAAATCGCACGCTCTCTATTGCTGGCTCGCTGGCGGCAGACACTCGTGGCTGCTGTTGGCGTCACTTTTAGTATCACAATGTTTGTAACTCTACTGGGCTTCATGACGGGGCTCAATGACCTTCTCGATGGGCTCATTCTCAACCGAACCCCTCACATACGACTCTACAACGAAGTAAAACCCAATCCGATACAACCCATCCTCCAAACCGATACCTCTGCCTACCATTTTATCCAAAACATAAAACCCGGCAACAAACCCCAAAACATTCGCAACGCATCAGCTATCATAAAAGCTCTCAAACAAGATAAAAGAATCCTCGGAGTAGCCCCCAAATTATCCGCACAAGTATTTTACAATGTAGGTAATATCGACATCAATGGCGTCATCAATGGTATCGATGTCGATGCCGAAGAAAAACTATTTCGATTCAGCGACTATATACCTCAAGGCGACTACCTTCAACTCAAATACATGCCCAATAGCATCATACTCGGCAAAGCAGCCGCCGACAAAATGATGGCAAACATAGGCGATATCATCCAAGTCACTACACCTAATGGCGAACGCTTCCCGCTCAAAGTAGTCGGCTACTTCCAATCCGGACTCCAAGACCTGGACAAAGTACAGAGCTATGCCTCACTATCTACTACTCGAAAACTATTGGGCAAAGAATCATCCTACGTAACCGATATCAATATCAAACTCTACGACATCAATCTAGCTCCAGCTCTAAACCAAGAATACCGTGCCATATTCGATATCGATGGCGAAGATATTCAAACAGCCAATGCACAATTCGAAACCGGTAGCAATGTACGCAGTATTATTTCCTATGCCGTAGGCATCACTCTACTCATCGTAGCAGGATTTGGTATCTACAATATTCTCAATATGATGATCTACGAAAAAATGGACTCCATCGCCATACTCAAAGCCACCGGCTTCTCCGGCAAAGATGTACGAAATATATTCAATACCATTGCCCTCAGTATTGGACTTGCCGGTGGTGCTATGGGTTTGATCTTTGGGCTACTCCTCTCCGGCATCGTTGACCAAATCCCCTTCAATACTGCCGCACTACCCACAGTCAAGACTTTCCCTGTCAACTACAACCCACAATTTTATATCATAGGCATCAGCTTCTCCATCCTCACCACCTTTCTTGCAGGTTACTTCCCCGCCCGCAAAGCCAGTAAGATAGACCCCGTCATTATCATACGAGGCAAATAGCATCAAACGATTAAATCAAAATTTTAGGAGCTCATCGTAAGATTCATTATTCATCCACATCGAGCTCTCCGCTTGTATCTCTCTCTACGCAAGCTACGAGAGAGGATACCGCTGCGATCTCGGCTAGGGCTCATCGGCAGCCACATCTATGATCCTATCCGTTTCTTTCGGAGTTTTACAAATAATTCAGTACCCCTACGAGGCGCTATAGAACGCTTACAAGATTCAAATATCTCCAACGTAAAAAAAGGTTCAAACAAGCTACGATACTCATCACCACTACCGCCAAAGGGAGGCCCTCCCTCAAATGATCTATTAAATAATACACCCACCAGATAAGCACTATCCGCCAACAATGCATGCATCTTACGAGCATAAGCCTCTCTATACGAAGGTGGCAATGCACAAAAAAAAGTCTGCTCCAAAATAATATCATACGTACCCTCATGCGCAAAAAAATCTTGACACAAAACTCGAACAGAATCATTTGATAAATACTTCTGTTGAAGCCGCTCTGCCAGTGAGGGGGCTATATCCAGCACGGTCACTTGCGAATAGCCATGACCCAAGAGCATATCTACCTCATACGCATTACCGGCTCCCGGTATCAATACACGACTCTGCCTATCAATATCCTCACTCAAAAAGTAATGATCAAAAGCCGGACAAGCCTGACCTATATCCCAGCCTGTCTCATTCCGGATATATCTATTATCCCAAAAGCTGGCATCTAAAGGATTATTCATCATATCACAACAATAAAATTTTATTTCTTCCCAATTTCAATTCGCCTTGCGACTCAAGCTGCTTGAGCAGCCTCGATACGACTGCCCGCGCTGTGGCCAGCTCATTAGCCAGCTGCTCGTGTGATACATACAATTCATTGCTGCCGGTAAGGGCCGCTTTCTTTTCCAAAAGCGACACCAGCCTCTCATCCACTTTTTTGAATGCTATTTCATTCACTACATCCAGCAATTCCTCAAAGCGCTTATGATACAATTTAAAAATATAATCGAGCCACTCTGGATACTCTCGTAGAAGCTGTGTTACACGCTCCAATGGAATAAAAAGGATTTCGGCATCCTCCTCTACTTCAGCACGCACTTTGCTGGTTTCTTGATGCAAACCTCCCAAAAAAGACATTATACAACTTTCTCCCGACTTGATGTAATATAAAAGAATTTCTCTGTCATCATCATCAGATCGGATAACTCTTATGCTACCTTGTGTCACCAAAGGAATAGCCTGTATCGATGCATTCTCTTGCAGGATAGTGTCACCCGCTTTAAAATGCCTTACCACACTGTATTCATACAATTTCTTGAGAAGCTCTGGAGAAGGCTTGTACTCTATTAGATATTTATTGGGCATGATGCAATATACATCAAATAGTTATCTTCAAAGACTTAGATTTAGTACGTGCTTTAGATGGCTTTTTTTCATCCAGGTCGAATCCTACACCGATAGTAAGCAAGTTGGCTTCTATGAGTGAACTGTTGTAAAAGTTATTCAGATAATAATTGGCTGTTATAGAAAAACGTTGGATGCGCATGCCGGCAAATACAGATGTAAATAAGTTAGAAGCCTTATCACTGAAAAACTCATTGTCTTTAAATACCTTTTTGTTGTGAACAAATCTTTTCCATTTATAATTCATAGCCAATGAGGCATCCACCCCAAATTTGAATTGCAAATCATTGTCATTGGACTTGATTTTAAACCCTAGCGGAGCCCCCACAAGATATACTCTCTCTTTAATCTTTGTGCTATCATTCCACTTTGTGATAAGCCCTATATTGCGCATGTGTATGCCAGAGAATACGACCAGATTTTTATTCATTTTGTAATTGATATCAAAACCGGTATTAAAAAAATAGGTGTAGCGAGGTATCGTTTTGATACTTGGGTTTCGGAAAGCGATTTGCAGCAAACTTCCTTCAACACCGGATGACACATATACTTTTTTATTTTTGGGTGTAAATGATGTTGAATCTTGAGCTTGAACTTGCATTTGACAAAATGCTACTAAGAGGATCGAAAAAATGAGTTTAAATGATTTCATGAATGTTTGTTTTGTAGTAGATCGTTTATAGGCAGTAAAGGTTACACAAAATTGCGTTATTTTTTTGGTTTATCGATAATTTACTTATTTAAGTTCCTGTATTTTCCAGCAATCGAAAACTTTTTCGGTGATATGGCGTAATACCCCATTGTGCTATAGCCTTTCTATGCGCTTTGGTAGGATAGCCTTTATTCTGATGCCACAGATAGTGTTCGTATTCGAGATGAAGCTTATTCATCAGATCGTCGCGATAGGTTTTGGCGAGTATACTAGCAGCAGCTATGGATGCAAATTTACTATCGCCCTTCACGATGCAAGTATGAGGCACAAATGGAAATGGATTGAATCGATTACCATCGACGAGTATGTGTTGTGGTGCTACTGCCAAGGCTTCAAGTGCCATATGCATTGCTTTAAAGGATGCTTGTAGGATATTGATTTGATCTATTTCGCCGGTATCTACCACTCCTATCGCATAGGCTATGGCTAGCTCTTCTATTTGTGGTCGTAGTGCATAGCGTTCTGATTCTTTGAGCTGCTTTGAGTCATTGAGCATTGGCAAGCAGAGGTCTTGTGGCCATATCACGGCCGCGGCTACCACCGGGCCTGCCAAGCAGCCTCGTCCGGCTTCGTCGCAACCAGCTTCGAGGAGTGATGCGTTGTAGTAAGATTGAAGCACCAGCAAGAAAATTTAGATAGATCCGGTACGTCCTCCATCGACACAAATACTCTGCCCAGTAAGGTAGGATGCAGCCGGCGAAGCCAGAAAGGCTGCTACAGCGGCTATTTCTTCGGCTTGACCAAATCGGCGCATGGGTATTTCATGGAGCATTTCATTAGCTACTTCTTCTTGGGCTATTTGATTTTTTTTCGATTTGTTTTCGATTATCGAAGATAAGCGTATCGTAGCGGTAGCTCCTGGCAGTACATTGTTGACAGTGATTCCATCTTTTGCTACTTCGTTGGCCATCGTTTTGGCCCATGCTGCCACAGCGGCTCTGGTAGTGTTACTTACACCTAGGTTGGGCAGGGGAACTTTCACCGAAGTCGATATCACATTGATGATGCGTCCGTAGCCACTTTGGCGCATACCGGGCAGGAGCGCCGTAGCCAATTGATGATTATTGATGAGGTGTAATTGTAATGCCGACAGGAAGTCGCCTGTGGCTGCCTCTACAATTGGACCTGCGGGTGGGCCTCCGGTATTGTTGATGAGTATATGTATGATGTTGTGTTGGAGTATCGAATGTACGGCTTCCAATACCGATGTATTGTCTGAAAAATCAGCCACTGTGGTTTGATGAACTTGCCCTTGGGTGGTATCCAGTTCGCTTTTGGCTAGTTGTAATCGTTCGGCATTGCGAGCCATCAGTATACAATCGGCTCCTAATAGTGCTAGTTCTTTGGCGATTGCAAGTCCTATGCCTTGTGTGCTACCGCATACGAGAGCGGTTTTGCCTTGTAATGATAAATTCATGCTGCAAAGATAAAGTGATAGACCTGCATTGAGAACAAAACGATATTAACACCGTATAGTGATTGAGAAAACACAGCTAGAGAGCTTGTGAGGTTTATGGCAGTATGATGCGGCAACGATTGTAGAGAAAAGCCCGGACGACCGATGCGTAGGGATGCAGGGTATGGCAGAGCGGAGGGACGGAGCTACTGCCATAGCTTGCAGCCCTAGCAGAGGGCGGAGGACTTGCAGCGGAAAGCGTGTGCGCCGCCCAGATTATTGAATTAGAATTCGACTTCCAGAGCCATTTTGCTATTTGCTCGGATAAATTCTATGATTGTACGTTCGCCTTTTTTGAATTGTGCTAAGGCTTTCATATAATCTTGCACGGACTGTATGGTATGTGAGCCCAATGCGGTAATGATATCTCCTCCTTGCAGCCCGGCTTTGGAGGCGGGTTTGCCATCGCTTACACCATCGAGGCGCATGCCCTTGCCATCAAAGGTATAGTCAGGCATTACACCCAGCGTGACGCCGAATGACATGCGTTTGCTTTCGGGTTCTTTGGTTTTAAGAAAGTTTAGTTTGGGTTTTTGTTCCAGTTCGAATATCATGTCGATGATGAGTTCGAGGATGTCGGCTTCGCCTTTGAGGTTTATTTTATCGAAGTCATCGGTTGGCTTGTGATAGTCGCTGTGCTGGCCGGTGAAGAAGTGCACTACGGGTATATTTTTGAGATAAAAGGAGGTTTGATCACTGGGACCTATTCCGGCACTGTCGTATTTCATCACAAAATGAGTATTGATTTTTTCCAATGCAGGTATCCATTCTGCACTGGTACCTACGCCGTGTACCAGAAGTTTGTGCGTACTATCATTGAGACGGCCTATCATATCCATATTCACCATATAATTGATACGTTCGAGCGGATAGCTAGGATTTTCGCACCATTTTTTGGAACCCAAAAGCCCCAGTTCTTCACCGGAGAAGGTCATGAAGAGGAAATTATATTTTTCGCGGATTCCATTGTGCGCAAAATAGCGTGCGAGCTCTAGTACTCCGGCTACACCACTGGCATTATCATCCGCACCATTGTGGATACGACCGTGTGGATTGGCGTCCAAACTATTCTCGTCATGGCCCAGACCCAGGTGATCGAAGTGTGCACCGATGACGATGGTGTATTCGGCATTGTTGTCGAGATAGGCGAGTACATTACGGCCTTTACGGATTTCGCCGTCGGCATGAGTGGTATCATGCACTTTTTTGGAGTGGCGAAAAGTAAAGTCGTAATAGTAGCCCTTACTTCCCTTGGGACTGAGTCCCATTGCCTTGAACTGGGAGGTGATATAGGCTGCAGCTAATCGTTCGCCTTCGCTGGAGGTACCTCTACCCTGCAGCCTATCGGATGATAAGTAGGATATATGTGCGGCTACCTGATCGGTTTTGATACGCTGAGCCAATGTGCTTTGGGCCAATAGTATAGCGACAAGTATTGTGTAAATATTTTTCATTGATAGTTGATTTTAGTCTTTCCAGTCGGCAATAAACAAGTTTGTGTCTCGTGTACCTCCATTATTACGATTGGACGAAAATATCAATTTTTTTCCATCGGGAGAAAACATAGGGAAGGCGTTGAATTTACTTTCGGTAGTCAATTGTGTGAGTCCGGTACCATCTATGTTGATGAGATATAACTGGAAGTCGTATCCTTTTTCGCTGTGATGATTGCTTGAAAAAATAATTTTTTCGCCGGAAGGATGAAAAAAGGGAGCCCAATTGGCTTTGCCCAGATGCGTGACTTGGCGAAGACCTGAGCCATCAGCATTGCATACATATATCTCCATATTGGTGGGTGCTACCAAGCCTTTGGCCAGATAATCTTTGTATTCTTTGATTTCCGTTTCGGTCTGTGGACGCGAAGCTCTGAATACGATTTTGGAGCCGTCGGGAGAGAAAAAGGCGCCACCATCATAGCCGAGGCCGAAGGTTATCTGGCGTTGATTACTACCATCGATATCCATAGTCCAGAGTTCTAAATCGCCGGAGCGAGTGCTGGTAAACACAATTTTGTCGCCACGAGGCGATACCGTAGCTTCGGCATCATAGCCTGGCGCATGGGTCAGTTGTCGTTTTTGATTACCCTGCATATCCGACACAAATATGTCGTATTCATTATAGATAGGCCACAAGTACTTGCCTTGCTCGTAGGCCATGTGCGGGCAGGCATGGCCACCTAGATGAGTGGAGGCATAGATTATCTCTTTATTGTCGGGCATAAAATAGCTACACGTGGTGCGACCTAGCCCTGTACTTACCATAGTAGGTTTGTAGCTGCTGTCTTTCATCGCTTTGCTGATATCCATCGCAAATATTTGGTCGCAGCTCAGCCCCCATTTGGGGTTGTTGCTTTGAAATGCGAGCTTAGTACCATCGGGGCTAAAATAGGCCTCGGCATTATCACCTCCAAAGGTGAGCTGGGTGATATTATGAATATGTTTTTCTTGAGTCTGAGCAAAAGCCATGCTGCTGACGAGTAAGCAAAGTGCAATGAATGAACTACTGAATTTTGTCATAGGGTGCAAATGTAATACAATGGACTACCTCTGGTGGTAAATAATCTGCAAACAGTTGATTTACATTATCTATATGCATTTAGGAGTGGGCGGCAGACACGCTTTGCGTTACTAGTCCTCGCCTCTCAGCCTGAGCTGCTAAGTGCTGCCGATGGCTCCGTGCCTCCGCCCCGCCACCACTTGCAGCTCTAGGCATCGACGCTGTGGGCTATCCACTACAATCGTTGCCGCGAGGGAGCTTGTGAGTTTTATTTATGGCTGAGTATCAGAGCTATTATCCGGTTCTATGTTTGGGTCAGCTTCCTTAAGATCGATATAGTGATGATTGTCTTTTATAAAATTGCACCATTTGCAATCATCTTTACCGCAACCGGTATAAAAATCTTTGGATTGTATACGATGCCATGTTTCTTTTATTTGTTTTTTTACGATAGCCACATCTTCATCTGTAGGTACAACTGTGTATTTATTAAATTTATAATCGTCAGACGGTTCTACGGATTGAAACGTAGTATGTAGTACACGATAATTTTTACCACGATCCGATTCGGCCAGTATTTTATAGAACACCGCTTGCCTCCAATAATCACCTCCATTGGGTTCTGCTGCCGTAGGTGGTTTTAGTTTTGCCATATTATTTTTCAGATTGCCGGTTTTATAATCGACTACAGTGATGTTTGAAAAATCATGTACTATTTTATCCAACTTACCTTTGATAGGAATGCCATCAATGAATATATTGTTGAAATTTTTTTCGACAGATATGAGTTCTACATTTTCCCATTGTGGCAAATAAACTTGGTAAAACTGAGGTAGTATTTTTTGTCCAAATTCCAGATACCTAGTGTAGTTCTCTTTTGAGAACACTTCTCTATTGTGATACATTTTCCATTCAAAATCTTTGACAAAGACCTCTAGCGAGGGAAACTGTTTATTATTTTCTTCTCTTCTCACAAATAAGCGTTCTAAGGCAAAATGGATAGATGTTCCGTAGACTAAGTATTCACTTTGGCTAGCCGGCACACGCAAGAGATTGTTGTAGTAGAAACTCACTGGGCATGCCAAAAAGTTGTTGAGCGCAGTGACACTCATTTCGAATCGGGATATAATCGTATCCAACATATCATGATCAAAGGGTTCTAGGACCGGCTTTTTATCTTTGTGAATGTAAACTGGCAGGTATGCTTCTACTAATTCGGGACTCAGCGAGATTTGCTGTTTTTCCAATTGGATTTTTTCTGTGATTTCAGCAATAAATTTGCTTGGTGTATTCTTCTTTGAATTCATATCATTTTCGGCCCACGAAATATTAAGATGCTCCATGGCTCTCGTCATAGCAACAAAAAAAAGGCGTCTCTTTTCTTCCAATGTTAAGAGTTCATCTGCCACTTGTAGATGACCTTTCCACACGGTATCAGGGAGAAAATAATTATTATTTGCACTGGGTTTGTTTTCCTCCCATTGCTTGGTGTGGGTTTGTATCAAAAATACGTATCTGAATTCTAAGCCTTTGCTACCATGTGCTGTGAGTAAGTTCACTCCGTTTTCATTGCCATAGCTACGGTGAAGCGGAATGCTTATACGTTGGTTTTCCATCACTTCGATTACTTGCAAAAAAGTTTGTATTGTATGATTAGGTTTTCGATGCATTTCTTCTTTTGCAAAATCCATGAAGGCCCTGAGTATATCCAGATTCCAAAGTTTATCCTCTGTATTCAGTGCATGTAGTACAAAGCGACCTTCGTGAAGAATATTATTGATGAGTTGAAGTACGGATAAGTTATAGGAATCGCTTATCCATTTTTCGAGAAGTAGGTTTAGCTCATGGATATTGGGGTGGATAGGTTGGTCAAATAGGGTTTGTTGATTTTGCTGTGAAGTATAGTTGATGAATGAGCGGAATGAGGCTGATTTACTTTTTTGTTTGTAATTGTATTCATTCGCTCTGATACTAGCTATAGCTATTGCATTAGCAGGTATTTGATAGATATCAAAATGAAGTATTTCAAAAAGTAAGCTATCGCCCGAGTAAGGCATGGTGGTTTCGGCTACGATATATTGAAGGATCGTGAGCAGCTTGCGTGATAGAGTGAGTTCAAATAGGTTTTCGGTATTTTTTGCATAAAATGGTATGTGTTTGCTTTTTAAGAATTGCATCATCTCTTTACCGATAGCATTGTGTGTATAGATGACCGCAATTTCGTTGGCCGGAATCTGGTGAGTGTGAATGAGTTGATAGATTTCTTGAGTAATGGATGCCATTTCCTGAAAGGGATTTTTGTAACAGCGTAGCTGTGGAGCTATTTGTATTTGTAGGCGCTGTGTATTGGCGGCTATTATGTTTTTGTTGAGTTTGGGGTCCGTGTTACAGAGTCGTTGGGTGTTGTTTTCGATGACGGCAGCTGAGGCATCAAGGATAATTTGCGTGGATCTATAGTTTTTTTGTAGCACGATTTGAGTGAGTGTGTCGGCATATTGTTTTTTGAAGCTAAGAATATTTTCGACATTGGCACCTTGAAATCGATAGATAGATTGGTCGTCATCACCAACGGCAAATATATTGGGGGTACTGTCGCCACTGATGAGATGATCTAAGAGATTATTTTGGGCGCCACTGGTATCTTGAAACTCATCGACCAATACAAATTGGAATTGCTCTTGATAGTTGGCTAGCACATCACTGTTGGATGCAAATAATTGGTTGACCCAATTAATCATGTCATCAAAATCGTAGAGGCCACGGGCTTGCATTTTTTCGTCGAATTTGTCGAATGTTTTTATAGCTGCTCTTATGGAAAGCATTCTATTTATCTCTGCTTCTATTTTATCTGTCCTTGCATCTCCAGCATTGTATACTTTACCATCTTTTGCGGTATGTTTTCTTTTGGCCGTAAATCCGGGGCGCTCCGGGAGGCTTATTTCGTATCGATCTATAGCCTCTATCAAGTAGCTTACGGTCCATCCTTCTTTTTTCATGGTGGCATAGAGGTTTTGTAACTTAACCAGATCAAAGTAGGCAGAGCTTTTATATCGCTTTAGTGGATTGTTTGGTTCAAATTCATCGATTATTTCTCGAATAATTTCTACTTTTTCAATATCGCTAACGGGTTCCATACTGGCTTTGTTGAAGTGCATCACATTGTCTTGTATCACCTTACTGCAAAAAGAGTGAAAGGTATGAATGGCGACTCGGTAGGCGTCGGCACCGATCATGTCCAGTAGTCTGCTTCGCATGGCTACTCTTCCGGCATCGGTGTAGGTGAGGCAGAGAATATTTTCGGGCATGTAGTCTGCTTCGAGAAGTATTTTGCCAATACGAGCGGATAAGATTTGGGTTTTGCCTGTACCGGGGCCTGCCAGTACTAATACCGGCCCATAGATTTGGTCTACGGCATTTTTTTGATCTTCATTGAGTGCTTGGTATATTTTATCGTATTGCTGGAGTAAGGTTTCTCTGTTCATATTGTAAGTGAATGGCTTGAGTGAAAGTGTATTTTTTACAAATGTATTCTATAGTAACGTAAGGAGTGTACGTAGTAAGAAATAGCTTACATGAAAAGATTGAGAGATAGAGTAAGAACAGGCTGATGATATGGACTAAGACGATGAAAACTAGCCGAGATCGCAGCGGTATCCTCTGCCACCCTTGAAGGTGGCAGAGATACAAGCGTAGAGCTCGAAGTAGATGAATAGAGCGATAGGGATGAGCTCCAAAAAATTTGTATGGCGGGGTACATTAAATCTTTGTGAGGGAGTTTGTAAAGGCTTACTACATTTGCAATTCGAAGATGAAAGAAGTACTATTTTTTGAAAAGGGACATGGCAAAGCTTTTTGGTTGATGTTATTGCTATTACATTGGGGATTGGTGATTCATGCATCTGAAGTTGATAGTATTCGCCTCAGCAATGGGGATATAAAAGGAGCCACTTTTCGAGTAATGGATCATCGGTCTTTGCCTGTCGAGTTTGCCCGAATCAAAAAAAATTATGGGGAGGAGTGGCAACGATTGTATCTACGCCATGGGTTTGTTGATGAAATGGAGTTGTATCTGAATGAAACGGCAAGGGACTTGAGCATGGGTGGTGAATGGCTGATGAAAATAGAATCTTGCTATCTGCACGAAATCAGATTCAGAGGTAATAGTCTCCGATATGGGTCAATTTTTTGGAGGGCCTCGATTTTTAAGAAAGAGGCAAATGATCAGTTTCGTTTTATATTGTCTCAGGATACCACAATTAAGGTGACAGCCTACATCTTAATAGATAGTATGCTCAAAGAATTCAAATCGATGCTTAGGCATGAGCTGGGTGTAGCTAAATTTCGGCAGAGTAAAGATGCCTTGTACAACCTTGCAGATTTAGCGAAATCTACTACTGGAAGTGTGAAGCTGCCAGATGCATTTTCTGAGGGAATCAAAGATGGCATTTTTTATACCTGGGAGCAAGTAGTGGAGAATAAACCGGAGTTGAGTGAATATGACATTACGGGTATCAAAGGTCTTGGGAATTTGATATTGGTAGATTCTGCTGCGAAGAGAACTAAGAAACTTCCTTTATTCAGTTTTTATGCTTTTTATAAGCAGGGAATATTGTATAAGTGTTCTCGATTTGGCGCATTTAAATTGTTGCGAATTGGTGATGGGTACTATTACAAGGGATTTAGTGAGGAGCATTTTACATTTAAACCTCAGAAGAAAGATACCAATAGGCGAACAGATAAAGGAGGTATCGTTCTCAGTAAAGATGATATTGACAGCCAACAATATCTGTTCAAATTAGACCCTCTTACCGGAAAGTCACTGGTTGTATGCCACATGAGTACGGAGGATAATCTTACCGATATACTGTTGCTATTGCAACCATAAAAATTGTTATGCTACATTTAGCTATTTTTATTAGCTTTGAATAATCATTCATTGTAGTATTTTATTCTGTGTTGAGACAAAGATTTGCGAGCATATTAGTATTTGGCTTTCTGTTGATACCACTATTGGGTACCTATGCGTTGCTGTTGAAACAGAAAAAAGACATCAAAAGGGAGGTTAAGAGAACTATTTTGAGAGGTATAGATAAGACTGAACTCGTATTCTTTTCATTCTCCTCTTCGGAGATAAGAAACAAACTTTATTGGGAGCATGCAAAAGAATTTGAATATGGTGGCGAAATGTATGATGTTGTTGAATCAAAATGTATAGGCGATAGTACTTATTTCTGGTGCTGGCACGACCATGAGGAGACAGCACTCAATATAAAAGCGAATGACATAGTAAAACAAATCTTAGGTAAGCATCCAGGACAAAAAGAAGCAAGAGATAGGTTGAGTAAATATTGGGACACCCTATTTTTTTCATCTGCATTTCAATACCATTTTGGTGGCAATGCTGAGCAGTCGAGTTATTATTCTAATTGGATATTTTTATATTCATTCCATCTCAATTCCTCATTATGTCCACCTCCCGAAAGGAATCTATTATCTTGATGTATCTAGACTCTATTGAAACAACGTCAATGGGGTGTTTTCTATTTTTCTAATTTTCAGGTATGAAATTCATTGTAAGGTGCTTCCTATGGAGCCTTTATAGCATTTGTGCTAATGCTCAAACAATAGTAATAAAAGACAAAAAAACGAATGAACCGATCGTATCCGCAAGTATACTCATAGCTGATATAGACTCTGCTATTCGAACTAATCTAAAAGGTATGGCAAGCATAGCACATCTAGATCAAGAGCGACGAATTCGAATAAAGCATTGGCTTTACAGCGATATAGAATTGTCTTATGGGGATCTCGAAAAGATGAACTTTCTTATAAAAATGGATCAGAGAGAGAAATCGCTGCAAGAAATACTTATAAACTCATCGAAGTGGGAACAAAACAGAATTTCATCGCCCTCTCGAATTGAGAGAATCAGTATGAAAGAAATGGCATTTCAGAATCCCCAAACTTCGGCAGACCTCTTAGGCATGAGTGGCTACGCATTTATCCAAAAAAGTCAGTTGGGTGGAGGCTCACCAATGCTCAGAGGGATGGCAACCAATAGAGTATTACTAGTAATTGATGATGTAAGAATGAATACGGCTATTTTTCGTGCCGGTAATTTGCAAAGCGTCATTTCACTCGATGCCAATGCTATGGAAAGTACAGACATTATATTTGGCCCTGGATCTGTAATGTATGGTAGCGATGCTATTGGAGGTGTTATGAAATTTAGAACCCATACCCCTCAATTGTTTTCATCGTATGACACTCAAAAAATGAGTATCAGCGGAAATGCCATTACTCGACTATCATCAGCAAACAATGAAAAAACAGCTCATCTAGATCTAAATATTGGTTTCAAAAAATGGGCTTTGCTAAGTAGCTATACGTATAGTGATTATGGCGACCTCAGATCGGGATCCAAAGGCGGTGTTCACTATTTCTTCAGACCTCATTCTGTACTTACTATTGACAATAAGGATTATATGGTACCAAATGCTGACTCTACACTCCAAGTAGGCTCTCAATACAGCCAATTTAATATGATGCATAAATTTAGGTATCAAGCGAACCGATTTATCAATCTGGATTATGCGTTTCATTTTTCTGAAACATCTCCTTTTAATAGATATGACAGACTCTATATTATGCAAACCAGCGGCCCCTACAAAAACAAACTTCGCTGGGCGGAATGGTACTACGGTCCTCAAAAATGGCAAATGCATAGAGCAAGTATTGAAAATACTCGCTCTCATAAACTTTTTGATCAAATAAAATGGGTAAATGCGTATCAATTTTTTGAAGAAAGCCGATTTGATAGAGAATTTATGTTTCGGGAATTGCGCATGCAAAAAGAAAATGTACATGCATTATCAAGCAACGTAGATGCTGAGAAAAAGATTAATGAAAAAATCTCTATTCAATATGGGGCTGAGATGATATACAATAAGGTACAGTCTATAGCTTCACTCACTCATGTCATCAGCAAGGAAGTAGAACCAACCGTAACTCGATACCCCGACGGTGCAAACTGGCAGTCATACGGAGCTTATGTAAGTAGCTCTGCATTATTGAATCCGAAATGGAAACTCAATGCAAGTATTCGATACAACCAATTTCTTATTCATAGTGTATTTGATACTACTTATTTCCCATTTCCATTTACTAAATCTACCATGAACCACGGTGCACTATGTGGTAGTATAGGTAGTATCTATGACATAGATCCTTCGTGGCAATTATATGCCAATGCCTCTACAGGATTTAGGGCACCTAACATAGATGATATGGGAAAAGTATTCGAATCGGTACCCGGCTATCTAGTAGTACCGAATCCAGGCCTGAGACCGGAATACGTATACAATTTCGAAGCCGGCACACTCAAAACCTTTGGCAATTCCTTAAAATTTGATTTTACAGCGTATTATACTTGGATGACTGATGCAATGGTACGGCGAAATTTTACATTGAACGGCGATACTACTATTCGATTTTTGGGAAATAAAAGTACCATTCAAGCTGTACAAAACGTAACAAATATTCAAGTATACGGATTTCAGACTGGTGTAGAGTTTTCTCACAAAGGTTTTGTATTTAAAAGTAATTATAGCTATCAGCACGGTAGAGAGCAATCTGCCGATAGCCTAGATTATTTCCCCCTTCGACATGCAGCACCTCCATTTGGCAGCACTCATTTTCGTTACGAAAAGAAAAAATTCAAAGCAGACTTCTATATAGTATATAATGCTAAAATGGATTTCAAGGACTTGGCACTCACCGAACGTATCAATGCATCCTATGCTCGAGATGAAAATGGATTACCTTATGTAGCAGCTTGGCATACCTTCAATTTCAAAGCAGGTTATTATCCAAACCAAAATATAGCGATCACATTTGGTATCGAAAATATCAGCGATAGAATGTATCGACCTTATGCCTCCGGTATTAATGCTCCCGGCAGAAACTTTATCGCTTCACTCAGAACTAAATTTTAAATAATAAAATATGATTTCAAAATATAAAATAGTATTATCTATATTAACCGTTTTAAGCTGCAGCCTACACCTATTGCATGCTCAGCGTATCAGTGCCGGTGGTTGGCACTCACTCGCTATCTGCAATGATAGCACCGTGAAAGGATTTGGCGAAAATGCCACAGGACAACTTGGCAATGGAAGTAATACTGACAGCAATATCCCTGTTTCCACTTCTGGCCTCACAAGTATCGTATCCGTATCAGGAGGTGGCGACCAACTAGAGGCACATTCCCTTGCACTCAAAGCCGATGGCACCGTGTGGGCATGGGGCAGTAATCTATATGGAGGTCTGGGCAATGGTAGCAACAACAATACCAATACCCCTGTCCAAACACTTCTTTTGAATGATATAATATCCATAGCCGCCGGAGGGTGGCACTCTGTAGCTCTGAAAAACGATGGAACTGTTTGGACCTGGGGCTGGAATACCGATGGCCAACTTGGTGATGGATCCACTACCGACCGTAGTATAGCGGCGGTAGTCAATGGATTACAAGGTATTACTCATATCGCATCGGGAACCTATCATGTACTTGCCCTAAAAAATGATGGCACCGTATGGGCCTGGGGCGATAATGTAAGCGGGCAATTAGGTAATAGTACTACTGTCGACGCTTTGAGCCCCATACAAGTGCAGGGCCTGAGCAATATTGTAGCTATTGCTGCCGGCAGATTCTTTTCTCTGGCCATAAAAAATGATGGTAGTGTATGGACATGGGGAGAAAACCTATATGGACAACTAGGCAATGGTACCACGCTTGATAGCCCTATACCCGTTCAGGTCAACGGAGTAGCAGCTGCCATTCCAGCCATTGTAGCTTGCGGTGCCTTTCATGTAGCACTTGTAAAAAATGATGGTACTACCTGCTCATGGGGTAGAAATACCTATGGAAATCTCGGCAACGGCACCGTGAACAATTCCTCTACGCCCGTGCTTGTGCAGTCGATGAGTAATGTAGCGTCTATTGCTGCTGGTACTAATTTTACTCTCTATCACAAATCGGATGGAAGCTTCTGGGCTTGCGGAAGAAATACTAGCGGACAACTAGGTGATGGCACTAATCTCCAACAAAATACGGTAGTACAAGCCAGCACCCTGTGTCCCATACTATCAGTCCCCACTTCTATAAACGATGTATTGCCTACTCCTATTAGTGCTAGTATATACCCAAACCCTTCATCGAACAGAAGCTTTTATATCCAAACCGATATCAGCGAACCAGCTAATGCAACTTTGTACGTAGAAACATATTCTGGTCAACGTTTGTATGAAAGTATTCTGACAATATCGGCCAAGCAACAGACAAAAATAGATCTACCCAAACAGATACATCAAGGTATGTATATAGTACGTCTTACAACTAAAGATAGGCAGTATGTAGGCAAAATCACACTCCAATAATTCTTTACTATTCATCAAAAAGGCCCCTCAAGAGGGGCCTTTTTGATATATACTTTCAAGGCAAGTTTACCCCTCATTTTCAGGCTTAGGAAGTAATACTTTGCGAGAGAACTTGTACTTGCCCGTTTTAGGATCAGTACCCGTCAATTTTACTTTTACAATTTCACCTTCACTGAGTATACCTTCCAAGGTATCTAAGCGTTTCCAGCTTACTTCGGAGATATGCAATAAACCTTGCTTACCGGGTAGGAATTCTACAAAAGCGCCATAAGGCATAATTGATTTTACAGTCGAATCGTAGGTCTCACCTATTTCCGGTACGGCCACGATGCCTTTGATCCATTGTTTAGCTTTTACTAATCCCTCTTTCTCTTTGGAGAAAATACTGATTTGCCCTTCATTGCCTACTTCTTCTATGGTGATAGTAGTACCTGTTTCACGTTGGATTTCTTGAATGATTTTACCACCGGGTCCTATCACCGCACCGATAAATTCTTTGTCAATCACCATAAACTCCATGCGAGGAGCGTGTGGTTTCAAATCTTCACGGTGTACCGGCATACATTCATACATGGCATCGAGTATATGCATACGACCGTCACGAGCTTGGGCTAATGCTTTGCGCATCACATCCATACTCAGGCCATCTACTTTGATATCCATTTGGATACCACATATCCCATCGCGAGTACCAGTCACCTTGAAGTCCATATCACCTAAGTGATCTTCATCGCCGAGTATATCGGTCAGCACGACCCAAGCTCCATCCGAAGGACGAGAGATTAGTCCCATGGCCACTCCAGAGACATGCTTTTGTACGGGTACACCGGCATCGTAGAGTGCAAGAGATCCTGCACACACAGTAGCCATAGAGGATGATCCATTACTTTCAAGAATATCAGAAATGATACGTATAGTGTAAGGAAATTTTTCTTTGGCTGGAATAATCTGTTTTAAGGAACGCTGCGCCAAGTTGCCATGACCTACTTCTCTTCGACCAGGGCCTCTCATAGGCTTGATTTCGCCGGTAGAAAACGGAGGGAAATTATAATGTAAATAGAAGCTGGAATATTCACTACTTTCTGCATCTTCTATCAATTTTTCATCGTCCGGAGTTCCTAATGTTACGGTAGATAAAGACTGCGTCTCACCTCGAGTGAACAAGGATACTCCATGTGGAGATGGCAAGTAATCTACTTCCATAGCAAGCGGGCGTACCACTTCAGGTGTACGACCATCCAGACGTATTTTTTCATCCAGCATCATATTACGGATGACCTCTTTCTCTAATTTATGAAAGTAATAACCCACTAGAGCAGCATCTTCTTCCGGCAGTTCGCCGAGAGCTTCCACTACTTCTGCTTCTATTGTTTTGAAGGCATCGCCCCGCTCGTGCTTTGAGTATGCCGCTTTGGCAACAGCTAGTATTTTATCTTTTGCTAGTGATTCTATTTTTGATTGTAGCTCTTCGTTTCTGTATGGTCTTGTATAATCTCTCTTGGCAGGAGATCCGCACATTTCCCACAACTCTTTTTGCGCTTGTACCTGGATACGAATAGCCTGATGAGCCGCTTCGATAGCACCAATCAAATCTTCTTCGCTACACTCTTTACTTTCACCCTCTACCATCATTATATTTTTTTCGGTAGCAGCTACGATAAAGTCCATATCCGACTCTTTCATTTGAGTACGAGTAGGGTTGATCACAAACTTGCCACCTATACGCGACACACGTACTTCGGATATAATTTCCTCTACCGGCACATCCGATACAGCCAATGCGGCAGAAGCAGCAAGGCAAGCTAGGGCATCGGGCATGATATCCGGATCTGATGATACTAAGGTAACCAGTACTTGTACATCGCAGAGGTAATCGCTCGGGAATAGTGGACGTAGGGCTCTATCAATAAGTCGGGATATCAATATTTCATAATCGCTCAGGCGACCTTCTCGTTTGAAAAAGGAGCCCGGTATACGACCTGCAGCGGCAAATTTTTCTTGATAGTCTACTGATAAAGGGAAGAATGACTGACCTGGTTTGGGTTCTTTGTTGGCTACTACAGTGGCCAATAGGGCGCATTTGCCCATACGGACTAAGGCGGAGCCATCGGCTTGCCTTGCGAGCTTACCGGTTTCTATGGTTATCTGACGACCATCACCTATGTCGAATGTTTTTGTTTTTAGTTGGAACATAGTTCTTTTTTTTATTTTGAAATGATGAGTGTAGGCTTCATTGCTCTTGTGATAAGGATTAATTTACTCCAACGCAAAAAAGGCTTAAGTAAGCCTGTAATCACATTATCAAAATCTCACGCTAAAAAGAGCAATTCCCAACCGCTATGGTTGGGAATGCCTTTAAATTATTTTCGAAGTCCGAGCGTAACGAGAAGTTTACGATACCCTTCCAGATTTGTTTTTGACAAATAAGATAGCAGACTTTTACGCTGACCTACCAATTTGATAAGGCCTCGATTAGAGCTGAAATCTTTTTTATTTTTCTGCATATGACCGGAAATATGCTTGATGCGCTCAGTAAGCATAGCTATTTGAGCTTCTGTGGAACCGGTGTTTGTTTCATTACCGCCGAAAGTGGAAAAAAGTTCTTTTTTGCGGTCTTTTGTTAATACTGACATCTTTAAAGTATTATTTTATCTTTTTATAATCGGCGGCAAAGGTACGTATTTTTTGCAAACAATCTAATTTTTATTCATTTCTATTATTATTTTTTCTTGGAGCCGGGCTTCGAATGTCGATTTGGCTACTTCGTGCTCTTCACTATATCTCCCGTCTGGCCTCCACACATCAGCCTCAGCAAGCCGGGAGGATGCCGTTGCGATCACGGCTAAAGCTCATCGTCATATTAGGATTCATCGGTTTTTGCTGGCGTATTGTGGAGGAGCGAGTGTGCTTTCGTATTGGCGTGCGGGTAATCGGCGGGCATAAAAATATTCAAATTTAGACTGTGCAGGCTTGTATTTTTTTGGCTTCATAGATAATAAGACGGTGACTTGTAGCCGAGATCGCAGCGGTATCCTCATGCACCCCATCAGGGTGCAAGAGATACAAGCGGAGAGCTCGACGTAGCTTAGCTGTGCGACAGACGATGAGCTCCCCTATAATTTATCTCTTACTCTCGTCGAGGAGTGTTTATTTTCGCTTCATAGCGCGTTCTATTTCGGCCACGGTGATGGGTATATTTTTGAACAAATCTTTGGTGCCGGCTGTATCGACGTAGTAATTGTTTTCGATACGCACGCCCATTTGTTCTTCTTCGATGTATATTCCGGGCTCAACGGTGAATACCATTCCTTTTTTGATAGGTGTATTGCGTGTACCCAGGTCGTGCACGTCGATACCGAGATGGTGTCCTAATCCATGATAAAAGTATCTGCGACAGGCTTTATTGTTGGGGTCTTGATTTTTGATATCTTCTCGCTTGAGCAGGCCGATTTTGAGTAGTTGATTATTCATTTCATCTTCTGCTTTGGCAGTAATCTGGAGCCAGATAGCGCCGGGTTTGATGAGTGATACAGCGTAGTTATGTACGGCAAGGCATGCGTTGTAGATTTCTTTTTGCCGCTTGGAGAATACGCCATTGACTGGGATGGTGCGGGAGAGGTCAGCGGCATAATTGCCATACTCTGCTCCGAAATCCATGAGAAGCAGCTCACCATCTTTACATTCCTGATTGTTTTCGACGTAGTGGAGTATACGAGCTCTGTCGCCGGAGGCAATGATACATCCATAGGCGTGGCGGGTAGCTCTACTGCGAATGAATTCGTGAGTTATTTCAGCTTCTACTTCGTGTTCGTACACACCGGGTTTTACGTACTGGCATACTCGCAAGAAGGCTTTATGTGTGATATCGACTGCTTGTTGCATGATGGCGATTTCTGCAGGTGTTTTGATCGCTCTCAGTTCTTTCATGATGAGAGCTGCACGTTCGTATCGGTGTAGTGGATAGCGCTTCATGAGCTCGTGTACATAGAGTAGGTCGAGCCTTGGCAATGTGGTATCGAGCCTATCGTTTTCGTTGGTATCGAGATAGATGTGCTCTGCATGGTGTATCCATGTTTGCAGGAGTGCATCGAGCTGATCGAGGTAGATGACTGTTTGGATACCGGATATGTGGGAGGCTTCTTCTTTGGTAAATTTGTGTCCTTCCCATTTTTCGAGCATTTCGTTGGGCCGGAGTACGACGAGTACTTCACGGTAGTTGGCATCCAGATTATCAGGATAGAGGATGACCATGGTTTTTTCTTGTACAATGCCACAGAGCCATACTATGTCAGAGTTTGGCTTGTAATACTGTTGTGCATCGCCATTTTCGGGTAGCTGAGAGTGAGCATGGAAGATCGCGATACTGTTGGGTTTCATTTGTTTTACAAACCTATTTCTGTTGGTGGTGTAAAGTTTGTTGGGGATGGGATGATATCTCATGTATTATATATTAAGTTGTGTGTCTGCTTTTTGGTCAACTCTGTGGTTGCGAAGAAGCAGCCTATAAAGATAAAAAAATTTTCAAACAGAAACAGAGAAACGCTGTGAAGCTAAATAAAATTAAGATAATGTTTAGAAACCAGCGTCAAGAGAGTGTTGGCTATGCCACAGTAGACTGTATAAGGAAAGCTTGGGTTTTTTGGTAGATTTCGTCTGCAATGAGTTCTATTGTTCGATTGCCATCGATACTGATGATATTTTCTGAAAGGTTCAATTTTTCAAAAGCAGACAAGTAGTTTTGACGGATTGCTTTAAGCATATCCAGGGTTTCGAAGAGTTCCGTTTGGGAGCGATTTTGAACGATACGATTCATGCATTCTTCGGGGTCTAGATCGATAAAAAATGTAATATCTGGTTTGAGATGCTGAGCGGCCATTCGATTCGAGTCGATGACCCAGTCCATATCTACATGCAATGTGTGGTAGGCGTATGAGGAGAAATAATAACGATCGGTGATGACATGATTGCCTTGTTGTAATTTTGTAAGCAGTCCGTAATCGTCATGAAGTATATGATCGAGCCTGTCGGCTGCGAAGAGAGCAGCTAGCGTATAGTGATCATACTTTTTTTCGTGTTTGAGCACACTACGTATGATTTTGCCCAATTCATTATCGGTGGGTTCGAAGGTGGAGTATACGAGGTGTCCACTTGATGCTAATTTGTTTCTAAGCAAAGCCGCTTGGGTGGTTTTGCCACTTCCGTCTGTTCCTTCAAAAGCAATGAAGAGTGAGTTGTTGGTTCGCATAATAGGGTGTAAGTGCGGCTGTTTCAGTGGGTGATTATTGAAGGATATCGCGGGCTATAACTAGTTTTTGAATTTCGGAAGTACCTTCTCCTATGGTGCATAGTTTACTGTCGCGGTAATATTTTTCGACCGGAAAGTCTTTGGTGTATCCATACCCGCCAAAGATTTGTACGGCATCGGTAGCAACTCTTACAGAGACTTCGCTGGCGTAGTATTTGGCTATGGCACTTTCTTTGGTCATTTTTTCGCCACGAATCAGCTTGTCGGCTGCATTATAGATCAGGAGTTCTGCGGCTTCTATTTGGGTTGCCATATCAGCTAGTTTCCATTGTATGGCTTGGAAGTTTGCGATGGGCTGGTCAAACTGTTGACGTTCTTTGGCATATTTAACGGATGCTTCGTAAGCTCCTTTAGCGATACCTAATGCGAGGGCAGCGATGGAGATACGTCCACCGTCAAGGATAATCATCGCTTGCTTAAATCCTTCACCTATGTTGCCGAGTCGCTGTGCATCGGAGATACGACAGTTGTCAAATACCAATTCGCAAGTTTCGGATGCACGCATGCCGAGTTTATTTTCTTTTTTGCCTGCCGTGAAGCCGTGAGTCCCTTTTTCGATAGCGAACGCAGTGACGTTATTTTTGCTACGAGGTTCGCCTGTTCGACAAAGTACGACTGCCACATCGCCGGATTTGCCATGGGTGATCCAGTTTTTGGTACCATTGATAACCCAGTCGTCGCCATCACGAACAGCTACACAGCGCATATTGCCGGCATCAGATCCGGTGTTTGCTTCGGTTAGCCCCCAGGCACCTATCCACTCACCTGAAGCAAGCTTGGGCAAGTATTTTTTCTTTAGTTCGTCGCTGGCAAATTTGTAGATATGATTAGTGCAAAGTGAATTGTGTGCTGCTACTGACAAACCAATAGAGCCACATACTTTGGCTATTTCGCTTACGACAGTGATGTATTCAAAATAGGTCAAACCTGAACCACCATATTCAGTAGGAATTAATACACCCATCAAACCAAGTTCTCCCAATTTTCGAAATACTTCAACGGGAAATTCTTGTGATTCGTCCCACTCCATCATTTGAGGTTTAATATTTTTTTCGGCAAAATCGCGAATCATGTCTGCTATTTGCGTTTGCATATCGGTGGGTGTAAAATTCATAATAAGTTCGTTTTTACTATTAATTGATTGATATATATGGTGCAATTTTACGAAAATTTTCCTCATTGAGCAATTCAATTTGCTTGAGTGATTCGATATTATTTATTTCATAATTATTCGCTTTTCTAAAAGTCACTATTGCTTTGGCTAGTTCGCCTTTGAGATAGGGATGTTTATTGAGTTCTGCATAAGTAGCCTCATTAATATTTATTTTTTTTATATGCGTTCGATTTATAGTAATGAATGCTTTGATTTTTTGAACAGTTTCTTCGCGGATACCCCACACTTCGAGCAACTGAGACAAGTGGCTATAACCTCCCAGCTCCTCTCGATACTTTACAATTTGTATTGCGAGTTTACTTCCGATGTAGGGAAGTTGTATTAGCAGAGCAGTATCAGCAGTATTGAGTTCTACGGTAGGTACTTTTTTTTGAATAGTAGTAGAATGTGAGTTGCCTGGTATTTCGATATAGGGTTCTAAGGTATTGAATTCTTCATCGCGCATACCATAGATTCTTTGCAAGCTTTCTTTGTTGTAAAAGCGACCACCTTTGCTTCGATAGTTCAATATGGTAGCGATTAGTTTTGGCCGAAGTCCCAGACGCACAAAGCCATTTTCGTCGAGCGTATTGGGATCAAATCGAAAAGGTGTGATTCGAGAGATCTGAGTATCAGTCTTTTGATGACGCATTTTGAAGTCATTAGCAGCCTGCGTATCTATCAATGCAAGAATGCTATCGATATTGATCTTGGACTGGAGCGGAGCAGGTGGCAACCAGAGGGGCATAGACCATTGGAGCAGCAATATGAATAATATAGCAGCTACTAAAATCAGGATGCCACGTTGTTGACGTCGACTGTGTTGAAAATACTGTCGTATCCATTGTCGCATAGTAGTAGGTTTCTACTGCGAATATAGTACAGTAGCCACAAATCATGAGGACTATAACTGGTGATGTAAAAGTTATTGTGGGGCTATTGATAGTTTTAGTTGAGCCCTTGGGTATCTGCTTCTTTTACAATTTTTTTGACTAGTCCCTGGAGTACATTGCCGGGACCGACTTCGGTAAATTGAGTAGCCCCATCGTGAGCCATCTGCAATACACTTTGCGTCCAGCGGACAGGTGCAGTTAGCTGTGCGATAAGATTATGCTTTATAAGATCTGGATTAGTGACTGCTTGAGCAGATACATTTTGATATACAGGGCATAGGGGTGTGGCAAAATTAGTTTTTTCTATAGCGGCCTGCAATTCTTGACGAGCGGGTTCCATAAGTGGCGAATGAAATGCGCCACCAACAGGAAGTAAGAGTGCTCTTTTTGCTCCTGCTGCTTTGAGCTGTTCGCATGCTTTTTCAACACCGGATATGGTACCGGATATGACCAGTTGCCCCGGGCAGTTATAATTGGCGGCTACTACGATATCATTTTCAATGGTAGCACATATTTCTTCGACTTTTGCATCGTCCAAACCAAGTACGGCAGCCATGGTAGATGGAGTAGCTTCACATGCTTTTTGCATGGCATTGGCTCGCATTGAGACCAACTTTAGGGCATCGGCAAACTGCATAGTACCATTGGCTACTAAGGCAGAGAATTCGCCTAGTGAATGACCAGCCACCATGTGAGGTTGTAATCCTGCTGTAGTGAGGAAGCGTATGACTGAATGCAGAAAAATAGCCGGTTGGGTTACATTCGTTTGTTTTAATTCTTCTGCACTTCCGGCGAACATGATATCGGATATACGAAATCCCAATATTTCATTGGCCTCTTCGAATAGCTCTTTTGCTTTGGGTAGGGATTCATATAAATTTTGTCCCATACCGGTAAATTGCGAACCTTGTCCGGGGAAAATAAATGCGTGCTTCATGAATTAGATATTTTTGGCAGCGAATATACATTGATTCTTTTTTATAGTTTGGGGTGTGTGTTCAATTATTATTGCGTTTTGAATTGGTTTTTCGGAAGCTTTTTACTTTCGACTGATTTGTTTCTTTTATGAACCAGCTCTGAATTTAGTTAATTAACCGAAAAGCCAGATATTGGCATATTTGCGATAAGAAGTAAATATTACTTTGCACTAAATTTTACCCTTAGTGGAATACTTACTTACTCCTGACACATTGGTCAGTCTTATCACGCTTATTGTACTGGAAGTTGTATTGGGCGTTGACAATGTCATTTTTGTTTCGATTATCATGGGCCGATTGGATAGCAGCGGCCAGAAGAAAGCCCGAAAGATATGGATACTGACGGGTATGCTGGTAAGGGTATTACTCTTACTTAGCCTGTCATGGTTGGTAAAAAATGGGCAGAATGAATTATTTTCTATTTTGGGCAAATCGTTTAATCTTCGTGGTTTGATTATGTTAGGAGGGGGATTGTTTTTGCTTGTAAAAACGGTGAGTGAAATTCATCAGAAGTTAGAGGGGAGTGAGCATGGGGTATCTACGAATAAAGCAGCGGTGTCTTTTGGCGGGGTCATTGTACAGATGATGCTTGTCGACTTGGTATTTTCATTTGATAGTATTATTACGGCGGTGGGCATGGCCAAGCATGTAGAGGTGATGATAATTGCGGTAGTGGTAGCAATGATTGTGATGTTTTTGTTTTCATCACATATTGCATCTTTTATTGAAAAGCATCCTACGGTAAAGATGTTGGCTTTATCTTTTTTGGTGATGATAGGTGTGGTGCTATTGATAGAAGGCTGGGATGCCGAACGTGCACATGAGATTCATTTGAAGAATTATGTGTATTTTGCTATGGCATTTTCATTTGCGGTGGAGCTTTTGAATATGCGTATACGAAGTAAGTCCAGTCCTTTGCAATTTCATGAGCGCAAGATGCCGGAGAAAGATATTTAATTGTATATCGATTTACAAATTGCAGAGGGCTTTGCCTTCTGCAATTTGTATATGATTGCTCAGGGCATTATTTATCTGCCTCCAAATACTTTTTGTAGGATATCGTTGACACGTGCGGAGGGGTTTTGTCGGATGTTGGCTTCTTCTTGGGCTACACTGACAAACATGCCATTGAGGGCTTTTTCGGTGACATAGCCGGTAAGATCGGTATTAACTTTGTTGGCTGTAATAGGAAGTTTATTGTATATGGCGAATACATCGCGCCAGGCTTTGGTAGCGCCGGTTTTGGCGAGAGACTGGTCTATTACGGGTCGAAATGCTTGGGTGAGTGCGGAGGAGGTGCTACGTTTTAGAAATTCGGTAGCTGCATTGTTGCCTCCACGCAGTATGGAGAGCCCATCGGTGATGCTCATTTGTGTGATTGCGTTGACAAAGATGGGGGCAGCTTTACCGGCTGCATCTTCTGCCGCTCTGTTGAGTGTCATGATGAGGTTATCGCATTGGCGATTGAATCCATATTTGCGGAGGGCTGTTTCTACTTGACTCACTTCGGGTGGTAGTAGTATTTTGATGAGTTGGTTTCCAAAAAATCCGTTTCGTTTGTTGAGGTTTTGGGAGGCGTTTTGTGTACCGATTCGGAGGGCTTCGCGAAGGCCACTAACGATGTCGTTGTTACTGAGGTTGCCGGTGCCATTTTGCTGGTTGGTATTATTATTCCCGGTTTGTCCATTTATGATTTTTTGACCTTGTTTGATTAGGTCGTTAATACTTTGTGCTTGAATCTGTGCTGTGAGTAGTGTACCGAGAATCAGTAGGCTTGTTTTTTTCATTATTTATTTTTGTTTTCAAAGTAAAATATTTTGTCGGTGTACAGACGTTAATAATTAGAGAAAAATAGTTTTGCGATATATATTAAAATGATCTAATTGTGGTCAGCTCTTTTTTTTAGCATTTTTATTTTTTGTCGTTTAAAAATCTTGATGAATGAATGAATGGATGATAGATAGATTTGCTGCATAGATATTTGCAACTCGTTTTGCCTCAGATGAATAAGGTATTCGGCGATGAAAACTAGACTGGATAGTAACGGATATCACCCGATGCACAGGGCTTTGGCAGCGGGGGTGCAGCGGGTATAGGAGTGGATAGCCAGAGGTGGCTGAGGCTGGGTAGTGGGCTGGTCTCCGATATTAAAATTGGAAATTAAGTGTGCGTTTATTATTCGGCATCGAACCACACGGGGGCTTTGTTGTCCCAATCACCATTGTAGTTGATAAATAGTTCTTCGCCTGGATGAATGGGTCTTACCGTTTTGATATAAATGGTGCCGTTTTCGTAGTCTTGGAAATATTCGCAGTTGGCTTCGTAGCTGTGGTTGTATACTGGTACGAGTCCAAGTGCCATGCAGCAATGGCCTCCTTCCCAGTCGAAGATGTAATTGTAGAGTGTGGTTTGATCTAATAATTGTTTTTCGGCATAGGTCATGATGACTACGGGTGATACTTCGATGAGGGTATCAGTAGGGAGCAATTCTTGGGTGAAAACACCCCAACCCCGTAAGGGTGTTTTGGCTGTATATAGTGCTGGATGGATCATGCTTTTCGCAGTTCACTTCGGGTAAATACGACTTGAATGAGAATTATAAGCAGGGTGCTAAATAAGACTGATAGAAGGGTTTTGACGAAAACGATGTGAATGTTGATAAGGCTCCATATTTGTATAAAGTAGAAAAAGAAATGATGGATGGTCAGCGAGATGAGTGTGTAGATAAGGAATGACTGAAAACCCATTTTGAATAAGTTGGGGATGGAGTCGTCCCAGTCTTTACGTTGCTGCTGGATGAATAGGGTAAGCAATACAGGGCGAAGATAGGCTATCAATACGGTGGAGGCTGCGTGCATCCCGGGTGTGTTGGAGAACATATCCATGACGAGTCCTAGGGCAAATCCGATGAGCATGGTGCGAACAACTCCGGTATTGAGTGGAAGGAGTAATAAGATAAGTGGATATATCATGGGGACAAATACTGGAATACCCCATATAACAAGTGCTGATTTGACTACGATGTCGTTGAGTACAAATGCTTGCACTCCCATGAGTAATATAAAATTTAATAGAAAGGTGATTTGTTTGCTCATAAGTTTTTTACTCGTTTTCGGTGGCAATTAGTTCTATTTGCTTTTTTTCCTCACTGATGGTTTCGCTGATGATGTATACATAGTGTACATTCTTAAAGTTAACTGCCGTACGAAGGAGATAGGTGTTTGGCCCAGTGGATTTTAGCACTTTACCGATGAGTATATTTTGGGGTATATGGTCGGAGTAGCCGCTCGTGTATACACTGTCGTTGACTTTGAGTTTTACGGACTGGCTTATACCGCTGAGTACGAGTTGATTGGTGTGTTTACCATCCCAAAATACCCGTCCCATATTACCATCTTTGACCATAGCAGATAGGTTGAATCTGTCGGAAATGATACTGACTGCTACGGAATAATGTTCGCTTACATGACTTATTTTACCTACTACTCCTTGTGGGGTGATGACGGCATGGTTTTTTTGAACTCCGTCTTTTTGACCTTTGTCGAGGGTGATATAGTTTCGTTTTTGATCTACAATATTGTTGATTACTTTGGCTGAGAGATAGCTGTACTTATGATCGACCTTTATGGTATCTCTGGGGCTGCTGGCTATGATAGAGGTATCGTGAAGTGGATTTTCAATTTCAATGATACCTAGTTGCTGACGAAGGCGGGCATTTTCGCTGGCCAGGCTATCGTTGATTCGGTGTAAATGGATGAAGTCGACCATACGTTGTTTACGAGAGAGTAAACTTGCGCTCATGTGCCTAGCAGAATTGAAATAAGAACTTTGCTGATAGTTATTATTAGATAATATAATATAAAAACAAATGATTTCCAGAAGCAAAAACAGGAAAAAAGTTTGAAACTGCCTAAGAAGTATGATCAGATTTCGCACGCATCAGTTCGTTTAATTCGCTCAAAAATACAGCACAGCAATGGATTACTGCATAAGGAATGGATATTTGTGGATATGTTTCAGTGCCATACCTGTACCACGAACTACGCTACGAAGAGGGTCATCGGCGACATGAACGGGTAATTTGATTTTATGAGAGATGCGTTTGTCAAGGCCACGTAAGAGGGCACCACCACCAGTGAGATAAAGACCTCTTCGAAAGATATCGGCAGCTAACTCTGGGGGTGTTTTTTCTAAAGCTCGGAGTACCGCTTCTTCTATTTTGAAGATCGATTTATCTAGTGCGTCAGCGACTTCTTGATACGACACCATGATTTGCTTGGGTATACCGGTAACAAGATCTCGTCCATTGACTGCTACATCATCGGGAGGAGTATCGAGCTCTTTAAGGGCACTTCCTACCTGTATTTTGATTTGCTCGGCAGTGCGTTCTCCGATTAGCAAGCTATGATATCGGCGCATGGCCTCTATTATATCTGCCGTGAATTCGTCACCTGCTATACGAATACTTTCGTCGCATACAATACCAGACAATGAGATGATTGATACACCGGTTGTACCGCCTCCAATGTCGATCACCATATTACCAGTGGGTTCTTCTACATCGATTCCGATACCCAGAGCAGCAGCCATCGGTTCATGTATCATATAGACTTCTTTGGCTCCAGCTTGCTCTGCACTATCTTTTACGGCACGTTTTTCAACTTCAGTGATTGAGGAGGGAATACAGATTACCATTCTCCAACTGGGGGCAAAGAGGGGCTTTTTGGGGTAAATAAGCTTTATCATTTCGCGGATCATACCTTCGGCAGCATGAAAATCAGCAATCACACCATCTTTGAGAGGGCGAATTGTTTTTAGGTTTTCATGTACTTTACCATCCATCATCATAGCACGCTTTCCCACGGCTATGATTTTGTTGGTCGTACGATCTACGGCTACGATTGATGGCTCATCTACAACTACTTGATCGTTGTGTATGATGAGCGTATTGGCCGTGCCGAGGTCAATGGCTATATCTTGTGTAAAAAAATTAAATAATCCCATGTTAGTAGTTGAACTAGATCCCCTTTGTTATAAACCTTGCGAAGTTAGAAGATTCTATTCGACAAAAGAAAATTTTTATGTCGTGATTCAAAGATATTTTTTTGTTTAATGTTTTACTAAGCCATTTTGAGACTTGCGTTTGAACACGTAATTTGACTTACATAAGTCTCTCAACAAAAATTTCTCTGATAACAACTATACTCAATCTATGTAAGGCTCTTGAAAATTTGAGATTTTTTGACCGTATTCACGTCAACTTTCATCATGGCAAGGATCTCTGGTTTTATACAAATTTTTGAAGATCCTTATACCCTTTACCCAAAAATGTTTTCATCCCCCCAAACTACTTTTCTTGCAATAGCAATTTTGAGTATAATTTCGTAAATTATGAATCGTCAGTTGACCGCATCAGTACTACTTTCTCATCTCAAAACACTAGAAAACAAAGCCAATCAGGCGGGCATGAAACGATATGCCATCGGAAACGACAATACCCTTGGTATATCAATGCCGACACTGCGTGGCATAGCAAAACAATTCAAAAAACATCCAGAGGCAAACGCAATAAGCCATGAACTTTGGGATAGTAATATTCATGAAGCGATGATTTTGGCTTCCATGCTTGCAGACCCGAAATTGATGACCAGTTCGTTGATGGATCGCTGGACTGAAACATTTTACTCCTGGGATTTATGCGATCAAGTCTGCTCTAATTTGTTTCAAAAAACATCTTATTTTTTAGACAAAGCGTTTGAGTATTCCTATCGTGATGAGGAGTTTGTCAAAAGAACGGGCTTTGTGCTCATGGTTCAATACACCTTGCATCACAAAAAAAAGCCCGATGACATTTGCCTTTCCTTTTTGCAACGTATCGAGGAAGAAGCCCATGATGAGAGAAATTTTGTAAAAAAGGCACTCAATTGGTGCTTACGACAAATCGGCAAACGAAATACCTACCTGCACCCTTTCGCCATAGCTACGGCAGAGCGAATTGCACAACAGGAAAGCCCCTCTGCACGATGGATAGGTAGAGATGCCCTTCGAGAACTACAAAATGAAAAAATCATACAGCGCTTACACCCTTCTCTCTCCTCATAAGCGCTTCAAATATATCATCATTTACGCTTGTTGAGCCTATAACCCACGCTTAGTTGATGATTAATGCGGAGCAAATCTATAGGATGTATTCCTCCTTTGTTGTCTTGTGTAAAACTATATCGAAATGGCATTGACATCTCATAACCTATTACAAAACGATTCCAATCAGTGCGAATTCCAATAAAAGGTCGTATGCCTACAGTGGCAGCCAAACTTGTATTATAATGCGAAAAATAATTGGTGAGTACCGTATCTGCATGTCTGTAGCGAGTCGAATAATATTCGTTTTGCCCCACAGCCAATTGTGCATCTACTCCCGCAAAAATATGTACATCCTTATGCAGAAACTTTCTCCACTCTTTACCAAATTGAAGCATAGGCGCAGTTATATGTTTATAGCTGGCAACTATGTATCCCGTATCACCAATAGTTTGATAACTATTATGATTGATCGTTTTGCTATACATACCTAGTCCATATCTGTTTGCACTTTGCTTCCTATCAGCCTTTATCCATTGTATATTCATGCGCACAGTGCCATGCGTCGTCCAATTGTTATAGATTGGCTGATACAAAGCGGTCGTACCCAAAGCACCGTATTGATATCGCGGCATAAATTGCAACATTAAGTATGAATCATTTGTCTGCGATAAAAGCCTAAAGGGCAAAATGAGTAAAAAACTCAATAAAAAGTAGGTGTATTTCATTTTTTTTCTCCCAAAATATATAACCAATACTTTAATGAAAAATTCGCATGTGTTAAAGAATTTCCAATCCTTTATTGAACCCATACTGTGCATTAGAAAATCGAAGTGAACGGAAAATGGCATTCGAAAACAAGGCTTTTGTGAATGAAACCTATTCTCCAAAGGTAGATAAAAATAAGCGAGCGAAACGATTGATTTCACGAGCATGTTGGCTTGTAATAGCTTGTCAAATCCATATTTGGGTCCAAGTCACAAGTCATCATCAACAATTCTGCAATACGAATAATAGTCTCTTCACAACACCCCTACTCATTTAAGCAAAGCCTGTATACCCGGATCTTTATCCAGATGTTGCATTTGTCTCAGAATCCACGAGTGTTTTCGGGCTACCACTGAGCCCTTACCAATGCTATACCTCTTAGGATTAGGTAAAATAGCCGCTATCCATGCGGCCTCCGTCTTATTCAATTCTCTTGCCGACTTCTTAAAATAATGCCTCGATGCGGCCTCAATACCAAATACCCCTTTACCCATTTCTGCCACATTCAGATACAGTTCAAGTATCCGCTGCTTACCCCATATCCATTCTATCATAAACGTATGATATACCTCCAATCCCTTTCTGAGCCAGTCACGCCCCTGCCACAAAAAAACATTTTTTGCCGTCTGCTGTGATATCGTACTTGCCCCTTTCACTTTTTTATGCTCCTGATCCAAATTATACTCTATCGCTTTTTGTATAGCCCTTACATCAAAGCCATTATGTGTCGCAAAGAGTTGATCCTCACTCGCTATCACAGCCAATTTGGCATACTTATTTATTTCATTCCAAGCTACATAATCGCGCTTCAGCGAGTAGCCATCTCTCAGAGCTCCGAGCATCGTCAGTGTTATGGGGGGATAGACCCACTTGAGTACCACGATATATCCCACATTCAACAACAATACTATCAGCAGTATCTTTCGCAAAAAACTCCACACACCTCTCTTTTTCTTTTTTTTAGTAGCCATATTTTCTGCTATTTGAGGCTGCAATCTATCACGAAAAAGTCAATAATTTTTTTGAGGGCGGCAAGCACGCTTTCCGTTTCAAGTCCTCGCCCCTCAGCCTGTGCTGCTTAGCAATGGCGATGGCTTCGTCCCTACGCCCCGCCTTTGCTTGCAGCACTAGTCTTCGTGGCTGTGGGCTTTCCACTGCAATCGTTGCCGCAATACACTTTTCGAAGTTGTGTACTTTACTTAAAACCAATCATTTACACTCGCCTTCTGGCAACTTCTTTTTTGATAAGCGAAAGCTCTCTTCCCGTTTGCCCTGCCACCGACGTATTCTCTTGTGCTCGTCGCATCAGGTAAGGCACCACATCTTTCACCGGCCCATAGGGCAAATATTTCGACACTTGATAACCCTCTTTCGCCAGGTTAAACGAAATATTATCGCTCATACCAAACAATTGAGAAAAATAAACTCTGTTCGAACCATGTTCAATTCCCATATCTTCCATCATTGCAGCTGCTTTTATACAACTTTGCTCATTGTGAGTGCCCACAAAAAGACTAATATTGCTCAAATGCTGCATTCCATATGCAAGAGCCAAATCATAATCCCTATCGCTAGCCTGCTTATTGGGCTGTATCGGCGAAGCATAATCCATGGCCAAAGCGCGTGCTCGCTCCTTTTCCATATAGGCGCCACGCACTAGCTTTGCGCCCAGCTTATATCCCTTGTGTACTGCACGCTGATGAGAATCTTTCATAAACTGCAATCGATCGTGCCTATATAACTGAAAGGTATTGTACACCACTACACTCAATTGATTATAGCGCTCCATCATTGCATCCGCCATATCATCTACCGGTTGCTGTATCCAGCTCTCCTCCGCATCGATCAATATCATCTTGTTCTTTTCTGCAGCCAGCTTACATATGCTATCCACACGCTGCCATACCCTCTGATATTCGGCATCTTCCTCTTCAGTCAACGAAATCCCGGCATGAATTTTTTCGAGCAATTCAAATCTGGCAAAACCGGTCACCTTAAGGCTGATGAAAGGAATATATGGCTTGTCTGAAGCAAATAGTATTGTTTTCTTGAACGCTTCTGTCGTTTTTTCAAATTCCGCCTCATCACTCTTACCCTCTACCCCATAATCCATTATTACAGACACCCCATATTCTCGCAACTTTTGAGCCACTTTATCAGCTTCCTCCAAGGTTTCACCACCACAAAACTGGTTAAAAATTGTTTTTTTGATTAAACCCTTTATAGGAATACCTAGTTTGAAGGCTGCCAATGTAGCATTGATTCCCAGCCTACTAAGCGTAGGATTTCCCATGGAGCGAAACAGCCAATGTGCCAATTTCAATTCACCATCCGATTTGTGAGCAAAAGCAATTTCTGTATTTTCTACATTGAGCGGCATAAAGGAGTTTTGATGTGCAAAAGTAACACTTACAGCAAATTATACATTTTTTTTGGTAGGAAACAAAAACGAGGTTAATTTTGAAATTGAAAATTATTAAATAATATTAGAATGAAAAAGATTTTACTTCTATCCTTTATTGGATTAGGTGTTTTGGCCACCGGGACTGTTAGTGCGCAGTCCAAATCTGCTAACGAAAGAATGACCGTTCGCGATCATGCACTTCCGATCAAAAACATTAATACCGAAGCTTCCAAAAAGACGCGTGCCGGATCTCGCTGGTACGACCCTTTAGAAGCTACATTGGTATACCGCAATGGCGATACCACAGGTCTTGACATCAACACGAACTCTACTTTCCTTTGGAAAGACTCTACAATGCGTGTTCGTTATACTCAAACCGGTGGTGGTAGCTTCTTGGGAGGCATCTTCATGAAAGCTTTCGGTCAAGTATTAGATCCATTTGCTCCCCGTTTCAACAATCACACCAAAGTACCTCAGTACATTGGCGAAATCGCTATCCGTCCATCTGATTCTTACACTATCGACTCCGTAGCAGTAGCCGGTTTCTACCGCGTATTACCTACCAAAACCAATATTGTAGATACCCTTATCATCAGTGTTACTTACGGCAACTTCAGTTCAGGTTCTAATGTACTGAGTTCAGTACCTCTCACAGCAGCCAATGCAGCTGACATCGTAGCATCTAACTGTTACAATGTGGATACAATGCGTCTTACACTTATGGATTACAGCCTTGCTTCCTATGGAATCAAACAAGGAGCTTCTGGTGGTAATGTAGTCAAAGTAAAACGTCCACTTGTTGCTGCTGATTCTGGCGGACGCTATTTCTCTGTTGCAGTCAACTTAAATGTTCCTGCAGGTAATGTAGCCGCTCTTTCTTATGAGTTTGTATCCGGCGATACATGGATTCCCAATGTAGATTCAGTAGCCGATTTCAATTTCTTCCGCGCTTATTATACAGAAGAGCAATTGGGTGAATTAGCATTGTACGAAAAACGTGACTGGAACTCTACACACAGCTTCGAAACAGATACTACAGGCTGGGGCGAACGTTTTGTTCCTAACTATTTGTACATCGGTGCTTCCGGATGTTCTAAAACATTTACTCGTGAACAATTCTGGACACTATGGAAACTATCTACTAATACCAATGGTACAGTAGGTACAGTAGACCAATTTGTAAAAGGTATCGAAACAGATGTATACCCTAATCCTGCAAGCACAGAATTAAATGTAGATCTTACATTGACTGAATCTGCTAAAAATGTTCAATTTGAATTGACTAATGCGCTAGGTCAAGTAGTATTATCCAAATCATTTGGTGCTACTTTCGCTAACGAAGCAAGAAGCGAAAGAGTTGACATCTCTTCTCTTTCTACCGGTTTGTACATCTATACTATCCATGCGGATGGTAAGAAAACGTCCGGAAAATTGATGGTGAAATAAAAACTCACTCATAAATTATTAAAATCCCGCCCTCGTGGCGGGATTTTATTTTTTGATCACTGTGTCGTAATATTACCAACCCACTAGGGCTATTTCACGTCTTTGATGTAGAAATAGCGTATAAATTGTCAATAGCTTTGAGTTACATAGGCACCCAACAAGACGAAGAAATACTGGCACTCATCCATGGGTGCCGGGATGGCAATCGTGTGGCTCAAGAAAAACTCTATAGACACTTTTATCCCAAAATGATGAGTATGGTGAAACGATATACCAATGGGCATCAATATCACCTGGCTGAAGAAATTCTTAACAATGGTTTTTTGAAAGTTTTTCAAAAAATTGACTCTTACGAATTCAAAGGCTCATTCGAAGGCTGGGTGCGCCGTGTGATCTATCACTCTATTTTCGATTATGTTCGTCAGAATGCAAAATACACCGAAAAAGTGCTATTCGTCGAAAAAGACCAACTGATTGACTCCGATCATACGTCCAACCTAAACTACAAGGAACTCATCAGGCTGGTAAATGAGCTCCCTGAAAATACCAGAGCTGTATTCAATATGTATGTCATGGAAGGATTACCTCACAAAGAAATAAGCGAAATACTCAAAATGAGTGAGGGAACAAGCAAATGGCATCTTTTTGAAGCTCGCAGATTGTTAAAAATAAAAATTGAACATCTAAATAAATAACATGGGAAAACGTATTCCGATAGATGATTTGTTCAGAGACGGACTCTCCCAAGGTAAGGAACCTATGAATCTAGGAGCCTGGGCCAATATGGAGCGCATGCTGAATGGCGAAAACCCCTATCAAAAAGATGAAAAGAAAAAACGCCCTCTTGTACCTTTTATCATAGCGTTTAGTTTACTTACCGGACTTTTGTCTGCCTCTTATTTACTTCTAAAGGATTCTAATTCCAAAAAAGAATTTTCAACTCATCCAATTACCAATTCCGCTCTTTCAGAATCCACCTCTCCTACTCCCACCAATTCGGTTTCCTCTCTAAGCTCTACACAGAATTCTCTCAATACAAAGAATACAATTCCGAATACCAAAAAGAAAAATATAAACTTTACTTCGTCTTCTTCTAAATCATCAACGCAAACTACGATGACTGTTTCGGCCTTACCGACTAATAATTCGGTGGCCTCCGATGAAGAATCTTCTATGACAACGCTAAACAAACAGGTATCAGTAACTAACTCTTCAGAGCCCGGCAACTTGCCTCTGACGAATGTGGCTGAGAGCATAGCGCCTAAAATGGATTTAGTCAATTCCAAAACTATACCCAATAACCCCAAACGAAATCGACATAGTGAACTATCTACCTTGCAGAAAACTTATGATAATTACATCCCTTCTATCAATGTACCCTCTTCTACTATGATGAACTCTATCGCTGAGGGCGCTGAATCAGTTTCACAACCACTTGCTAAAGAACCTAGTCGTAAAGTAGAGATGACAGAAAAATCCTTTCGTAGAAGGGGGCAACACATGGCCATAGAATTTGATACAGTGTCTATTGAAAACAGCCTAAGCTCAGTGTGGCAACCAACGGCTGATGCGCAAGGAAAGTACCATCCAAGATATGTAGTGCTTTCTGAAACAGAGCATTCACACATTGCCCTTCAGGCGTCAACAGCGAATAATAAAGAGAGCGAAAACATCATCACTGACAATATTGCTGAGTCAAAATCGATAACGAATACTCCGCTTTTGCAATCAAAAAAACCGGAAGACAATCTGAAGAAAAAAATAACAGATCAGCGTGCTTCTTTACTCAGAGAAAAGTTTGCTGCTCTTGGAGCCTCATGGATGAATGTTTCCGGTCCATCATGCCCTGGTATGACTATGGGTGTTAATGCAGCTTATCGTAATCCTTCTAATAATTTTGGTGGCTTTCAGGCAGGTATCAATAATTTGAAACCTTTTGGCGACTATTTTAGTCTTCTTGCGGAGCTTAAATTTTTTATACGCAATAATAGTGGCTACTCGGTGAGAGATATCATGACTGCGAACAAAAATTTGAGTAAAGATGTGGTAAGCCTGGCCAATAATAACCAGTCTATCTACAGCTATCAGATAGACTCTACAGTAAGGCTATACAACTTCAATAATTTCATGTCGCTGGAGTTGCCAATAATATTGCAAGGCCACTATAGAAGGATGACTGTGTATGGCGGTGTAAATCTAGCTTATATGTTACCTATACGCACTAAAGAAGTATTACGCAATTATGTGTTGAACAAAAGCGACACGCTTGCCAATTCGCAACTATTTTCCCTTCCTGCTGAGCAGGGTCGAGATTTTGTTAAAACAGATTTTGCCGGGCGTTGGGGTATTGGCTATGTAGCGGGTGTCTCTTATAGTTTCAATCCACAGATGTACGTTGACCTACGCATGGCACGGCAGCTCAACGATAATGCGCGCACTCTTGCTGCACGTGAGGTATCGGCGAATACATTTAAAGTGCCTACGGTGCAACTTTCGCTTGGATATCGTTTTAAGAAATTTATTCCTGGTCCATAGTAGTTATTATTCGTATTCGTTACTTTCAATATGTATCGAATGCTTATTCGCAGTGGATTTGCCACATAGAATTTCTGTCGATGAGGCTTAGCCCCGATTGCAGTGGATATCCTCTATCGCCCTCCGGGCGTTAGAGATAGGAGCGGAAAGCGGGACTTAGCTTAGGTGTATTTTTAAGATGAGCTCCCTTATATTTTTTGGATGAAAAAAAGTACAAACTATAGTCGTATTTCTTACTATAAGTTTGTACAGAGAGTGAGGAGTGTATGATGAATTATACTCCGTCGCCGTCGAGAAGATTGCCTAGTCCACCTAGTATACTTCCTTCTTCTTTTCGCTTAACGGTGGCGTAGGTCATGATGCGCGATGCAAGACGACTGATAGGTAGCGACTGAATCCACACCTTGCCGGGCCCACGAAGTGTAGCAAAAAAGAGTCCTTCTCCTCCGAAGATAGTATTTTTGATACCTCCAACAAATTGGATGTCAAAGTCGATGTCTTTGGTATAGGCGACTATACAACCGGTATCGATTTTGAGTAGCTCACCAGGTGCTAAGTTTTTTTGGAATACGTGCCCACCGGCATGTACAAATGCCATACCATCTCCCTCTAGCTTTTGCATGATGAAGCCTTCGCCCCCAAAGATTCCGGTACCTAATTTTCGTTGAAATTGAATACCAACACTTACCCCTTTTGCGGCACAAAGGAAAGCGTCTTTTTGGCAGATGAGTTTATTGCCCATTTCAGACAAATCCATGGCTATGATTTTGCCTGGATAGGGTGATGCAAAATGGACATGTTTTTTGCCCTGTGCGATATTGGTAAATGCGGTCATGAATAAACTTTCGCCGGTGAGAATACGCTTACCTGCAGACATTAGCTTGCCCAATAAGCCTGTTTCTCTGGCACTACCGTCGCCAAAGATTGTTTGCATCTGAATGCCTTCATCCATCATCATAAAGGCACCACTCTCTGCAATAGCAGTTTCTTGTGGGTCGAGTTCTATTTCGACGTGTTGCATTTCTTCACCATAGATTTTGTAATCAATTTCGTGAGAGTTCATTTTATTTTTTTTGTAAATATGCTGAGATTTCTTGACATCTTTTCTTCACAAAGTGTTGTTTTTTACAAAGGGTAAAATTTGCTTA
>DAIUCL010000002.1:0-57385 GCA_036846185.1 Chitinophagaceae bacterium
AAACAAGAGAGGGCACCTAGGGTGCCCTCTCTTAAATCAATAATTCTGATAATACTATTATTTTACCACTGTCAACGTTTTTACAATAGGTGAGTTATCGATCAGCATTCGTACAAAATAAGTGCCTGAAGCCAAAGACTCCGAAGGTACCGTAATACGATGGGTACCTGCATTACGTTTTTCTGCTAATAATGTGTTGATTGATTTGCCATCCACAGCGATAAGCTGAATCGATACTTCAGCCTCGCTTGGTAGCATGAACGAAATCGTACTTTGATTCACCGATGGATTTGGATAGACTTCAAATTTGTATTTCTCAATTAATAAATCTTGCGTTGCTGTAGATCCTGCATTCACAGTGTACCAGGTACCTGTACTGTCTCCTGCATCTATATCTGCCACTTGCCACATTGTAGCTACCGATATCCAGTTATAGTTTTCTACCTCCCACGCATTACTCACTGTGTTATACATATAATCTTCGACTAAGATGACATTATTAAAATCACCAAAAGGAGTTTTGATATTACCCCAACCCACATATTTAGTCATGCTTGAATCCACATCACCATTCGTATTTGACCATACATCCTTCTTCGTCTGATTATAGGTAAAAGGAAATACAAAACGAACATCCGGGTTCACATACGTTTCATCCAACATAGGTAATGCAGGGTATCGAGTACCTAATGACCATAAACTATCCGCATTAACCTGTCCGTATAAATACACCTCTATACCAGTCATAGACAAACGCTGGCAAATGTTAGCCGTAGGAAAATCAGCCGCATTTGGAGTAGTTGCCGGATTCACAAACTTAGCTCCCGCCGCACCAGCAACCGTAGTGGAAAGCGCACTGAAATCCCAGTTGTGATTACCCGATTTAGGATAAGTAGGGACTTGATATTCAAAAAAATGCGCCGTCATACTATCACCTACTGTAGGAGTAACGGACACTAAAGTGGGCTGAGCCACTGCAGCAAATGGAAGTGCCAATAAGGAGAATAAAAGTTTTTTCATCATGTAAATTTTTGCAAAGATAATTTCTCCTCTTAGGAAATACAATACCATAAAAGGGGTATTTTAAGACCGTATTTTGAAGCCCATCCACCGCTCATTGCTCATCTATTTCGTGCTTTTCGCTGTATCCCTCCGCCCTCCGCCACAGAGGCTCTGCAGCTACGGGGATGCCGCTGCAATCACGGCTAGTTTTCGACTGCATTTTCTTTATTCATCTTTGATCACCATCGGGTATAAATCAGCTCGATACCCCCCTTCTTTCTATATGTGTGTCTTCGGCTGGCTATGCAAGCTCCATAATGCAACCTTCTGATCCACTATATATACTCGTACAGACCGATGCCATATGTACTGCCGTAAAAACGGAGCGTCGCAACCCCGCCTAATCGAAGTACGACTGCCGGTGACCAAAATCTTTCTCATCTAAGAAGTCAGAGTGCATAGTCTATTCGTTAGGTGTGTATCAAAAAGAATTCATGTGCTATTATTTCTTTTGAAATACAAATTGTATATTAGTGTCGTGAATCGGAGTGATTAGGGACTACTTTATACACATAAACCCATACATATGAAACGGTATTTCTTTCTCCTCTCTTTGTGGCTACTCTTTGGCACTACGTATGCACAAGGGGGACTGTGGGCGCACATGGGCGGAAGCCTGGGCTCAGGCGCACTCGGACTCTATGGTACCAAGGGTGTACCCGACCCTACTAATCAACCGGCCGGCCGGTATCAGTGCGCTTTCTGGACCGATAAGCAAGGCAACTTCTGGATTTTTGGTGGCTTTCATCCCTTTGGATATAGCAATGACTTATGGAAATTTGATATCACCACCGGTATATGGACCTGGATGAATGGCCCCATGCATGTGATGGATCAAAATGGCGAATGGGGCACACAAGGAGTACCCTCTCCCAATAACTACCCCAGTGCCCGAACCTTCGGCCCCAACTGCTGGACAGACAACAATGGCGACCTCTGGCTCTATGGCGGATTTGGCTTTGATGCATTCAATGCACAAGGTGGTCTGGCCGACTTGTGGAAATACTCCATAGCTACTAATGAGTGGACCTGGGTATCCGGCCCCAATACTGTGGGCCAACTACCAGTATATGGTACCAGAGGTGTAGCCGCACCTGCCAATACACCCGGTGCACGCTCCGAAATCAAATCAGGCTGGGTGGATGATAATAATCACCTATGGATGTTTGGCGGGCAAGATGGAGCTACCGCTACCACAGCCGTCAATGTACGAAGCGATATGTGGCGATATGATATCAGCACCAATCAATGGACCTGGATGAAAGGGTCTAATCTGCTCAACCCGGGTGGCACCTTTGGTACTAAAGGTATAGAAGACTCTGCCAATAATCCGGTAGGACGATTATCCTATACCAAGTGGAAAGGAAAAGACAATAACTTTTATCTCTTTGCGGGTGGCAATAGCTCCAATGCCCGCAACGATGTATGGCGCTACAATCCTTTTACCAACAACTGGACCTGGCTATCCGGCTCCAATGTAGCTAATCATATGGGTACCTATATGGGCACCTGCGATCCACACGAAACTCGTTTTCCTCGCTCTCGTATCGAAAACCAAACCATTGCCAATACTGGATGTACCGAAATATTTTGGTCTTTTGGTGGATTAGTGAATATCACAAGCCAAGAATCATTCAATGACTTGTGGCTATATAATCTTACTACCAATAAATGGACTTGGATCAGCGGTTCGCAAGCGACCAATAAAGTAAGTGTGCCCGGCCCTATAGGTGTAGGTGCTCCCGGCAATGTCATCGGCTCAAGAGGTGGTGTAGCCATCTGGACAGACTCTGTCAAGAATATTTGGGTATTTGGTGGTATTGCCTTCGATAGTACGATTAATGGATTTGGACTCTACAATGACCTATGGCGATTTCAGCCCGACTCTAGCTGCTTTGATGGTAGCTTCACTCCCATCCTCACGCTCGATGGTCCCCAAAAACTGACTATTTGCCCCGGCGATACGGTGATGATGCCCGTTCTCGCCAATATCCAATATAATATCGAACCAGCAGGCAGTGCTCAGTATAGTGCGGATAGTTCCCATTTTATTTTCTCGCCCATCAGCACTACGACCTATACCATCATAGGATACGAAACCGGGCTTTGTAGCGGTCGAGATACGATCGTGTTTACCATTGATGTAGTACCTTACCCTGTTGCAGATTTCAGCATCAGCCCACTGTCATCGCTCATATCATCGCCAGATATTGTGCTCACCAACAATTCGCAAGGAGCAAGCTCCTACACCTGGTATTATCAGAATATGCAATGGTTGAGCAACAGTAGCGATTATACACATACCGTGACCGATACCGGAGAACATTGCTATACCCTAGTCGCATTCAACACTCTAGGGTGCTCTGATACTGTACGCAAATGCGCTTCCAAACTACCTCTGGACGAATTTTTTGTTCCCAACGCATTCAGCCCCAATGGGGATGCTCTCAATGCGACCTTCAGGATACGTGGTGCTAATATCAGACTCATAAAGTTTATAATCTATAACCGCTGGGGAGAAATGGTGTTTAGAACGCAAGACTTGAACGAAGGCTGGAATGGCAAACACAAAGGACAAGATGCAGAGGTAGGAGTCTATTACTACTACATCGAATACGAAGCTTATGGACAGAAGAAGATTGTAAAAGGAGATGTAAACTTGATTCGTTAAGTTAGCTATTTTGCCCCATATATTTTTATAATGGTATTACCTATGAAAAGCAGTGGGAATGCTGATTGTATTTATTCGCACATGGCATCAAGCACTGTATTGATATGAGTAGCGACATGATCAAAATCTACATTGGTTAGTTTGTATGAGCCTTTATTGTTGTTGATCAAATGCATTTCATAATTACTGCCATCGGGCATCGTAGTGATGAGTATGCATTGTATTCCTTTTGCATTTGCCCTTGTAGCCAGATGAGAAAGAAGCTGATTTTCTGCTGCATCCTCAACATCATTGACCCCACCATCAGGAGCGTCTGTAATGATGAAACATAGCTTTTTTGCTTTTGAACGCCAGCTACCTGCAAAATTATTTTCGATGACTTCGTAGGCTAAAAGTCCTCCGGGCTCCGGATTCTTGCATCCATCTCCAAGTTGCATATCGGATGAATTGAGCAGATTTAAGTTGGCCATAAATGACTGCTTGTTGCGCAAGCTGAATGTCTGCATCATAGTAAGGTATTGATCAGAGCTAGGCCCTATGGTATATATTTTTTTACAAGATGAATCGATGCCATTGTAGCCTTGTTGTTGGAGATAGGGCAAAGTAATATTTTTACATACTTCATCAAATATCCCCAGCGATAATCTGTAATCTCCTTTTGATTTATCTGCAATTTTTGCCACTATCAGACTAATCGAATATTTTATTTTTTCAATGGCACCAGCCATACTTCCGGTATAGTCTATCAAAAAGGATACATCCATTCCTACGGAGCAAGTTGGAGATTTTGGCACCATAAGTTTCATGTCTGTACATGCCCTTTCTTTTTGGCAAGATCCAAATGTGGAGAAGAATAATATTGCCAGAAGTATAGGCACTTTGGATTGAGTAGAAGAGTTCATTTTTATTTAGTTTTAGTGAGTATACTACTCATTATATTCTTACAAGAAGTAATAGATTGACACCATAAGACATCGCTTCGCAATCGCAAGATTCCTTTCGGATAATAGGTCTTTTTGATTGCATCCATACATTCATTTCCGGAAAGTAGTCTAGAGGGTTTAGCAAGGCAGAGTAGCCTTTATCCTTGTCTACCAACTCTGACAAATAATAGTACCCAATTGCATGAAATCCTAGACCTATACCCCAATGACTTTCTTTAGGAAAATAAGAAACATTTGCTCTGCCCAGGAGCGTAAAGGTCTGCATGGAGTGGTATCCACTATGATACAACAATACTTGTTGTGTACTGGTAGTAGTTTCTCTCAGTTCTACACTACCTCCCACTACTCGTGAAAGCCCCGCTCGTATAGCTCCATTTATGAGTAAATATTTTTTGATTTCTGATATTTTATAGGAAATGCCAACTCCCAAAAACTTCCGTTCTATTGCGTTCGTATGCTCTTTAAAATCTTTCAGAAAGATAAAATCGTGGGACATCAAATTTTTTTGGATTGGATAGGTATGAGATACCCTTGCCGTAGTTTGATGATATTCTATGCCAATGCCCATATCCCCCCAGTATTTTTCGACACTCATAGTTGCTATAGGTGATGAATGATATCGTATCGGCTCTACTTTATTTTTAAAATAAGGTTTGTCGTATCCTAAATTTAATTTTAAAATCCAGGTAGGCTGATAATGATTGTCAATTTGCCTTACATACTTTTGTGCCTCTGTAGCTACTACATTCATACACGCTAGTAGACACGTGAAGATTAGTTTATAACTCATAATTTCATTTTATAAGAAGTCGAAAAAGGTTCTCCTTATGTTAGGAATATTCTAGATTATTGAAAAATATATTTTTTATTCAAAATTAATATCGTAATATTGCAATATTAAAATAATACAATGGGTGCAAGCAAAACTGATCACTTTAGTGACTACCAAAATCAAATCGCTTCGCTTTGTAAAGCCTTGGGGCATCCGGCACGTGTAGCCATTGTAGAATTTCTCTTACACACGGAGCATTGCATCTGTGGTGATATTGTCAATGAATTGCCTTTGGCACAGGCTACCGTTTCGCAACATTTAAGAGAACTAAAAAGCTCCGGACTCATTCAAGGTGAAGTGGAAGGCAATGCTATTTGCTATTGTTTAAATCAAGACTACATCGACATTCTCGCACAGTTTATTGCATCACTTACACACAGCAAAAAACTAAAATCATGCTGTTAATACTCTGATGAACTGTTTACTAACAAAAAAATATTACAATATTAATAAACTATATTTATGAAACTTTCCACATTTGTAGAGCACCTTCAATCACTACAAGAGCTAAATTTTGTGCTCGCTTCGGGCACGCCCATTCCCTCCCACTTTCATATTACAGAAGCAGGTCTCAGTACTAAGCATTTTGTAGATTGTGGTGGTACTATTCGCATGGAAAAAGCAATTAGTTTTCAACTTTGGGTGGCTGGTGATACTGAGCATCGTTTACAAGCCAGCAAGTTACTATCTATCATTGATATAGCCTTGCCTCTCTTTGGTGGTGAAGATTTACCTGTTGAAATGGAATACCAACAAGATACTATTGGTCGATATCAGCTTGATTTTGTTGACAATAAATTTGTATTGATGCCTACATTCACAGCCTGCCTGGCCGAAGACAAATGTGGGATACCAAGCAATAAGCTAAAAATGAATTTATCTGAGCTCACAACCAATGCGCAATCTTCCTGCTGTTCCCCCGGTGGTGGCTGTTGCTAAACTATAAATTCTATCATAATAATTTATTCTATGGGCATTTTTGAACGTTTTCTTACGGTGTGGGTTTTCTTGTGTATTGTGGCTGGCGTAATCATTGGCCATGTGGCCGGCGATCAAATACAATGGATTAGTACATGGGAGATTGCCACGGTAAATATTCCTGTTGCTATATTAGTATGGCTAATGATTTATCCTATGATGGTACAAATTGATTTTGCCTCCATCAAGCAGGTTTCAAAAAATTGGAAAGGACTTGGGCTTACTGTTTTTATCAATTGGGTTGTCAAGCCTTTCACGATGGCCTTTTTTGCATGGATATTTTTTGATAAAGTATTTTCCGCTTATTTAGAACCTGAGCTGGCAGAACAATATCTTGCAGGAGCGATCTTATTGGGAGCTGCTCCTTGCACAGCCATGGTATTTGTATGGTCCTACCTTACCAAGGGAGATGCGAATTATACCTTGATTCAAGTCTCTGTCAACGATTTGATACTATTGTTTGCATTTATCCCTATCGTAAAATTTCTATTGGGCGTGACAGACATTTCAATACCCTATGATGTATTATTTACCTCGGTGATCCTGTTTGTGTTGGTGCCTCTTAGCACTGGATATCTTAGTCATAAGCTTCTTATGAAATTCAAAGGAGAAGATTGGTTCAAAAATACATTTTTACCAACCCTAAAACCTATATCTATTTTTGCTCTATTGACCACACTAGTTTTGTTGTTTGCCTTTCAGGGCGAGAAGATTATTCAAAAGCCTTTTGATATTCTCTTGATCGCTATACCACTGACAATACAAACCTATTTTATCTTTTTTGCTACATGGTTTTTAGGTCGTTATCTCAAGCTCTCACACCCTATCTGTGCACCAGCTGCTATGATAGGTGCCAGCAATTTTTTTGAACTGGCTGTCGCAGTGGCTATCTCCTTATTTGGCTTACAGTCCGGAGCTTCCTTAGCTACTGTTGTAGGCGTATTGATAGAAGTTCCTGTGATGCTGTCTTTAGTCGCCATAGCAAATAAATGGAAATATTAAAAAGTAATATATGAATAAAAAAGTATTAGTACTGTGTACAGGCAATAGTTGCCGAAGTCAGATTGCGGAAGGATATCTTCGCTACTTTGCGCAAGATCGTGCTGAGATTTATAGCGCAGGTGTAGAAACACATGGTGTGAATCCTCGTGCTATCGCCACTATGCAAGAAGATGGTATTGATATCTCTAGTCACACGTCAAATCATATTGACGAATACAGAGATATTGATTTTGATTACGTGATTACAGTTTGTGATAATGCCAAAGAGCGTTGTCCTTTCTTTCCCACACATGCAGAGAAATTCCATTATAATTTTCCGGATCCTGCCAAAGCTACAGGTACAGAAGCTGAAGTGATGGAACAGTTTCGTAGTGTACGCCAGCTTATCAAAAACTATGCAGAAGCCTTCTGTAAAGAGCATCTTCCGGCATAACTATCTCGATGCGTTGATAATCTTTATGCGTTTAGACTGCTCCACAATGCTTCAGACCTTGAGAAGTTAGCCTCGATAGCAACGAATATCCTCACGGTGTGTGAGCCTCCCGCATAGCCCACCGTGAGATAGGAGTGGATAGCGAGACGGTCGAGAAATAAGGCTCATCAGCTTGGCTCCAAAAATCATATTTTCGAACATACGATAACATTATCTTGCATGAACTCTTTTTTGTAAGGGGGAGTGGGGCTAGTATATTTGCCCCATGGTATATCATGTAATAGGCACTATGAGTGGGAGTTCTATGGATGGGCTCGACATAGCGTACGTAGTGCTCGAAGAAAAAAGTGGAAAATGGTCTTATGAACTGGCGGCTACAGAATGTGTTGCCTTTGAGGATGCTTGGAAGCAGAATTTGGCCAAGTGCCATTCGTTGAGTGCAAAAGAATTATTACTAATGCACACACAATTTGGCAAATGGATGGGTGAGGCTATTCTATCCTTTATTGATCGCCATGCCTTGCATCACAAAATTCATCTTATTAGCTCCCATGGACACACTGTGTTTCACGAACCCGCCTTGGGTATGACCTTTCAAATGGGCGACGGCGCCGCCATTGCTGCTGCTACCCGCCTACCTGTGGTCAGCGACCTTCGTAATATGGACGTAGCGCTAGGCGGACAAGGCGCTCCCATCATCCCAATCGGCGAGAAACTCCTGTGGCCCTCACATCAAGCTTTTCTCAATCTAGGTGGTATAGCCAATATCTCCTTTCATCATCCTGAAGGGCATACGGTAGCCTATGATGTATGTGCTGCCAATAGAATTTTGAATACTCTCGCATTGCATGAGCAAAAGCCTTACGATGACATGGGTAGCATGGCTGCCAATGGAACCCTGCATACAACGCTATATGATCAGCTCAATGCGCTCGCATACTACCGGCAAGCACCCCCTAAATCTTTGTCTAATGAATTTGGAAGCCAACACATCTTACCGCTTATAGATACTTACCAGCTTCACACATACGATGCACTACATACATATGTTCACCATATAGCTCATCAGATAAGCATTGCCTTTACAGAGTATTCCCCCTTCACACCCGGACCACTTTTAGTAACAGGTGGTGGTGCTCTCAATACGTTTCTGATACAAGTTCTATCTGAAAAATTAGCTTCGCAAGGCATAGCCACTGAGCTACCCGACGAGCAAACAATCAGCTACAAGGAAGCTCTCGTGATGGCTCTTATCGGTATCCTCCGATGGCGCGAAGAAAACAATGTGCTGCATATCTACTCAGGAGCTAGCCGCAGCTCTGTAGGTGGTGCACTATGGATGGGGCAAGACTAAATTCGTTTGCAATACGACAACGAAACAATATGATATTACGCCTACTTTTGGTAAAACAATAAAACAGTTCTACATGAAAAAAATACTCTTCGCAATTATCACGCTTTTCACCTTCCAGATAGCTTCGGCACAATACCAAAATACAAAAGTAGAAATAGGACAAAAAGCACCCGAACTAGTTCTCGCCAACCCCGATGGCAAAACGCTGAAACTCTCCGAAATCAGTAAAGATCGTGTGATCCTACTCGACTTTTGGGCTAGCTGGTGCGGACCCTGTCGTATGGCAAATCCTGCCCTGGTAGAATTTTACAAAAACTATAAAACCCAAAAATTTACCAATGCCAAAAAAGGCTTTGAAATCGTAAGTATTTCGCTCGACAAAACTGATGCTGCCTGGAAAGAAGCCATCAAAAAAGATAACCTCTATTGGCCATATCATATGAGCGACTTAGGCTCTTGGCAGAGCAAAGCCGCCGCCGAATATGGTGTACAATTTATACCCCAAGCATTCCTCATTGATGCCAAAGGCAATGTGATAGGCAAATACCAACGCGCCGAAGAATGTATCGCCGACCTGGACAAACTAATCAAAAAATAAAGCATGAGCGCCGAAGCTCCTTCGAAACTTATCATCATCACAGCTCCCTCCGGCTCAGGCAAAAGTACCATCGTAAAGTATCTTATGCAAGAGATTCCCAGCCTACGATTCAGCGTGAGTGCCTGCACACGTCCACCTCGTAATGGCGAAAAAGACGGCATCGACTACCACTTCATGAGCCTCAACGAATTTGAACAAAAAATAACAGAAGACGCATTTGCCGAATACGAAATGGTCTACCAAGGCAAATATTACGGCACCCTCAAATCCGAACTCATACACATCACACAGCAAGGCCAAGTACCCCTCGTAGATATCGACGTACAGGGAGCACTCCGACTCAAAAGCTATTACCAGCATCGTGCCCTGTGCCTCTTCATTCAAGCACCCAGTATCGCAGAGTTAGAAAATCGGCTACGCGCCAGAGGCACCGAAACACCCGAATCGCTCGCCGAGCGTATCACCAAGGCAGAGCAAGAACTTAGCTATGCCTCCTCTTTCGACACTATCATCGTCAATGACATACTCACCCTCGCTTGCGAACAAGCCAAGCAGCACATCGAACAATTCATACAGTTGCCATAATACCATCCTATTTTTTCTGAATCAATAGGGGGCTGTCATCGTCACCTCACATCCCATCTCCACATCCGTCCTTTACAGGGTACGCTATCGCTCCCGTGCTCCGCAAGCTCCGCACCGCCTCCTGCGTCGGCGCCTTTCAAGCACGGCAGCCATTCAGCTTTACTAGCAGCACGAAGCATTCTGTACTATCATGCCACTCGTATATACGATACCACTTACACTCATACTCTCTTCAGCATACTGAAAACAGAGAAATATAAATCACCCTACTTTATCATTCCCTATTATTCAGTATAAACACATCTATAGCAAGATATATAGCCTATCATGTATCTTCGCCACATGGGATACCACTCGCTCGAAGCCTGCCTTCTCGATCTCGAATCCAAAGGAGAACTACTCCGAATCAAAGAAGAAGTAGACCCTTACTTAGAGATGGCCGCTATACACCTACGTGTACATGAAGCACAAGGGCCAGCCATCCTCTTCGAGCGTGTCAAAGGCAGCTCCTTTCGATGTGCATCCAATATATTCGGCACTTTAGACAGAAGCAAGTATATCTTTCGTGACAGTATAGACAATGTGCAGCAACTCATAGCAGCCAAAAACAATCCGATCAAAGCACTCAAACAACCTCTCAAACACCTCCGTACCGGACTAGCAGCGCTAAAAGCACTTCCTCTCAAAAACCCTTCCAAACAACCCGTATGCTATCAAGAAATTTCGATCAGTGATCTACCTATGATACACCATTGGAAAATGGACGGAGGCGCATTCGTTACCTTACCGCAAGTGTATACCGAAGACCCTGAGCAAAGTGGTATCATGAATGCCAATCTCGGCATGTATCGTATCCAACTGAGCGGCAACGATTACATACCTGATCAAGAAATAGGACTTCATTACCAACTCCATAGGGGTATAGGCGTACATCAAACCAAGGCTCAGCGATTAGGAATTCCGCTCAAAGTAAGTTGCTTTGTAGGAGGCCCTCCTGCTCATACCGTAGCCGCCGTCATGCCTCTACCCGAAGGCATCAGCGAAATGACCTTTGCCGGCGTACTTGGCAATAGGCGCTTTAGATACACCTATATCGACGACTACTGTGTGAGTACCGATGCCGATTTTGTAATATGTGGCGAGGTATATCCCGGCGATGTCAAACCCGAAGGCCCCTTCGGTGACCACCTCGGCTATTATTCCCTTACACACCCCTTTCCGGTACTGAAAGTGCACAAAGTATACGCACGCAAGCAGGCTATATGGCCCTTTACCGTAGTGGGTCGCCCACCACAAGAGGATACCAGCTTCGGACAACTCATCCATGAGCTTACCGGCGAAGCCATACAACACGAAGTACCCGGCCTCAAAGAAGTACATGCCGTAGATGCTGCCGGTGTGCATCCTCTATTACTAGCCATAGGCAGTGAGCGATACACACCCTACCTCACACAAAGCAGACCCGCTGAGCTACTCACCATAGCTAATCATGTATTGGGTACCGGACAGCTCAGCTTAGCCAAATTTTTATTCATCACCACCGACAAAGATGATAATGTAAGCACACACTCCATTCAAGATTATTTGCAATACATCTGGCAACGGATTGATCTCCGAAGAGATTTACACTTCTATACCCAAACAAGTATCGACACCCTCGACTACTCCGGCGAAGGACTCAATGCCGGAAGCAAACTCGTATTGGCCGCCTATGGCGATCCCATTCGTTCATTGTGCACACAAGTACCCGAATGCCTGCATCCCTGGCAAGCAAAGCTGGTGATGCCGGGTGTAGTAGCCATCTCAAACGAACACTTCGTTGATTATCCATCTGCTCAGCACCACATAGATAATTTGTGCAACAACTTACATACACACATCCACTCCCTACATGGTATAGCACAAATTGTACTTTGCGACAACGCCGATTTTGTAGCCGCATCATTAAACAATTATCTTTGGGTATGCTACACCCGTTGCAACCCATCGCACGATATCTATGGTGTAGATGCCTTTGTAGAGTACAAACACTGGGGCTGTAAAGGACCAGTACTGTTCGATGCACGAAGCAAACCACACCATGCTCCACCGGTAGAAAAAGACCCTACTGTAGAGCAAAAAGTAGATGAAATACTGGCAAAGTACGATAAGAGATATTGTCGCTAATCATTCTCCTTTCGAGAAATTACTTTTATCTTTTACTCCTCATACCATCTTCGAGTAGCAAGTCCAATTTTGAATTGATAGGATACATGAAGTATCCATGTCTTAATTCATTTGCACTCGTTACAGCCTCTTGTATTTCCCCTTTACTATACTTTTCAAAAATCAAGTGTGCACAATCGTCTATTAAATTTTTCAGTGATTCTGTGTAATAGGAATAGGGAGGCATTTGCAAGGATAAAAAATAACTCAACAATTCGTCTTTACAATTTAGAAAGATTAGTGAAAAATGATTCAGAAAAAACGGCAAATCCTCCACCTCACAATTTAACGAAAATAGCTTACTATATTGCTCGTCTTCTATCAATAGCTCATAATAACAATGCCGTGCCTTTCTATTTGACTTGAACATTATTTTAAAACTACTCAATAAACCATCTCTCCATTCTTTTTGCAGATGCTTATCAGTTATCAAAGCCATCAACTGTTGGTACATACTATAACTTGGCTTCTTGATCATGATCTCATTTGCCAAACGGAAGAACTGTTTATGTTCACCAATTTGTTTTAAGGCAAAAGCTATTTCGTAGGCTATCTCCGGATGTAGGTCGTATGTAAAAACAAACTTACTCTTTTCTTGAATGCACTTATCATACATTCCATATTCATTCCATTTTTTAAACAACAATGTATTCGCTTCATCATTCTTTGGAAACAACTTAAAATACTGAATGTATGATGCGAGATGCGAACTATTTTGACTATTGATAAAGAAATTAGCTAAAGAAGAAGAAGATACTTTAATCGGCGATTTGCTACCAAAAAGCCCTTCCATGCTCCTAGCCACTACATAGTCATATCGCTCCGAATGCTTTTGGGTATGACTAGAGTAAATCATACTGTTGTACAAATTTTTGATATTCGCATCCCCATGAAATTGAAATACATAAATGATATCTATTACTTTTTTCCATGCCTCGTCAGATAAACCATCGAGCATTTGCTCATTGAAATCAAATTCTTTCTTGATATAATTTTTCAGTAAGACACTGCTGTAACTATTATAATTATGAAAAAAAATCAAATAAGAAAAACTGACGATATAGGTATCATGATATGATTTCTGAAAGGGATTTTTCCACAAGGCATCCTTGATTTGCTCCAGAATAGGAAGCCACATGTGAAATAATTTTTTGAAAGTAGCTGCATTTATTTTTCGTTGCCTGCCTATCACTATTTTAGTGATTTCAGATAATTTTGCTTCTACCTCGTCGGCACGTAGCTCCTGCTCCGTAGAAGAAAAAAAGTGCTGATCAAAGGCAAGTCGGAGTACCTTATCTTCCTTGAAGCGCAATAGTAGCCATTCACCTAGTTGCTCTTTACTCATGGTGTTGAATAGCTCCAGAGCCTTATTAACTTTTTTGACTTTGACAGAAGTAATACTCTTACCGATGGTCAACATATGCAATAATACGGCTGTCTTGTGTTCGCAAAAAAAATACTCATTGCCACAATCGCACTGGTGGGAGAGTATATTTCCTTCCTTATCAATATTGAGCTGAACATCATAGCTCAGATGAGCGACATCAACATACGCTACATATTTACCTTCCTCTTCTTCATCAAGCTCTCTCACCGACTTTTTGTCGAGTAGCGATTTAGCTTCTTTGATGATAGCTGTCGAAAGGTGCTTTTTATATTCATTTAATCTGAAACTCATTTCTTACATTGACATAAACGTGAAATAGTATGTATACGATTTACTTCGCCAGCGATTTGATTAATGCCAATACCTCCTGCAGGCGGCTTACATCCTGACCACCGGCAGTTGCCAGCGTCTTTTGGCCTCCGCCCCCGCCTTTGATAAGGGGTGCGATCTTTTCTTTTATGAGTTTGCCGGCATCGAGCACACTATCATCACTCAGCAATATAGCCACAGAGGCCTTGCCTTGTACATTGGCTGCTAAGCAGATTACATAGCTACCTTGCAGCATCTGTTTTAGGTCAAGACATAGTTTTTTTACCGCATCTGCATGGTTTACATTGATTGTATGAGCGATGAGTTGGATATTTCCTACCAGTTCTATTTTCTGAATCAATTCATCTCGAAGCACGAGCAGTTGTTTGTTCTCCATCGATTCTATTTGCTTCTGAAGTTGTGCTCTTTCGTCGACCAGTTGCTGTATGCTTGCAGTCAGATCTTTCGGATTTTTCAATAAGGATTTTAGCGAGTCTAACAATGACAACTGCTGCATGATATAAGCCTCTGCTTTGCAACCTGCCAATGCCTCTACTCTCCTCACTCCGGCAGCTACAGCGCTTTCTGATACTATTTTGAACAGATTCAGTTCGCCGGTGCTCATCACATGGGTGCCTCCACAAAGCTCAATCGAAAACGATTCATCCATCACTACCACACGTACCGTATCGCCATATTTCTCACCGAATAGAGCCATAGCTCCTAGTTTCAGCGCATCTTCCTTTGGCATTTCTTTGATGACTACCGGTATATTTTGACGGATTTTTCTATTGACAATTTTCTCTACTTCGGCTATTTCTTCCTCAGTCATTTTGGCAAAATGAGAAAAGTCAAAACGTAAATAATCATCATTCACCAAGCTCCCTTTTTGTGCCACATGGCTACCGAGTACTTCTCGGAGAGCGGCATGCATCAGGTGAGTCACACTATGATGTCGGGTGATTTTTCGGCGGCGCGAAGCGTCGATACTTGCCAAGGCAGGAGCTTGCATATCATCTGCCAGCTGCTCACAGAGATGAATAATCAGATCATTCTCTTTAATGGTGTTGATTACGGTCATTTGACTATCTCCCAAAAGTATTTTTCCTGTATCTCCTACCTGTCCTCCACTTTCGGCATAGAAAGGTGTTTGTTCTAATACCACTTGAAATAATGTTTTGCCTTTGGCAGCTACTTTTCGGTACTTGACCACACGAGTTTCGGCAGATACTTCCTTATAGGCCACAGAGGTGCAGGCCGCATCGGGCAAGAGGGTAATCCAGTCATCGGTATCTACTACCGCTGCTGCACGCGAGCGGTCTTTTTGTTGTTGTAAAGCTTGCTGAAATCCTTGTACATCTACATCAAATCCCTTTTCGGCTGCAATCAGCTGTGTAAGATCGAGTGGAAATCCAAAGGTATCGCTCAGCTCAAAGGCTTCCTGACCACCTACTCGTCTTGTAGTACTTGCTGTTTGCATCAGGTCATCCATGCGTTTTAGCCCATTCTCCAGGGTTCGCAAAAATCCGTTTTCTTCCTCCAGAATTACTTTCTTGACAAAATCTTCTTGTGCTTTAAATTCCGGAAATACGCCGGCAAACTGCTCAGCAATAAGTGGTACTAATTGATGTAGCAATGCTTGCTTATAATTGAGAAAAGAGTAATAGTAGCGCACGGCTCTACGCAGGATGCGTCGTATCACGTAGCCGGCTCCGGTATTGGAAGGTAGCTGGCCATCGGCGATAGTAAAACTTATAGCTCGTATATGATCGGCCAGTACGCGAAAAGCGACATCGCTCCTAGAGTCGCCGAAGCTGTAACGCTCTCCCGTAATCTCTTCTACTCTGGCTATCGTGGGAGTAAATACATCCGTATCATAGTTCGACGTTTTGCCCTGTATCACACGTACCAGTCGCTCAAATCCCATACCAGTATCTACATGCTTTGCGGGTAGCGGCTCCAGACTTGCATCCTTTTTGCGATTATATTGAATAAATACATTGTTCCAGATTTCAATTACTTGCGGATGATCTGCGTTTACTAAGCTATGCCCTGAGAGCGCATTGCGTTCTTCATCACTTCGGCCATCGTAATGAATTTCTGTACAGGGCCCACATGGGCCGGTTTCTCCCATTTCCCAGAAGTTATCTTTTTTGTTGCCTAGCAATATTCTATCTTCTGCGATGTATTTTTTCCATTCATCATAGGCTTCGGTATCGCGCGGTAGTTGCTCTTTGTCATCACCTTCAAATATGGTAACATATAATCGTTCCTTGGGAATTTTATACACTTCCGTGAGCAGCTCCCAGCTCCAGGCGATTGCCTCTGCCTTGAAGTAATCACCAAAACTCCAATTGCCCAGCATTTCAAACATGGTATGATGATAGGTATCCACGCCCACTTCTTCCAAATCATTGTGTTTGCCACTCACTCGCAAGCATTTTTGTGTGTCGGCTATACGTGTGGCTCGAGGTGTATCATGACCCAAAAAATAATCTTTGAATTGATTCATACCTGCATTGGTAAACATCAAGGTAGGATCGTTCTTCACCACGATAGGCGCGCTGGGTACCAGCAAGTGTGATTTGGACTCAAAAAAGGAAAGAAATTGTTGACGTATAGCCGCTGAAGTCATAATATAGTTTGATACAGTGTAAGGATAAAAAAAGTCGCTGCAAATGTATGAAAAGAATACACAAATACTCACATCGCTTCGGTATGATGATATAGTCATACATCACATAAGTACTGGTATTTTGCTTATTTTTTTGGGGCTGTCGTCGGTCGGTCTGCCATATGCTACTATCCGTGCTCTACAGGGTACGCTATCGCTCCCGTCTTTCGCGGAGCTACAGACCGCCTCGTGCCTCGGCGCCTTGCGAGCACGGCAGCCTCCAAGCTGTTTGGTTCTATCATCGGTCTGTACGACTAGGTTATCAGCTTCCAATATTGTGTGTGGGGGATAAAAGCATGTATAGGATGTGACGAAAAAACGTTCTGCGCCGGGCGGCTGCCGCACACAGAGGGCGCCGAGGCACGAGGCGGTGCGAAGCCTCGGCGGAGCACGGGAGCGATAGCGTACCCCGGCGTGGGCGGATGTGAGATGACCGATGGGATGTTGTCGATAGCCCCTAGCAAAAAAAATAAATTGAGGCTATAATGGAGTAAGCGGGCTTTAGTTTTGTGTGGCTAGCTGCCGGATTTGATCTTGTTGAAGTCGGTATACAGTCCACCCCTCTTGGGCTGTGGCTCCCAGGCCTTGGTAGAATTGTATGGCCGGTGTATTCCAGTTGAGTACACTCCACTCCATACGACCGCATGCTTGGTCATGAGCGATGGTAGCAAGATGTAAGAATAAGGCTTTGCCATAGCCTTTGCCTCGATAGGAGGGGCGTACAAATAGGTCTTCGAGATAGAGACCTTTGCGCCCCAGAAAGGTGGAATAGTTGTAAAAATAGAGGGCAAAACCCACAGGGGTATGACCTTCAAAAGCCAATATGCAGTAGGCCTCTTGCTCTTGAAAAAGCGACTGAACGAGTTGTGCTTCTGTGACGACGACTTGTGCTTCCATTTTTTCGTAGATTGCCAATTCGCGAATGAAGGTGGCGATGATAGCAACATCGGAGGCGGCTGCTTCTCGGATAATTAAGGTATCAGGCATTTTCTTCTTTTTGTTGCATACCATTTTTGATACCGAGCCCTATACCACCAGCCAGTACGAGTAAGATAAGGATGGACGATATGAGGGTGGGAGTACCCCATTTGAAATAGGTATCGGGGTGGAATACAAATTCGATTTGGTGCTTGCCGGCAGGGATGTGCAAGCCACGCAATACATAGTTTGTAGGGATGATGTCGGATTCTTTGCCATCGATATAAGCTTTCCAACCGAGGGGATAGTAAACATCCGAAAATACAGCAAAAGCGGATTGCGTATTATTGGATTCGAAGCTAAGCTTATTGAGACCATATTGGGTGAGCTTTAGGGTGGCAGATTCGTCTTTGGCAAATGTAGTCTGCGAGCCATTCCAATTTTTTTGTTGCACTACGGCAGTAGTTTTGGCATTGAATGTAGCGGTAGTATCAATACTGCCGAGTGAGGGGGCATCGAGGGCGAGCATTTCTTCATTGGCGTCTTTTACGATGCGTACATTTTCTACAAACCAGGCATTGCCACATGCATCGGGATTTGCTTGTACGGCGGTTTGGTTTTGCTGGCCATTGAAGATGATGTACTTTGTATTGAGCATATTCAGCACTTGCGCATTGAGCTTGTTGCCTGATAGGTGATTGTCGATCATATCTTGGTATCGCTCCATCTTGGCCGGGTGATAACCACCTACAAGCTTGTGGTGATAGGCACCCATAGCATCGTTGAATGGATCGCGCGATAAGTCGAAGACTCTAAAGTAGGGGTCGGGATCTTGTTTTATTTGCATGTCTACGGGTCGGGGGCTGAATTGCGCTTCGAAATCGGACATTTCCACATAATTGTCACTATTGAGGTAACGTGTTCCGATACCGAGCAAGTCGATTATCATAAGCAGAGATATTGCCATAATGGCTTTAGTGCTATCTAATTTTCGCTTGGCAAAAAACCATAATACCAGAGCTGCCAGGAATATAAAGACCAATGAGCGCATACCATCTTTCATGGCCATGGAGGGTCTGTCTTCAACAATTGCTGAAAACAGTTTTTGCCCTGCTTGCTCATTCCCTCCCATCATTTGTACGATTTGGCCTTTGAGCTTGTCGTCATTTTCACCTCTAAAATCGAGAAATAGCCGCCCTCCTACACCGAGCAGCAAGCATAGTCCACCAGTAATGATTAAAGCTTTTTTGACATAATCGAGGAGTTTGATTTCTTCTAGCTTTTGGGTCAGAAATTCGTGTAATGCCCACATGGCCATGAGGCAAATCATAAATGCAGGTATGACCATGGCCATACTAGGCGTACGAAATTTGTTGTAGAGAGGTAGGTGGTCGAACAAGAAAAAATTGAGTGCAGGGAAGTGCTTACCCCATGATAGCATGATGCCTATAACACCGAGTGCCACCATAGCCCACTTAAGTGGTGATCGAATCACAAAAAAACCGAGCACAAACAAGAAGATGATTATAGCTCCGAGATAATTAGGGCCGGACAAAAAGGGCTGTGGGCCCCAATAGGTAGGTGCATTGGCGACAAACTGCTCGGCACCGGCATCGCCGACTCCCATGCTAGTGAGTGTTTCATAAGTAGAAGATCCGGTACCGATATTGGTCTGGCTACCACCTCCGTATAGGTTGGGTACGAGCAGTGTAAAGGTTTCGCCGATCCCCTGACTCCACGAAAAGGCATAATCTTTATCAAGACCACCGGCTTTTTTATTTTCTTTTTTACCTAGTGTCAATTCGCTTTGTCCACCTCGCATGGTTTGGGAGGTGTACTCTTGCGTAAGCATAAGTTGGTCGAGGCTTGGCCCCACGGAGAGTATCCCTACGCCCAGCATTACAGCAGTAGATAAGGCAAACTGCTTTAGTGTATTTTGTTTAAGAGCAAGAATGAGGTAAGCAATCCCAAATCCTAATAGTATAATCAGAAGATAGTAATCGATTTGATACATAGCATTGGATATCATAAGAGCCAGACCTACCAGTGCGGCACCTGCTCCGGCCAAGTATCTTCGCTGATAGATCCAGTGCATTCCTGCCAGTACCAATGGCATGTATCCAATACTGAACATTTTGGTATTGTGACCGGCAGCTATGATTTGCAAATTATAGGAGGCAAAGGCAAACATGATGGCACCGGCTATACCTATCCACCTGTTCATACGCCAGGAGATTGAGAGTACATAAAAACAGAGCATGGCAATGAAAAAGAAAAACACCGGGCTAGGAAGCATGTTTGTCAAGGCTTCTTGTATAGGATAAATCAGATTCGTTTTGCCACGCATATAGTGAGTCACCGTAGGCATACCACCAAACATGGAATTACTCCACATTGGATTTTCGCCGGTCTTTTCGTACCAGGCACGAGCTTCCTCACTCATACCCATCCAGTGAATGGTATCGCCGGCTGATAATTTTTTCCCTTGAAATGCAGGAAAAGAAAATGCTATAGCTAGTAGCAAAAAGGTTGCAATAGCAATGATATGCTGTAAAAGTGATTTTTTCATTGAATCAGTTTGTTCGTATTGAGGGGTTAAAAATAATGGCAAAACATGGTATCTCAACAAATTTAGCCGGAATATGTGTTGTGAAATGTTTCACGCTATCTTGTCATTTGTTTAACGACCTAAACTTGGAGGTTCATTTGACCCGATGTCATCTTTGTAAAAAAAATGCAACATTCTACTAACTCTGAAGAGGGATTTCTTCAACGAAATCGAAATTTGATTAAGGGATTTCTCGTCAGTTTTTTGATACTGATGCTCATGATTCCTACCTTTTTTATCACTGACCTCATTAGAGAGCGGCAAATAAGGCAAGAGCAAGTAAAACAAGAGATAGCTACTCAATGGGGGCAAAAACAAACGCTATCAGGTCCTCTGCTTGTCATCCCCTATTGGAAAGCAGAGCGTAAGCAAAATGGTCAGGTAATTCAAACAAAAGCATTATCCTACTATCTTCCTCACGAATTAAACGTTGGTGCCTCTCTCGCACCAGAGTACCGATCTAGAAGCTCAATATTTAAGTTGATAGTATATACTGCCTCTCTGACGACAAAAGGATATTTTGAAAAACCCAATTTTGAAAAACTCAAAATTTCGAAAGATCAATTGATACCTGAAGAAGCGTACATACTATATGGCATTAATGACTTCACAGGTATACAAGACAAAGTGGTACTCAAATGGAATCAAGAGAAGCACGAAATGACGGCTGGTAGCCATGAATCTTCTACAATTCAAAGTGGATTAGTATGCCCTGTAAAACTCCAACTGGATGAAAATAACCAGCAATACCACTTTGAACTGATGATGCAACTAAGAGGAGCAGAAACTATTGGATTTTTACCCCTTGGCAAATCGACTCAAGTAGAAGTAAAAGCCCCTTGGCCACATCCTAGTTTCATAGGCAATACATTGCCGAATCATCAGATCGATTCTAAACAATTTACCGCTAGCTGGAAAGTATTTGAAATTAATCGTGCCTTTGCGCAACAGTGGACAGGTGAGCAAGCTCCCGATTTAAGTAACAGTGAATTTGGTGTAACCTTATTACAACCACTGGACAATTATGCCAAAACATCCAGAACCATAAAATATGCCATTTTGGTTATCATGCTCACATTTGTGATCTATTTCTTCATCGAAGTATTACAACGAAAACAAGTACATGTAGTGCAGTATGTACTGATAGGCTTTGCACTCTGTGTATTTTATACTTTACTCTTGGCCATCTCAGAGTATACCACTTATATGACCGCATACGTAATTGCCGGCAGTGCTACCATAACTTTGATATCCTTGTATACCAAAAGTGTATTTGGCTCTTGGCGAATGGCCGGCTTATTTTCTATGTTTATGACCTCACTCTATGGATTCATATACATGCTTATACAACTGCAAGATGGTGCCTTACTGGCAGGCAGTATCGGTCTATTCCTGATCTTGGCAGCAATCATGTATGTGTCTCGAAAAATAGAATGGTACAAATAAAAGCTTGTTTTCGCTTCTACTTCACCAGTCGGCCACAGGGATACAAAAATCCTTTTGTTCTCATCAAGTCCAACATGTTTATTCAATAACAAGAGAGTATCTGTTCATAGTTTTTAACTTTTGAGTTGAATTGCAGTCTTTATTATATAGTATTTTTGTAAAAACCTGCAGTATGAAACATTTGGTATTGTTTATTGGTATTATGTGGGGGATCTCCAGCTATGCAGAGCCTGCCATGAGAAAAGTGTATAATAATGCCTTTCAACGTGGCGAAAAACTTTCGTACAAAATTCACTATGGTTTTTTGGATGCAGCAGAAGCTACCCTGGAGGTAATGCCTGATTCAAAGAAAATTCATAATCGAAATACCATGCATATCGTGGGTTTGGGAAGAAGTAAAGGTACCTTTGATGTGTTTTTTAAAGTACGTGATCGATACGAAACGTTCTTAGATGATGAAGCTATTGTGCCCTGGCAGTTTGTACGTAGGGTAGATGAAGGTGGTTATAAATTCAGTGAAGATTATTTTTTTCATCATCACGAAAACAAAGTAACTGTTGCCAAAAACAAAAAAGTGTCGGTTGTACAATACACCCAAGATATGCTTTCGGGTTTCTATTATGCTCGTACCCTCAATCTGGGAGCAGCCAGTCTGGGAGATTTGTTTACAGTACCCGCAATAGTAGACGGCGAAATGTTTGATTTGCAGATCAAGTTTAAAGGACGTGAAACTATCAAAACATCTTGGGGAAAAATCAGATGCCTAAAATTTGTTCCTGTAGTACAAAAAGGCAGAATCTTCAAAAAAGAAGAAGATCTGGTAGTATGGATCAGCGATGACGCAAACCATATACCTATCAGAGCAAAAGCAGATATACTCTTTGGATCTATCAAAATGGATCTGATTGCCTATCAAAATATTATGCAGCCTCTACGTTTCGAAAAATAATATATAGGTTGTTGCTATTGATATCCTTCAAATATGTGTTATGTGACACCTAAGAAGTTGTATTTTCATGCAACGCTCAATAGAAATATAACTGCAAACTCATATACCTTCATTTATGCCACTCATCCAAATAAGTAGCTACACTACACAAAACTAACTTATTTTTGCTAATTGTTGAGTTTATCTCAAACTGAATACTACTATCACATGAAACACAATTTACTACTTAGTCTATTATTACTATCTTTTATATACTCTTCTGCCCAAACCCGAGGAGGATATAGGCCTACCCGATCCGATACTATACGAAAAGTAGTGCCGCCGCAAGTATATGGCAATCCTCGACAAGCTCGTATGGCCGACTCCATCGCTAAAGCAAAAGCAAAAATAGATGCCGAGGAAGCCGAAGCAAAACGTATTGCAGAGCTAGCATCTCAGCAAGAAGCTGAACGTCTTCGCCTTGAAGAGGTGGCTAATCGTCGTAATCAAGAAAAACTAAAAAATAATTCGACTAACACGAACAAACCCAACGCCAACAAACCTTCGCCCAAAGTAGTACCGCAGCAAGTATATGGCAATCCTCGACAAGCTCGAATAGCCGACTCCATCGCCAAAGCAAAATCGGAAGCCGATCAGGTCGAAAAAAAACGTATGGCCGACGAAGAAGCTCAAAAAGAAGCCGAACTACTTCGATATCTCGAAAAACAAAAAGACAAACCAGCACCTTCGCCAAAAACAGAACAAAAAAAATTAAAACCAAATACAAACAAAACCTTTCCCGAAATACCAAGCTCCAGCAGCCCAATTGAAGAATCTAACTACAACAACCCTACTAAAAAAAAACAAGCCAAACTATGGCCTAATCAATGGACACTTAACCAATGTGTAGAATACGCCCGCGAACATAACCTACAAGTCAGAGAATCCGAACTCAACGAACGACTCGCCAAACTTACCTATGAACAAAACAAAGCCTCACGACTCCCATCGCTCAATGCAGATATGAACGTGGGCGAAAGCTACGGGCGATCAATCGATCCTACCTCCAACCAGTTTGTAACTCGTGGATTCCTCTACAATACCATGGGGCTCTCTTCCCAAGCTTTGCTCTTCGGATGGTTTCAAACCAAACATCGCATAGAACAAAGCAGACTCGAAACCGAAGCCGCACAATATGCCTTCCGACAGCTCAAAGACGATATCTCTCTCAACATCGCCACAGGATTCCTTCGAGTATTACTCATTCGTGAACAAGTACGTATCAGCGAATCACAACTCCAACTTAGCCTCAAACAATACCAACAAACTCTTGCCTCTGTAAAAGCAGGTAAACTACCCGAACTCAATGCTGCTCAAATGCTCGCACAATTATCATCGGATAGTAGCAATTGGATCACCAATACGACCGACGAAAAAATTGCACTTCTTCAACTCAAGGCACTCATGAACTTCAATTTTGAAGACCCCTTCGATATCGTAGCCCCCGACCAAAATGCCCTCCAAATTGCGAATCTTTATACCGTTACCACACCCGAAGCCGCTTTCAAACTCGCCGCTCAAAATCAATACCGAATCAAAGTCAATAAATCACGACTGCTCTCCGCACAGAAAACACTCGAAATAGCCCGTGCTAACCAATACCCACAACTGGCAGCCTTTGGCAATATCGGTACCAACTTCTCTACCAACGTCAAAGACCTCACCGGTCAAACCTATATCGGCGAACAATTTCTGGGCAACATCAACATCGCCGGTAGCAGCTACCCCATCACACGACCCGAATATGAGTATAGCTTCCGCACCCGAGGACTCTTCCGCCAATACGGCGACAATATAAGAGCCAATGCAGGACTCGGACTCTCTATGCCCATCTTCAATGGCTATACCGCTCGCACCAATGTAGAACGTGCTAAAATAGGTCTAGTCACCTCCCAAATCGCCATGGACAACGAACTCATTCGACTCCGACAAGATGTATACACCGCTTACGAACAAGCCATTGCCTCTTCCCAAAAATATGCCGCAAGCACTAGAGCACTAGAATCATCACAACGAGCCTTTGATTTTGCCTCTAAGCGTTATGAAGTAGGACTTATTAATACCTTTGAATATACCAGTGCTCAAAATAATCTGCTCACAGCACGCTCCAATGCCAATGCTGCCAAATACGATTTACTCTTCAAAATAAAAGTGTTGGATTACTATATGGGCAACCCCATCCAACTCTAACAGCATGTATACATTATGAAAAAAAACAAACGCACTCTCTGGATTATCGGCTCGCTCACTGTCTTACTTATATTGCTGGCAGTGCTCTCCAAAAAAGGGATGCTGGGCAATGACCATACCATCAAAGTAGCTATCGATACCGTAGGCACCACCGATATCATAGAGTCGGTATCTGCTAGCGGCAAAATTTATCCCGTATCTGAAGTTAAAATCAGCCCCGATGTAAGTGGCGAAGTCACCGAACTCTATGTAGCCGAAGGAGATAGTGTACGTAAAGGACAGCTACTCGCAGGTATCAATGCTATGCTCTACCGATCTATGGTGAACAGAGCGAATGCACAACTCAATCAAACCCGATCATCCGTATCCAATGCCGACGCTCTCATGCAGCAAGCCAAAGCTCAACTGGAACAAGCCGAAGCTACCTTTTTGCGCAATAAACAACTCTTTGAAGAACACATCATAAGTGCCGCTGAGTATGAAACCGCTCAAGCCGCCTACAAGTCGGCTCAGGCCGCTCACAAAGCAGCCATCGAAAGCATCAGAGGCAACCAATATGGAGTACAAGGAGCACAAGCTAATGCCCTCGAAGCCGAACAAAATCTACAACGCACCACCCTCTATGCTCCTATGGCCGGTATCGTATCTAAGCTCTTTGTCAAAAAAGGAGAACGTGTAGTAGGCACCGCTCAGATGGCAGGTACCGAACTCATGCGTATATCCGATATGAGCAAAATGAAAGTAGATGTAGAAGTGGGCGAAAACGACATACAAAAAGTAAAATATGGCGATACCGCTATTGTGGAAGTAGATGCTTATGCGCATCGTACATTCAAGGGTAAGGTGGTACTTATATCTCAGTCCAGCACCGGCACCGGCGCGGCACAGACGATCTCCTCTCTCACCGACCAAGTTACCAACTACACCGTGAGCATCGAAATACTCCCGGAGTCCTATCAAGATATCATGGCCGAATACGCTGGCCGATTTCCCTTTAGACCCGGCATGTCTGCTTCGGTAGAGATTATTACCCGGCACGAATACAATCTCTTAGCTGTGCCTATCAATGCCGTCACTACCCGCGAAGAGGATAATAATGATATAAAAAATGTGCCGAACAATCGCTACAAAGAACTCAAAGAATATGTATTTGTATACCAGCCTAAAGACAAAAAAGTGGCGCTACGACAAGTTGTAACCGGTATGCAAGACAATCACTTTATCGAAATCAAACAAGGACTAAAGGCCGGTGAGCTCGTCGTCACAGCCCCTTTCAGTGCCATAGCGCGCACCCTGAAAAAAGATATGCCTGTGAAGCTGGTCAAAAAAGAGGACTTGTATGAAAAAGAAGAGGAGGAATAATCTCTTGCTGTGTAGCAATTAATTTTTTATGGATGGATTGGAATTGGGGCATGCACGGCTATCCGCTTGTACTCCTTGCCCCTCAGGCTGTGAGCCATACCGAGGAGCATGGCTCTGTACCGCCGCCCTGCTCCTCGGCTGCCTCACTAGCCTTCGTGCCTGTGGGGTACCGCTGCTATCCGGCTGCCGAGGTACTTGCTTATTGCTTGCTACTATCATGCGCTCATACCCATTTGTCCACGTGTCATAATCGCAGGAGAACGCCCCATCGAAGTACTGACCTCGACAGTTAGCCCCGATTGTAGTGGATATCCCCGCCCTGATACTCCTGCTAATGTCGATAAAGATGATCAGCATAGGGCGGGATAGGAGCGGAAAGCGGGATGTGGCTCCATGCATTTTCAGATGTTGAGCTCCTCTTCTGATTATTCTATGATAATGCCAGCAATTCTTGCTTGACAAATTCGCTGAGAGCTTGTATGTTGCTTGGTGAGAAGTCGAAGTTTATACCTGCTGCTTGATACAGCTCCGGAAGAGTGCGGGTACCACCTAGGCTAAGTGCATACATATAGCGATCGAGAGCCTGCTCTTTGTGCTGCTTATACTGCTGCCACATAGCCAGAGCGCCTAGCTGTGCTATACCATATTCGATGTAGTAGAAGGGTACTTCGAAGAGATGCAATTGTTTTTGCCACAGATTCGCACGATAGCTTTCTAGGCCTTGCCAGTCCATGTGAGGTGAGGTAAATTCGGCATGGATAGCCAGCCACTGAGCTTCGCGTTCGCTTGCTGTATGAGTGGGGTGAGTATAGAGCCAATGCTGAAACTTGTCGATAATAGCGATCCATGGAAAGATGCTTAATACCCGTTCGAGCTCTTCGGTGCGGGCACGTCTTAGCTGGGAGGGATCCGGGTAGAAAGTATCCCAATGCTCCATACTGAAAAGCTCCATACTCATACTGGCGAGTTCTGCCATTTCCATAGGGTACTCTTTGTCGGCACTGATAGGAAGGCTGTGTGAAAGAAAAGAGTGAAGAGCGTGTCCGCCTTCGTGCATCATAGTGACTACATCGTCGGCCGTACCCGCAGCATTCATGAATATAAAGGGAGCTCCGGTCTCTGCCAAGGGGCAGTTGTAGCCACCGGGGGCTTTTCCTTTGCGGCTCTCGAGGTCAAAATGACCGAGAGCATTCATTTTTTCGAGACATTCGCCAAAATAGGGTTTGAGTTGTTTGAATACGTGGATTGATTTTTGGAGCAATTCATCCGCTTGTTCGAAAGGGGCTAATGGTTCTTGCCCAGCGGGTTCGGCATCTACATCGTAGGGTTTGAGGGTATCTAGTTGGAGTTGCTTTTTTTTGTTTTGGTATAAGATATCTACCAATGGCATGATGTACTCTTTGATAGCTTGGTGGAAGGTATAGCAGTCCTCTATACTGTAATCAAATCGGCCTAGCTCTGCAAATTTATAGTCGCGATAGTTGTCATATCCGGCATTGCGGGCTACTTGGTGTCGGAGAGCGAGAAGTTGGTCAAATAAGGTATTGAGCGCTTGTGTATCTTCGAGTCGACGTTGGTTTACGAGATGATATACTTTTTCGCGCAGAGTTCTATTGCTTTGCATCAGAAATTTTGCGGCTTGCTGTAGGGTATATTCTTTGCCATCGAGGTGGATGCTCATTTTTCCGGTTATGGAACCGTACTGTTGCGAAAGCACATTGATTTCTGCCAGCAGGGCGATATTTTCTTCTCGATAGAGTTTGATATCTTTTTCGATTGTACGTAAGTATATTTTATAGCGATCGGTATCGAGCTGAGACAGTAGAGGGCATTCGATCAGTTTTCGATTGAGCTTATAGGCATAGGGTTTTATGTAGGGTTCTATTTCCATACAGAAATAGGTGAAGGCTTCTTCGAGCGAAGGGTCTTCGGTATTGCAGGTCATTTTGATTTGTCGCCAGCAGGCATCTTCGCTGATGATGGCTTGTAGTTCGCTAAGATTTTCTATCCAGATTTTCAGTTCTTCAGCTGTTGTGATGGGTCTATGTAGCAGTTCTTCGAAGTAGGGTTCGAGCGAAGGCCAGTCTGTAATCGCATAAGAAGAGGGTATAAAATGTCGAGGCGTTTTTTGGATATCAGCGGAGTACATAAGCACGTATTTTGAGTGCGAATGTAAGGGCAATTTATGTTTCCTCAATGGGAGTATGATGCAGCGTAGCCACCGGTATCCAAATAGTGCTGAGTGGTATATGCTTTTTGGATATAAACAGTCGTATGGGGAGGAATTACAAATTCCGAAACACCTACATGCGACTTATTGCGGGGATTCCAGTCGTAGGTATACCCTAGCTGGGTCCAAGGATAACGTTGATATAAATCATTGGCATAGTATCGGTCTATTCTACCTTGATTGATCCAGCGAAGATGTTCTTTATCGAGCGAGTCTTGAGAGGTGAATCCGATATTGCAATAGGTGTCACCGGCATCTTTGTCGGGGCATGGTCTGATGAGGTCGCCTGGTTTGACCCACATTTCGATAAAGTAATGATAAGTAGCAGTAGGAGGCAGACCCAGCAATTGTTTTAATCTTGCCTCTCTATATTTTGGTTTGATTCGGTTCATTTTTTGTAGCAACTCCGGTGCGGCACTCACCCATATTTCCCATTTTCCGGTATTGTACATCCCGGAGTCTGGATAGAAGTTTTGCGATTTCCAGGTAAGCATGAGTATATGATCTTCGCCCTGTATTTTTTTATGAATACACTTACTATTTTCTGAGCTGGCACTGATGAGTGGTGCGATGCGATGTGCTTGGGGATACATAGCATCATGTATAGCCTTATTGTAGCGAGCAGCTACGCGGTGAGTATATTGTCTTGTGCTACAGGCTGAGAGGAGAAGTACGGTGAGTACTAAGCTTATTTTATTCATTATTGGTAGAGGGGGAATGATGATGACGCTTTGTTTTTTTGTGTTCTACGTAGCGAACCACAGAGGGATAAAGTGTAGCAATTAATAAAGCGATAGCAAGGAAAGAAACGATATTTTGGAGCAAATGATAAGCCATTTGCATCTGTTGCACCTGAATCCATATCAGCATACCAATAGCCGTATAGAGCGAGTAAGCCCAGCTCCAGTGTTTATGCCGATATATATTCAAGGTATTGAACATAGTGCTTTTTTGCAGAGACCACAGTCCATAGATGGTCAGCAGCGGCAACAAAAATCCTATGAAAAATAAAATAATACCGGGCAAGGTATAATTTGGCAGCCAGGTATCCTTGAGCATATCTAGCGACATCCCCAGCGCTGAGCCATCGGGAGAAAATATGAGTAATGCAGAGCCGTAACCCGACGCAAGCGCAAGTAAAACATGCAGCAATAGTAAGAAAAATAAAACTACCGGCCTATTCATTACGACATAAATATAATTCATGTTTCTGTAAATCAAAGCATTACTACACTATTTATCTTCGCTTATATAGCTTCACATAATGATTAGGCGACTCGTACAATTTACTAGTAAGTGTATCAAGCTGGGTTTGTAAATCCTTACTGCAAAGTGGATACTCTTTATAATTTTGGAGTAGTACATAATCTACTTTGCGTCCTATCTGTTGCTCATACGCCAATATTTTACCACATGGTGGATATTCGCCAGGTATCATACCTTCTATACTTTCTCTGGGGTTCATACCCGGAGCCCAATTCACCGGAAAATAATTTATTTCTGCTTCATAATTCATCACCATAATCAGGTGTTTATTTTTCTCTGCACCCAGATAGTCACTAAAGTGAATAAAAGAGCCATCATGATGAAATAATTTATCCTTCGATGTAAGTGTCTGCCAGTCATCCAGATGAATATTTAATACCACACTTTTGCCCTCAATCATCGTGCTCACACTCATTATTTCTTTCCCTACAGCATTGGCTTTCATCACCCAAGGCAGTCTTATAGCCTGAAAAGCGATAGTGATACATACGGACAATGCAATAAATACAAGCTTGCTCGAAGCTGTCGTATGATAAGAGGCAAAAAATAGTAACAAAAATAGCGGCGGCAAAAAGCCCAGTCTGATATCAATAGATCCGGCACCACCTATACTATGCGGACAGGTCATATAGGACACAAACGTAAAAACACTAAAAAACAAGAAAACCCATGCAGACCTTGCCGCATCCGACTTCAATTTTCGACCTCTAATCAACAAATAAAAACCAAACAACACGATAAGTACATACGCCGACACCGCCGGAAAAATCTCCGCACTACGGGTACTCTGCGAAGACCATGCTTGCAAAAACATCACCAACTTCTTGCCATACGACCATGCATGTGCCTCCGTGCCACTCCCCCTCTTCGCCATGAATAGTAATATCATAAATGCAGCAGGCAAAAACACCAACTTGAGTCTTGCCAACTCCGAAATCACTCGCCTCGAATCAAATGGAATGAAATACACATAATGTCTGCTCAACCACAATAGAATAATAATGCACATCGTGTACACCGCAGGCATACCATGCGAAAAAGCCGTAATCAATAATAGCACCGAGCATACAAGCTGATACAATGAATTTTCAAATTGCGCTCGTGTTTTGAGATAAAAACCCAAAGTCCAAAACATGAAACCCAATGCTATACAATAATTGTAAAAACCCTGCTGAAAGGGGAGCGTAAATACGAAAGGATAAAACAAAAAACTAAGATAGCTGCTCTCCCTATCAATAGCACCTATCAAAAACCTAAACCCATAAGCAAACACCAAAATATATACTACCTGAAATAGCTTATCGGCCAGCCAGGGCGGAAAAAATTGAAGTAAAACCCCAATACCCAAATGACTCATCCAATTAGGATCTATCGCTCTATTGATCTGATAAAACTCCTTGTAAAAATCTCTCTCCCGATTCAGCACATAATCAAACAATACTTTGGCATTATACGTATGGCTTGGGCCATCGCCCGTGATATAGTATTGCGGATAGAGTACTACAATCAAGGCAATGAGCACCGTGGCATGAAACAAGTATTTTTCATAACGCAGCATAAGTGCTGTAAATATACATGTTTAGATTTAGTATTACACGCCCCTCTCCAAATCAAGATTTATGAATAGGGGCTGTCAACCCCATCACATTATCAGCTTCGTCCCATCCCCTCTCGGGTACGCTTTGCTCCCGTCGCGCTTGCAGGCGCGACCTCCTCGTGCCTCGTCGCCTTCGGGCATGGCAGCCCTTCAGCAGCAGAACAATGAATAGGCTGTTCCACCCAAAATATCTACTGTATAAATTAACCTAAAAAAAATCTCTCTGTGCTTACAGAGAGATGAGTGAGTGGTGTGGGACGGGATCGAACCGCCGACACAAGGATTTTCAGTCCTTTGCTCTACCGACTGAGCTACCGCACCATACATTTCTATTCGAAACGGGCTGCAAATATAGTGATTTTCTGCAAATCACAAAGTTTTTTTACATACAATATCCACAGCTTGCAGACTATCCAATTAGTAAGCAAGAATCATCAATGGTACCTAAGCGATTAATTGGCATACTCACTCATAAATTTGATACGCATCAGACGCAACTGCTCTATACTGATATTCTCATTACCCATCTGCTCAAATACCTCCTGCAAATTGCCTGTATCGCTCGACTGCAAATATTCGTAAATCTCCTCCTGATCATACTCATCTACATAATCACTGATACAATAATCAAGATTCAGCTTCGTACCACTAGTCACGATACTTTCCATCTCGTCCAGCAGCTCCAGCATATCCAGGTTTTTCATGCCGGCTATAGTTTCAAGCGCTATTTTTTTATCAATATTTTGGATGATAAACACCTTCAATCCACTCTTATTCACTACACTTTTCATCACAAATTCGTCAACCTTCTCTATTTCATTTTCCTCTACATATTTTGCAATAAGTTCTATAAATTTCTTACCATATTTCATGGCCTTACCCTTACTTACTCCCGATATATTCTCCATCTCTTTGATAGACGTAGGATAGTTCGTAGCCATTTCTTCCAAAGAGTTTTCAAGAAAAACGACAAATGGAGGCACATTTTGTTGAGTAGCCACTTGCTTTCGAAGATCTTTCAACATATCGAGCAACACAGGATCGAGCGCTGAGCTACCATTCGTTTGTCCGGTTGTTACATCATCATCATCCGAAAAAGCATCCTCAAATTTATGATTCAGCGACAATTTTAGCGAATAAGGTTTTTTGAGAAACGCCTTACCCTTATCTGTCAACTTGAGCAAGCCATACTCTTCAATATCTTTACGAATCAGTCCCTCTACCATCATTTGGCGAACAAGCGAAAACCAAAAATGCTCGTCCATTTGAAAATGAGCTCCCATACTAAAACACTTCAGCTTGTCGTGTTTATAAGCCTGAATCTGCGTATTGCTTCTACCCAGCACTACATTGATAACATAATCAATCGCAAACATCTCTTTGAGTTGGCGTATCGTTTCCAATACAGTGAATATCGTATCTTTTACCTCTATCTTCTCTTTGGGATGCAAGCAATTGTCGCACATACCACACTTGTCCGATTCATATACTTCACCAAAGTAATGCAACAATACCTTTCGACGACAAATAGAACTTTCTGCATAAGCTACCGTTTCTCCAATCAATTGTCCACCCATTTCACGCTCTGTAAGTGGTTTATCTCTCATCAAATGTTCGAGTTTCTGAACATCTTTATACGAAAAATAAAGAATACAATGCCCCTCTAGCCCATCTCTACCGGCCCTTCCGGTTTCTTGATAATAATTTTCTATAGATTTCGGAATGTTATAATGCATAACAAATCGAATATCCGGCTTATCAATACCCATACCGAAAGCAATAGTAGCTACGATCACATCTACTTTTTCCATCAAAAACATATCCTGACGCTCAGCACGCGTTTTGCTATCCAAGCCGGCATGGTAGGCTACAGCACTGATACCATTCGCTTTGAGCAATTCGGCCAGATCTTCAGTCGTTTTTCGATTAAGTGTATATATGATACCACTTTTGCCTCTGTTATTTTGAATAAACTTCACAATATGTTTTACCGTTTGGTCTTTTTTGGCCTTAGGTACTATCTCATAAAACAGATTTGACCTGTTGAATGAGGAAATAAAAATTGCGGGCTTTTTTAATCCCAGATTTTTTAGGATATCGTCCTGTACCTTTGGAGTGGCAGTCGCTGTAAGGGCTATAATATTGAGAGAAGGATTAATATTATCAATGATATCTCTGATTTTTCGATATTCCGGTCTGAAGTCGTGCCCCCACTCTGATATACAGTGCGCCTCATCTACGGCTACAAAAGAGATGTTCAATTCTTTCAAAAAATCGACATTCTCTTCTTTGGTAAGCGTTTCGGGTGCTACATAGAGCATTTTAGTTTTTCCACCCAGCAGATCTTCTTTTACCTTTCTGATTTGTCCTTTGTTGAGCGAGGAATTGAGAAAGTGAGCTACATTATCGATATCGCTATAGCTGGATAGAAGATCCACTTGATTTTTCATCAAAGCAATAAGTGGAGATACCACAATAGCTATACCCTCACTGATAAGTGCCGGTAGCTGGTAGCACAATGATTTGCCGCCACCCGTGGGCATGATTACAAAAGTATCATTGCCCGTCAAAATGCTTTGAATAATTTTCTCCTGATCACCTTTAAAATGATCAAAGCCGAAGTGTTTGTACAACTCCGCTTTAATATTTACTTTTTCTACTTTTTTTGTTTTTGCCATAAACAAGTTCATTTTGTTATCCCCCCGGATAAGTAATTTTTAATAATGATGACTAATTTAATACAAATTATTTATAACGCAAATAATTATGCAATAAGTACATCATTTGTAAGGCACACGAAGGTAATTAATTTGCAGGCATAGGACTATAAGATTTAGTTAATTTGCAGGTAATAGATTTAGTGCATCTTAAATAATTTTTAGCGACTATTCTATTTCAAAATGCAGAAATAGACTGATATTTGAACAAAATGAAAAAGATAATAGTCCTGTTGGCTTGTTTGCTGCTTTTTTTTACGGTCAAGGCACAAGAACAGCTGCTCAATGTAGCCAGACAATATCTATTGTCGGGTGACTATGAGAAATCGGCAGCGACTTTTAAACAACTGCTAGAATACAACCCGAATGACCAAGAAATCATACAAGGTTATCTACAAAGCCTTATAGCCATCAAAGAATACGCTGCGGCCGAAAAACAACTTCGATTACTTCAAAAAAATAATCCTTCTGATATCATACTGGCATTCGAACTAGCCAGATTACATCATTTGCAAGGGGAGCAAAAAAAAGCTAACAAAGAATTTGATAAAATTATAAGCAAACTCACTCATGAGGATAAGCAAATACGATTATTGGCTTCTCGATTTGAAAAAGAAGGTTTCATTGATTTTGCCATCCAATGTTTTGAAAAAGGCAAATCCTTTTACAAAGAAAACCCATACTTATATGCGGAAGACTTAGCATTACTTTATGACAAAAAAGGAGATACTGACCGCGCTATTGAAAGCCTGCTTGATTTATATGTATCTCAAAATACCAAAAATGAAGAAATAAAATCAAGCTTGCAACGTATGATGGAAAGTGCTGAAAAAACAGAATTTATCCGAAAAAAAGTACTGAAAAGGATTTCAAAAGAACCTGAAATAATGGCTTATCCCGATTTGCTCGCATGGATGTACATACAACAAGATGACTATGACAATGCTTTTCTGCAAATAAAATCAATCGATACCCGACTCAATGAAGAAGGCCGAAGAATATTGGGATTTGCCAGAGTAGCTCTACGCGAAAAAAAATTCTCTTCCGCCATCAAAGCTTATGATGCCGTCAAAGAGATAGGAAGCCAAAAACCATTTTATACTCTTGCCTTGAATGAAAAATTGATGTGCTTGAATCAGTCTCTACGAAATAATCCTCATTATACCCCTAGTGATGTTCGCAAAGTCATTGAAGAGTATAACGTATTTTTGGAGCAAAATCCGGCCTACAGACTGAAAGAAACACAAAAAGATTTGGCTGAACTAGAGGCTCGTTTTGCCAATAACACCTCGAAGGCCATCGAACTACTGGAATATATCGTGAAGTCACCTCAGGCAGAGCGAAGCTTCAAAGCCCGATGCAAACTCGATATGGGCGACTACGAACTTCTTCAAGGCAATATTTGGGAAAGCACCCTTCTCTATTCGCAGGTCGACAAAGAATTTAAACAGGATATGTTGGGCGAAGAAGCTCGCTACAAAAATGCACGTCTATCCTACTACACCGGCGACTTTGTGTGGGCACAGGCTCAATTGGATGTGCTCAAAGCTTCTACAAGTGAGCTTATTGCCAACGACGCATTGAATTTGTCTGTACTCATTACCGAAAATAACCCTCCTGCGGATAGCAATCAGACTCCCCTGCTTATGTTCGCAAGAGCTGAACTGCTCGAGTTTCAAAATAAAAATGAAGAATGTATTGCACTATTGGACAGTATTTCTGCACTTTTTCCAGCTCATGTATTGGCAGATAATATCTTAATGGAAAAGGCAAAAATTGCCTATAAACTTCACAACTACAATGAAGCGGCCATGCATTTACAAAAAATAGTGAGTCTGTATGCGGATGATGTACTTGCGGATGATGCTCTTTATAATTTAGCCCTTATCAATCAAGATTTTTTTAATAACAAGGAAGAAGCACTTCGATTGTTTGAGCAACTTATTACGAACTATGCCGGTAGTACCTTTGTGAATATGGCTCGAAAACGCTATCGCGCTCTTAGAGGCGACAAGCCGGATGTAGATCATGCTGCAGGGTTCAATTAGAGTTTACTTCTCTTTTGATTATTCGAGCACTACTATATTTATAGTATTATTGTGCCGTATTAATACCTTTGTTTTATGAAATACCTTTTTTTATGGATTGCTTTTTGGAGTACAAACTCTATACTCGCACAAGATAAACGAGAGCCTTTGGTAAAAATACTGAATGAGTGTTTAACCTCTTTTTCGGAAGACAACCCAATGCCAATGACATTTTTTAAAGTATCCTCCATACTTGAGCAAAAAATTGAGGGACGCACTCAGCGCTTATCGTTAGATAATATCCATACTGTGCGTGCTACAGAAAATAAATCGGTGATAGCTGTAGAAATCATATGTGCCAATTCAACTGCATGTATCCACTTAGTAAAAGAAGATATGAGTAGCAGTGATATGAATAGTACCAGCTTTTTTTTCACGAATGCGGCTGCTGCTAATACCTTTGCTCTTAGCCTAAAGCAAATTATTGAACTTTCGCAGAGTACTCCAAGCCCTGTACAGCTCAGCCTGATTAGTTCGCCGGATGGTAAGCGCCCTATGCTCCCCTCTGCATCCTTACCCAAAGAGGATAAATTGGCAGAGAAGCCGACGAATGAATCCCCCACTATCAATACCGCTTCTGCACCGCCGAGCAAGTCTCCTTTACAAATTAGTGATGATGAAGATAAACCTACGTCGCAATCTAAACTTCCAAACAAAGGTAGTGAAGCCCCTATCCGTGAGAAATCTGCTGCTCGCGAGCGCTCAGATAGCAAACAAGATAAGGAGGATACCGACGATGAAGATAATGCTGGTAGCGCATTTTGCAATCAACTATTAGCGATTATTAAATCGGCGGAGTTTTCTAATTTTCGAGATATTGAGGGCAAGGAATTAGGTGCTGACTCTAAGGCATTAGAGAGTAAAATTCGTTTTAAGGGAACTCGTCGTTGCTATATTAATCAGCTGGGTGGTAAGAAGGCTTTTGTAGCCGAGATAAAATCGTATGCCAGTAATGAATTGGCTATTGATGCGTTTTTTGAGTGGCAAACACTCATCAATGAATGCCTTGCTGATGGCTGGGATGATGAAGATAAATCCGACGACCCGGCGTATGAAAAGTTGGAAATCGAAATGAAAGATGTGGAATATAGGCATAGTACATCTGCTTCGAAGCCTGCAGTAAGATTAGCTATTGCTCCTGAAGGCAAGCGGTTTACGTTGTTTATTCGTGTCATGCAGTAGTATAGTTGTGGTCTTTTGTGCTATAAGAGCCTTTTTTTTTACTCTGTGTTAGTATTTTCTTCGCTATGGGCTTTTGCTCATTTGGGTCGTTTTTGTGAATACCTTTGTGTAATCAAGTATGTCGCCGAGGGTGTCGAATGAGTTATAAGACGATGAAAGCTAGCCGTGATCGTAGCGGCATCCCTGAAGCTCATGGCCTTGTGCAGAGCCGCGGAAGGATATAGCGGAGAGCACGAAGTAGCTAAATAATGATTCTAGGCTGTGCTTCAAAATGATCTTGTATGCGAATTGGCAATGGGTGGACTGTACTTGCATCAATTGGTGTGGTGAAAAATTGTAGGTGTATGGTGTATGATAAGGTGGGGATGGCTGATTTTGATTTTTGCAGCTAATTGTTGTTGTAGCCAATGAGGCACTGTACTATCGAAGCTGAGCATTTTGGCATCGATATTTGCCATGCTAAATGAGGGTGAGATGCCTTTGGAAAGGATGAGGTGGTCAAAATACATCGGCTGATTGCATTCAATATTACGCGATAGGATTGCTATGATTTTTTGATGTATGGCGATTAGTTTTATACCTACCTTGGATGCCATAGTGAGATGTTGACTACCGGCAAGCTTGCTTTGAAAGTACAAATAGGCGGGCTGTAGGATATATTGACGATCGGCTAGGGAATGCAAAACAGAGTCGTGGGTGATAAAGTAACTGGAGCGTGCATGTACTATCTGTAGGATACTCTTTTGGGGAGCATCGAGGATTATATGGAAGCTTTGCTGCTGAGATTTGATGGATATCACTAGTGTATATAGCATGTAGATAAATATGCTACTCAGGCATGTATAGATCGCTGCTCGGTATCGAGTGTATAAGTAACCCAGTGCTGTGAGTAGGATGATATATAACAAGGCCATCTGGATATAGTCGATACGAATGTCTCGCCATAGTGCATAGGGAAGACTGCTCATACTTCGGATACAAGTATTGAAAGCAAGTATGATGGATTGCAGCAATAGACCTATAGGGCTTGCGAGCTGAGGCAGAACAGAAAGGGGTATTAGCAATAAGGATAAGGATAAGGTGACGGCGGCAAAGGGTATTGCTATCAGGTTGCTGATGAAAAATAATACTGGAAATTGATGAAAATAATAGATACATAACGGCAGTGTAAGTATCTGTGCTGCGGTAGATCCGGAGAGTATACTCCACAGATAGGAGAGTGCTTTGTGGGGAGTATATATCAGTTGATTGATACTTGGAAAGAAGGATACTATACTTGCTACGGCAAGATACGAAAGCTGAAATCCTATATCAAAAAGCAGATTAGGGTTGAAGCATAACAATAAAAATGCGGATGCAGATAGATTGTTATATACATTTATTTTTCGCTGTTGCATCTCGCCAATGGCTATAAAGGAGAACATGAGTGAGGCTCGCTTCACGGAGGGAGGCAAACCGGTAATGAAGGCGAATAACCACATGGCAACTAAGGCTAGTATAAGTGCCATGGACTTGCGTTTGGACAAAAAGGGAATACTGATAAATAAATATCGGAATATGCCGTAGATCATACCCATATGTAATCCGGAGATGGCAATGATGTGAACTATACCGGTATGCGAGTATGCTTGCCAAAGTTCGGGATCGATATCTTTGCGATAGCCTATGAGTAATGCTTCTGCTATGGATAGTGCTTCGACATTCGTGATATTGTATGCCAGAATTTTTCTCACCCACAGGTTGGTCTTCAGGGCCAAGTATCGTAGTGAATTATTCTCGGAGGAGTCGATGAGATGCCAGGAGCCTTTCGGAAGATACGCTTGTCTAAAGATTCCCTTTTTGGCACAGTAGTCGGCATAGTCAAAAGCTCCGGGGTTTTTTGTATTTTCTATTTTTTTAAATCTATTGTAAACCATGAGCGTAGTGCCGGGGCGTAGTTGCAAGAGCGTGGTATCTTTGGGCAAATAGAGTAAGCAATCGCCATGAGTATTTACTATTGAGTCTCCTCTGTACATTGCTTTGATAGATCCACTTAATTTTATACTTCGTGCTTTGATTTCCGGATACTGCTGTAGCTGAATTTTCGCAAAAGAATAATGCTCAATATGTTGCTCGTAGTGCGATGCTTGATGAATAGGATCATGAAGGTAACATGTCACATACCCCAAAATGAATAGGGTACTACTCAGCAATACCCCCCTCAGCCAACGTAATGAATATAGTAACTTTTTTTGTACGAAATAACTAAGTACATACAGTACAATGGTGAGAAAAGATAAGGTGTAAAATAGATTAGTATTCCAGTGCACTTCATGGTATAGCAGTATACCCAATATCAATGGTATCAGTAATCGAACAAAGGGAGAATGATTCCAGAAAGAATGATTCACGAGCGTAGTAGGTTAAAGTCTACGCAATATACTGTATAATAACTATTTGTAGATGTACAGCTTACCCTTGGGATTGAAAAAACGTCGAAGTGAATCTACCAGAGCCGTAGTATCATTGCTAGGGTGCATGGCTTCGAGCGCTACCAAAAATCGGTTATCTGCTGTAGGTATTACCTTGGACACATTACCATAGGAGCTCAATTTTTTTGCTTTCGCATCGGCTGCCGCTTGTGTTGAATATTCATTGATCACCACCAGCCAGGCACCCGGGGTAGCTGTACTAACCGAAGGTGCTACACTCATAGATGAACCAGCGCTGTCTGTAGTTACCACACCCACGGAACTATTATTCTCTACCGGCGTTGTGCTCTCTGATACAATGGGAGTATCGACGCTACTGTTGTTTCTATAGTAATCAAATATAAAATACACCAGCGATAATAGCACCGCAATCAACACTATCACACCTATATATTTAATGGCATTACTGCCCGTTTCACTTCTTCGATGACTAGGCGGATAATTGAAATCAAGTTTTGCCCCGGCATCTGTTTTTACTTTCAGTTCGGGTAAAGGCACCGAATGGCTGGCAAAATCGAGCTGACCCGAATACTCAAATTCTATCACATTATTTTTAAAAACAAATTTGCCTAGAGGGCTCATATCATAATGCCCATGCTCTTGCAACGCTTGTTTTACTTCGATACAATACTGCTTTATATTATTTGAAGCATTACTAATACTCACATTCTCCTGCGAAGCACAAAAGGAAGCAAACGAATCATCAATACTACCTACCGGTTTGAAACTCACCTGAAAAGTAGGAGGATTTACCGACGAAGAATCACCATTGCGAATACCGGCGGGTTTTTTATTAAGCTCAAAAACTCCTAAGCCCGGAAGGCTACAGTAATAATTTTTACTTAAAAACTGTCCAATGTATTTTACGATATCCATAGCACTCTTGATGTAGCAGTTTGTAAATGTAGCAAGGAGACCTTACACAACGAAATTTTTTTAAAGTTTGGAAGCGACTATACATCTTTAAATTCTAAAAATATAATTTTACACTCGGAGCTCATCTTACCCACTCTGTTCATCAGAGTCCGGCTATCCGCTGCTATACCCTCGCCCCCTTCGCTCCAAGCTCTTCGCCTCGGGTGATATTCGCTACTATCCGGGCTAAAAGTCATCGTCGACTTATCTATTCAGCTAAGAAATACAAGCTGTTGGTTTACAAACAAGTATGTTCAATATTTACCAAATTTACCTGATAGCACAACCACCGCAGCCACTAGCCATATACCTACTATTGTAGTACTATACTAAAAATTCCAAGCTATACCGGCACTAGGAAAAATAGGCAACTGATTGGTACGGGTATTACGAATACGATCTATATAAAAAATATTCGCACGGTTATACGCATTACTCACACTAGCCGATAATTCCAGATTAGAAAACTTACCGGTAGTGATTTTTTTCTTGGCAGACAAATCCAATCGATGATAATCCGCCAGTCGTCCGCCATTGATACGAGTGTCGTACATTATATCCAAATTACCATTCTGATTCAAATAATTAGTACCAATGCCCGTACCCGAAAAGTCGATACGTTCAATAAATGCCTGTGTGAGTGTAAAAGGAAAAGCCGAACCATAATTGAAACGAGCTGAAAACTCCCAATCATACTTCTTACCAGCCGTATAAGAGGCCAATATATTCACATTGTGCCTACGATCAAAAGGTGTAGGATAGGTCTGTCTGCCATCAAATCGATCTACATAACCATATGAGTATACTCCCCAAAAATAATAGCGATCTTTAGAATATTTGGTAGTAAAATCAATACCATAAGCCTTACCCGTTTCGATTGCAAAATCAGGATCTGTAGGCATTAACTTGTATCGATTCAATTCTATAAGCTGTGTAAACAGCTTGGTCCAAGGTTCCACCGTAAATTCAAAATTGTTGATATCTATTTCTATACCTGTTACGAGATGATAGGACTTCTGAATATTGTTATTGGCAACAGTACCACTAGGGCGTGTAATTTCAAAATCAGGCGCTGTAAGAAAGCCCGTAAAGAAATTGACGATATCTCTATCCGACTTGGTAGAAATTAAGTTTTGAGAATAAGAGCCTGCCGCTGCTTTGAATCGAACATTTTTAGACGCATTATACTTCATAGCAATACGCGGCTCTATCCTAGCTACCGGCAAAGAAGCATAGTATTGGACACGCAAACCGGGTTCGAGTACAAACTTATCCGAAAAACTCTTCTTCAATTTAATAAAGCCACCTGCTTGTGTAGTATAATCATTTTGTTGTAGCTGAATTCCGATGAAATTGTAATACTGATAAGCCGTTTTAAATCCGGTAAGCTCGACCCCATAAATAAGCTCACTATGGTTTGGCAAATAGGAAGTAACTTTCAGATTGGCATCGAATCCGTTGATTTCACTCTCCCTTGGTCGATTATCCCCTTCTTGTAAAGATATCTTGTAATCAGAATAATACACCCCTCCCGAAATCAACGAATTGGCATTGGTAGGAGAAATCACAAAATTTGTACCACCACCAAAACTTTTCCAATTCAAGTCAGATACACCTTTGAAGTTGACTCTATCATTGAAGTTGAAGCCAAATACACTAAACTTGCTACCCGTATTAGCACTGATATTGACCTTGCCATATGCATCCGTGAATGTGTACGGAAGATTACTTTTGTAAGGCTCGCCCAGGCCGCCATATAAGCTGCTAGAAGTCGTTTGCAGATAACTGTGCTTGATAGATCCAAGGTAAGTAACTGATACAGAAGAGTCTCCCAAATCTCTTAACAAAGGCCCTTCTACAAACGCTTTCGCTAATATTGAGTTCAAGGCAAACTTGCCGGAATGTCTCTTTTTATTACCATCTTTAGTAGTAACACTCACAATGGCCGATGTTCTATCTCCATACTCTGCTCCAAAGCCACCACTCATCACATCTGCTGAGCGTATTGCATCCGTTTCAAATACTGAATATAAACCTATAGAGTGAAAAGGATTATAAATGGTCATACCATCCAAGAGAATTTTATTTTGGATAGGGGAGCCTCCTCTAATGTATAGTTGACCACCCTGATCACCCGTAGATATAACACCAGGCATCACTTGCAGAAATTGTGCTATATCCGCTTCACCACCCACACTAGGCATCAGCTTGAGTTCCTTAGGTGTGATACGTGTCATCCCTACCTTAGTTTCATAGATTTTCTCTTCACGCTTAGCCGATATCTTTATATCTTTCATTTCTCTACTCTTACGAGCCAGGTATAATTTTAGATTCACCAGCTCCTCTTCATCATTAATGGTCACTGTTTTTTCAATAGCATCATATCCCAACGAAGATACCACCAGCGTATGCGTACCTTTGGGTACTTTGGGTATCGTAAAGAAGCCATTCAAATCCGCATGAGCCCCCATTTGAGTCCCCTTAATCTGTATAGTGACACCTGTAAGAGCCTCTCCATTCGAAACATCATAAATAAAACCTTTAATCTTGGCATTCTGAGCAAATAGGAAAAGATTAAAAAAAACAAGTATCGTTGATAAAGCGTATTTTCTCATTCAAAAAGTATATATAAAAAAATTAAGGGCGTAAAGATACTTTAATAACTGTAACCACTAATTGACTAATTTTGCCGTTTACCGATATTTATGAAGCCATCATTACCCCAGGGAACCAGAGATTTTTCTGCCGAAATTGTCAAAAAAAGAAATTTCATTTTCAACACTATTCGTAATGCGTTTGAGTTATTTGCCTTTCAACCACTCGAAACCCCAGCCTTTGAAAATCTTGAAACCCTCATGGGCAAGTATGGCGATGAAGGAGATAAACTTATCTTCAAAATCCTCAATAATGGATTAGATAGACCTGAAAAAAAAGAAAAAGCACGCGAAGAGTTTGAACAAGTACTCGACGGTAAAAATGTAAAAACAATAACAGAAAGAGCCCTCAAATATGACTTAACCATCCCCTTTGCTCGCTATGTGGCCATGAATCATGGGCAACTCAGCTTCCCCTTCAAGCGCTACCAAATACAACCCGTATGGCGGGCCGACAGACCCCAGCGCGGACGCTACAGAGAATTTTATCAATGTGATGCAGATGTAGTAGGTAGCGCATCGCTTCTCAATGAAATTGAACTCTGCAAACTATATCAAACCGTATTTCAACATCTTGGAATACACGTTGCCATCTGTATCAATAATCGAAAAATACTAGCTGCCTTAGCCACGCTGTGCGGAGGTGAACAATGGATGATACCCATCACCGTCGCTATTGACAAATTGGATAAAATTGGAGTCGATAAAGTACTCGATGAGCTGCATACCAAACAACTTCCCGAACTAGCACTCTCAACTGTAAAAAAATACCTAAATATAGCAAGCTCAAACTGCTCAAATGATGAAATTATTGCTCAACTCAGTACAATGTTTTCATTAGTCACCCAAGGAATGGAAGGTATTGACGAGTTGCGCTATCTGAATCAACACTGCCCTTATATACACATCGACGTTACACTGGCTCGTGGATTAAACTATTACACCGGCACCATCTTTGAAGTGAAACCACTCGGTATCCAAATGGGTAGCATCGGTGGCGGTGGTCGATACGATGATCTCACCGGACTGTTTGGAGTACCCAATATCCCCGGCGTTGGTATCTCATTTGGCGTAGATAGAATATATGATGTTATGGAAGAAAAAAAGCTCTTTCCCTCAGACATACTCTCTTCCTCATCCCATGTGATGCTCGTCAATTTTGGAACGGATTATGATACTCACAATATGGAGTTGCTCGACACCCTCCGACAACATGGGATATCCTGTGAACTCTACCCCGAAGCTGTCAAATTTGATAGACAATTAAAATATGCCAATAAAAAAGCCATTCAATTTGTAATCATGCTAGGCGAAACAGAACTCGCCGAAAACTTCTACACAGTCAAAAACTTTCAAACCACTGAACAATTCAAACTCAATATAAGTGAATTGATTCAACTGCTTAAATAAGAACAGAATCATTCATATAATACCAAAAAATAAGTAAAGCCAAACAGTACTGTTTGGCTTTACTTATTTTTTGGATTTGCATTATTTCAATGTGCAAGATCCACCTCCGATTGCATAAGTAGCATTCAAGGTTTCGCATGCTTTTTCTGCATCTGCTTTTTTAGCTTTAGGAATGGTAGTGGGCACAACAGCTGAACTAGAAGATGTTTTACATTCGCATGTATAATCTTTTTTGCATGATGTGAAACTAAATGCACCGGCAATAATGGCTAGGATAAATACTTTTTTCATAATAATTATTTATATCACAAAAATATACTGATAGATTTAATGGTGCAATACCCTAAACAGGGTATATCAAAAAAAATGATTTTATGAAACCCTAAACGTGCATAATAGGTATAGGGCTATAATCATTCCTAAAATTATTCACTCATGATACGAAATTACCCCTAATTTTGAATGAAATGATTCGTCTATTTCGACAAGCTATTCAGTGGTTATACTTTTTATGGTTGATAAGTGTTTTTCTAAGTTGTTTACTTTTGACCTTCCCGATTTTACTATTTCTATTGCTGTTCCCCGAAAACTATCGTGATCGATTGATGTTTCATTTAATGCGCATCATTACTCCTCTGTGCCTGGCTTGCTGTGGTATTATAAACATCAATGTGAATCGCTCCAAAGTCCGTTGGAATACATCATGTATAATTATACCAAGCCACCAGTGTTACCTCGATGCGGCTCTTATCTACTTAGGTATTCCCAAAAGATTCAAAACATTGGGTAAAATCGAAATTGCGAAAACACCACTTTATGGACTGATGTATAAAATGGTTGTCATACTAGTCGATAGAACAACCATACAATCCAAAGCCCTCAGTTTTAGAAAAATGAAAAAAGAAATGGAAAAAGGATGCTCCTTGATCATATTTCCCGAAGGGACCTTTGCAGACCATATCAGCACACAGCTTAGCCCCTTTCAAGCGGGAGCTTTCTCTTTGGCTATTATGCAACAGGTACCACTACAACCCATACTCTATCCCGATGCTGCAAAACGCATGCATCCATCACGATGGTGGCAATGCACACCCGGTATTACCCGAACCATTTTTTTACCCAGTATAAGTACTCAAGGTCTCACAAAATATCATACTCGGCTTCTGACACAATATTCACAAGACTATATCCAATACTGCTATACTCATTATACACATCAGACACACACATCCGTGTGGAATTTAGCAAATGAATGGCTAAAAAATAATCCCATTCAAATCCCTAACAAATCCTCTTACTCTGAAGATGCTACTGTTTAGAGATTAATGCGCGGTATGTATTTTCCGCTATATTTTTCCATGCAAATTGATGGTAAAACTCATCATGTGGATTCACAATATCCTGCTCCAACAGTTGCTTTATTTCATTTGCAAACTGCTCCCAATCATAATCCCCTACAATACGTAATCGCCCACTACAATATTTTTCATCTACTCCTATCGCACCGTTTTGAGTTGATACGACTGCTTTACCAAATCCCAATGCTTCTACTAATTTGGTTTTGATTCCACCTCCATCAAGCAATGGATTTAGAAATAGATCACAAGCCCTAAAATAAAGGTCAATATCTTCAACAAAACCAGCATAAATGATATGATCTTTACGAAACTGATTGAGCTCGTCATATTCGTTTGATAATCCTTTGCCACACACAATAATCTTATACGAAATCGATAATTTTTTGAGTAGTAGAGGATTGATGTCTCTTAAAATATGCTCTAAAGCATCCATATTCGGCTTGTAACTCAGTGTACCATTGAATAGTAGTAGCTTCGAAGTGGACTCTATTCCATGTATATTACAGATGGTCGTCTTCGAATGTTGTATATCATCAGCCGTTGGCAAACTGTCTTGCTCCACACCATAAGGTACTACCCATGTCTTATCTCTTAGGATATTATATTCTTTTATCGCATAAAACCTATCTTCTTGAGTTTTAAACCACACAAAGTCTGCCTTGCGATAGGCTACACGTTCATAATACCAAAGTATCTTCCACCACCACTTCCCTACACTTCTGAAACGCTCACTTTCTATATTATGTGAATGTACGATTATCTTGAACGATTTATTAAAAGAAAACAGCACGATCAACCACGCATAATAAGGATGCTCAAATAATAAATGACTCACATTTTTTTCGCGAGCCAATTTATTCATTGTAAAATAAATAAATGGATTTACATACCTCCATTTCGAATTGCTAATGGTATTCATTACTTCGGGGGTAGTGTCTTGCACCCTATTCTTTCGTGTAGTATATACGCTCAAACTAGCATATTGCGATAAGTATTTATAAAACAGTGCTATGCCCTTTTGTCCTCCCATTACTGCCGGATACACTTTGTAAGGTACTAATGCCAGTATACGTAGCATACTCAATTGTTTTTGCAAACATACACTTTTTAGTACAACAGCATTTGGCTCTCGGTAGAATAGCACAATAGATGCATAGCTACTCTTTAATTTTACATGTACTTATACCAAGTAATTTGTAAAATGGACTAAATCGAAAGATCGCTGTAATACTCAATACAAAAGCCAATACTAACAACGCATCAAGCCATATTCCATTGAAATTTCCCCATAAATTAATACCAAACAAAACAAGGGCAACAAGCAATCGTACTAGACGATCTATTTTTCCCATATTAGGATTCATACGCATAGATTTAAGATTGTAAAATCATAAAATAATACTGTTGGTTCTTCTTCAATAGTAATCATTGCAACAAAAATAATCCAAATAAATAATCTGTTTAATGACCATTGTCATATAACGAAAACAATTCTCTTTCGACGACACACCTTTCAGACGGCGTTAGCTATTGCTGCCGTACAATCAACTTTTGTGAATACAAACTTGCTTTGTCCGAACGAATATATAGTATATAAGTACCACTACTCATGGTACCCGTATAAAACGAAAATTCATTTTTTCCTTTTTTAACTCGTGTATGAAGTACCGTTTTGATCAGACGACCATTCATATCTACCAAATCGAAGTAGAGGTTTTGTGTTTCATTATTCTCAAAGCGAATGATAAAGCGATCATCCACCAGAGGATTTGGATAAACAGTTATTTCGCTTGTACTACTCCAAGTATTCGTGGCTGCAGGCCAGTTGACAATATCTACCGCTGCCACCCACGAATTCATAATATTAAGACGACCCCAAGATCCTGCCAGATAGGCCCTATTAGATTGATTATATACTCGTTGTATATTGGTATAATCTCCCCATCGGTCATTACTATCTGCCAGCACATTGATTATCGATGTACCATCTTTTACGCCAATCACATCCGAGAATTGATCGTTGTGATCTTTATAAATCATACTAGTACCCGGAAAGCTATCGGTATAGCAATGCGAAAACGTATAGAGTACTTTATGATCATTAGCACCTTGCCCCATATACGCCATAGACGGATAGCCAAACTCTTGTGTAGGTGTAGAGAAAATCTGGGCTTTTACTACCGGGTTTGCGCTACTTATATTTTCAATAGTACCCAGCATTACACCCGCATTCATATGAGCGGGATTCAGTGTATTAAGTCCAAAGTGTACATAATTGTTTTCGTAGATAGCGGCCAATACACGAGCATCATTGGTCATCAAGTATTGTTGCAGACCGTTGCTAGCCTTACGCTGGCGGGCATTGGGCGGAAATCCATACATCACAGGAGTGCTCAGCAGTCTCATATTCATCGTAGCGTTGCCCGATGCATGCGAGTTGGTAATTTCTGTCACAAACAAGCTATCATTCGATGGAGCTACATTACGTACCGTAAGGAAATACATATTGTTGCCCATCGTGCTGCTTTGATATTTGGCAGGGCAAATATTACGTAGATTTATCCCATTGTATTGCATACTATCCCATAGTGTGTACTGAAGCGGAGCGCCGCTATACCCACTTTGTTTGTCGATTTGCCAAATCACTGATTGTTTAAATCCTATGGTCCAGCTTACATTATCCATTACCTGATTGAAGGTCATAAACAAATCTTTGTCGCTAAGGGCTATGATGGGGTAGTCGCTCCAGGTAGAGTCGTTGAACATATTGCCATTGAGTGTATACGCATTCCATGCACCATTAGGATCGTTAGTCTGTGTGAAAGCGACTAAAATTGTAGAGGTATTACTCAAACTGCCCGAGAAGCACACCAGTACAAAACGGTCGGTAGAAGGGTCGTACAACACACGTGGATCGGATATCCAATTGAAGTTGCCTACCGGTGTAAAGATGGTAGATAGCGAAATCGTATTGATAATTTTACCGGTATCATCATAGATACGCAGGTTCGAATTCACGGCACTGAGTACGATACCGGCATTGGATACCGCTATATCATTATCATTGGGTACACTATTGGCTGAATTGCCTGCAAAATCTTTCCATATCACGGGGTTGGCTGCAGAGCGCGTTTTATTGGATACAGTATGCTGAGTAGTAGCTATGTTCGCTTCGTGCAAGGCTCTTAGTCGATTGAGTTCGGTTTTTTTGTCGCCATATGCAGCAGCCGGTAGTGGCTGTTGATCAAGATGTATGAGAGAGGGGAAAAAATCAGGTGTTTGAATTTTACTCAAATCTACTACTGTCGGACTACCTGAAGAACCTTGTGTCTTTCGCACAGTAAGTTGCGCATAGAGAGCTACCATACTTTGGAGCGATATCAGTGTCAGAAGAATAATTCGTTTATACATATCCACTAGTTTTGAGTTATTTTAAAGTATAAAATTACGCCGAATACTTCATAAAACCTATTGTGTAGCGAATCAATCGGCAGGTATCGATCAGTGAAAAATAAAATTCCGGTATCATATTGGGGCATGCACGGCTGTCCGCTATAGTCCTCGCACCTCAGTGCGCATCGCATGCAGGTGTAGGTAGCTCCGTGCCTCCGCTCCTACACCTACTGCGCTGCTGCCCTTCGTCGCTGTGGGCTGCCGCTACCATCCGGCTGCCGTGTTCTAAGAATGTGTGCAGTTTCGGCATACTAGCCCTATTTTTGTATCCTCACTCAAAGCATTTTATATCATAGAGGTGAAGTGTATCATAGAGGATACATTGGGTACTACCTGCCAAATACACATTCTGCCGCCGGGAGCTAGCCCTGATCGTAGCGGCATCCTCTTGTGCCCCTCGAGGGCGCAAGAGATATAGCGAAGAGCAGGACGTAGTGGAGTAAGGAATAAGACGATGAGCTCCACCGTATTTTATTAGCATTCGGGTAAGCTAAGGGGTACATGGATGGCCAGTCCACCATCACTGGTTTCTTTGTATTTGTGATTCATATCGAGAGCCGTTTGCCACATGGTACTTACGACTTTGTCGAGGCTTACTTTGGCATCGTAGGGGTTGCTTTGGAGGGCGAGCTGTGCGGCAGTGATGGCCTTGATGGCTCCCATGGTATTGCGTTCGATACAGGGGATTTGTACCAGTCCGCCTACAGGGTCGCAAGTGAGGCCCAGGTGATGCTCCATGGCTATTTCGGCTGCTTGTAAGGCTTGATTGGGTGTACCGCCGAGGCATTCGCAGAGGGCAGCAGCAGCCATCGCACTACTCACACCTATCTCTGCCTGGCAGCCTCCCATAGCAGCCGATATGGTGGCTCCTTTTTTGAAGATGCAGCCTATCTCGGAGGCGCAGAGTAGAAATCGAATTATTTTTTCGTCGTCATACGCATCGCAAAAGAGGATGTAGTACATGAGTACGGCAGGTATCACCCCGGCGGCCCCATTGGTAGGCGCTGTGACCACTCTACTAAAGGAGGCATTCTCTTCATTGACGGCCAAGGCAAAGCAGCTGACCCAGTCGAGTATGTATTTGAACTGATGACCTCCTTCACGGATGGCTTTCATCCAGCTATCGAAGTCGTGGTAGTTTCTGCCTTGTAGCATTTTTTTGTTGAGTGGAGCTGCCCGTCTACTCACTTGCAAGCCTCCGGGTAGCGTACCATCTATATGGCATCCTCTATATATACAGTCGCGCATTACGTGCCATATTGCCAATACACCCTTTCGAGTGTCTGTTTCGCTACGCCAGCTTAGTTCATTTTCCATGACTACTTCGGCAATACTCATACCGGTCTTCATGCACCAGTGTAGGATATCGGATGATTTGTCGATTGGAAAGGGGAGCTGTACGGCAGAGAGATTCAGGTCGTTACTTTCTTCTTTGACCACAAATCCACCACCTATGGAATAGTAGGTGTCGCAGAGGTTTTCACCATTGTCGAATTGTATCAAAAAACTCATCCCATTGGGATGAAAAGCTAGGCTTTCTTCTTTGAGAAAGATGATATGTATCGACGGATCAAAAGGTATACTGTGGGTATGATCGAGAACCAGACTTTTTTGCTCTTTGATATTAGCTACTGTACTGTTTATACAATTGACATCAAAGGTAACCGGATCTTCCCCACATAGCCCAAGCAGTACGGCTACATCGGTACCATGTCCTACACCTGTTTTGGCCAGTGAGCCATAGAGCAATACGCTCAGTTGCTGTACTCGGTGTAGTTTGCCGGAAGAGTTGAGCGATTGTAAGCATTGCAGAGCCGCTCTCCAGGGGCCTAGGGTATGTGAGCTGCTAGGGCCTACGCCAATTTTGAATATATCAAATACTGAGATGGATTCGTATGACACGGTGGTATGATTTTTGTCGGTATGCGAATGTAGTTCGAAAGGGCTGAATTGTGTTCAAAAGGGTACCAGTAGAATTAGAGTACAACAAAAAATTTGAATTCTGATTTATCGCGCTTTGCGATGACTGTTACTTCCCGTCCCTGCTCGGTCTTTTTCATAGCTTCCATGTAGTCATCCATATCATAGAGGGTATACACACCTATTTTGGTAATGATATCGCCACTCATCATGCCGGCAGTAGAAGCTACCTTGTTGGGTATCACAGCGGCTATTTTGATTCCTTGACCTGTGTAGGTAAAATCCGGAATAATACCAATATTGCTTTTCATTTTTTCCAACTTTGGAAGTAGGTCTGTTGTTTTTGTAAAGATGGGTTTGGATCTTCGGTCTATTTCACCTACTATTCGTGTTACGAATGCAGCGATATCAACTATACCGTTTAGGTTTAGTTTGCTGATGTCATCCGTTGGTTTCATATAGTCATTGTGATAGCCTGTGCTTATTCGAAGTACGGGTATATTTTTTTCGTAAAAAGTAGTGCAATCTGAGTAGTTGTAACCACTACTGTCTATTCTTATGTTCATGCCTCTATTGGACAGTTGTAAGATACTAGCCCATGAGGGTGAGGTACCATAGCCCGCCAGGTATATATCTTTGGTAGAGATATTGTATCGGCCTATCATATCGAGGTCTATCATACAGGCTATAGAATTGATGATAAACTCATTTTGTTGTAAAAAATTTTTAGAGCCTTGCAGATTTTGCTCTTTGCCGGAAAAAGCTATGAATAGATAGTTGTAATTGCGAAGACCCGCTATCTTGATCTGTTCGGCTATAGCTAGCAGACCTGCCACACCACTAGCATTGTCGTCAGCACCTTTATAGTTGGCACCCAGATTGCCCAAGTGGTCAAAGTGTGCTGCAATAACAACAGTAAATGGGGCTTTGTTATCGATCATTGCCGCCACATTTTTGCCGGTGGAGTGCGATTCTTCAAAACCTAGTTTTCCATCTACGATGATCCAATCTTTTTTGAGATTAGGCTTCAGATAAGCATTATAGGCTTTGTGGGTAAGAAAAACTACTGGTTTATCTAGCGCTTCAAACTGAGTAAGATTCAATTGTACAATATCCTGAAATACGTCTATGTCATTTAAAAACACAACGGAGGCAGCCCCTTGATCTATGGCCAATTTAGCTTGTTCATAAAGTAGTTTTTGCAAGTTGTTGGTCTGAGCTGCCTGAAAAGATTTTAATGAAAGGAGCCATACATTATCTTTTTCATTCACGCCGGGCATAGCAGCACCTCGTATAAGGTTGCCATTTCCGTAGGGCAAAACAATCACTTCGTTTCCCAATGTAAGTTCATTGTTGAATAGATGAAAGTAAGCATCAGCGCCCACCTTCATGCCCACCTTGGTGGTAAATTCCCATTTGTATTTGTTTTTGTAGGGGAGTATTTGTAAGCTTCTAAATCGTCCTTCAATATAATCAGCCACAATAGTTTCTCCCGAGCTAGCAGTAAGCCTACCTTGTACTCGGTCGGCAATGATATAATCTATGTCACGTTTTATTTTGGATTGAGGACTATTATCTGGCTTGTCTTTATCCGCTTTGCCAATCGCAATTATTGGTATCAAAAACACAAAAAAGAAAGTCCAGCATTTAAACATGTAGTCGATAAGGATTGAGTAGTAAAATGTCGCAAATATAACAGCCTTGTACTGAATGAATAAAAAAATATCCGCAATTAAGACGGCGTTACTCTATTTTTGTGAAAATTTTTTAAAAACATGAAGAATACTCCATTTACAGAAATACATATCGGCTTAGGAGCTAAAATGGCTGAATTTGCAGGATATAACATGCCTATCTCTTATACGGGCATCAATGACGAACATGCCGCTGTGCGAAATCAAATTGGTGTATTTGATGTAAGCCACATGGGTGAGTTTATCCTCAAAGGTGAGGGAGCATTAGAGCTGATTCAGCGCATCACAAGCAATGATGCCTCCAAGCTGACCAATGGCAAAGCGCAGTACTCATGCTTCCCCAATGGCAAGGGAGGTATTGTAGATGACTTGCTGGTATACTGCATAGAAACCAACAGCGTATATATGCTGGTAGTTAATGCCTCCAACATCGAAAAAGACTGGAACTGGATACAACAGCACAATACCCATGGTGTAGAAATGCACAATATTTCAGACAAAACCGGCTTGCTGGCTGTACAAGGCCCTATGGCAGTAAAGGCCATGCAGAAGCTTACAGATATGGATTTGGTTAACCTGAAATATTACACCTTTGTGAAAGGATCGTTTGCAGGTATTGACAATGTGGTAGTGAGCGCTACTGGATATACCGGTGCCGGTGGAGTAGAAATCTACTATGAAGACAATGGCTCCAATGGCACTATGCTGTGGAATAAAATCATGGAAGCCGGTGCTGAATATGGCATAAAGCCCTGTGGATTAGGATGTAGAGACACGCTTCGCCTCGAAATGGGCTTCTGCCTCTATGGCAACGATATCGATGATACCACTAGCCCCATCGAAGCCGGACTGGGGTGGATTACCAAATTTACCAAAGAGTTTACAGACAGAGCCATACTTGAGCAACAAAAAAATGAAGGAGTCCAACGCAAACTCGTCGGATTCGAAATGATAGACAAAGGAATACCTCGCCACCACTACAAACTCAAAAGCGCTGAAGGTACAGAAATTGGCCATGTAACCAGTGGTACCCAAAGCCCAAGTTTAGGTAAAGCCATCGGACTAGGCTATGTAGATGCCTCGCAAGCAGTCATTGGTGCTGAGATTTATGTAGAAGTCAGAGAAAAACTACTCAAAGCCAAAGTTGTAAAGTTACCTTTTTATCAAGCCTCCTAAGTTCAATACTAAACAATCAAAACTATATAATATGGGTTTATTCGATAAACTGACACAAGCTAAAAACGAAAAAATGAAAGCAAACTTAGAAGAAGGACTAAAATTTTTAGAAAAAAATGCCGCTCGCCCAGAAGTCGTCTCCTTAGCCAGCGGACTACAATACGAAATATTGACCGAAGGCAATGGGGCCAAACCCTCAGCTACCGACACAGTTACCTGCCATTATCATGGTACCTTGATCGATGGAAGAGTATTTGACAGCTCTGTGCAAAGAGGCCAACCGGCAAGCTTTCCGCTCAATAGAGTCATCAGTGGATGGACCGAAGCACTCCAATTAATGCCTGTTGGCAGCAAGTGGCGTTTATACCTTCCTCCACACCTTGCCTATGGGCAGCAACAAGCCGGTCCACTCATCGGTCCTAATAGTACATTGATATTTGAGGTAGAATTGTTGGCAATTTAAAAAAAATGTCTATTTTCGCACTCCAATTTACAATAATTCGTTCTTAAAGATAGTCGGTGAGATGGATGAGTGGCTGAAATCAACAGTTTGCTAAACTGTCGTACGGGTCAAACTGTACCGGGGGTTCGAATCCCCCTCTCACCGCCACGGGAGGTAGTTCAGCTCGGTAGAATACATGGTTTGGGACCATGGGGTCGCAGGTTCGAATCCTGTCCTCCCGACATAAGCCACTAGAGAAATCTAGTGGCTTTGTTGTTTATAGCCATTAATCCCAAAGTGAGCCACTTTACCCTCCTATTCATTGCGTTTTGCCATAGCCAGCGCCTTATCTCGAAGTGTATGTCTTAGATGAAGAGGCTCTATCACCCTCACTTTGTCACCCATACTCAACAATGTAGATATCAGTTCATAATTCACTACCAATCTATAGCTGGCCCTCATCACAGACTCATCTTCATACACTACTTGCTGCGAATGGTGAAGCGCTTGCGATTTGATATAATTCGCCTGCAATTTATCATACTCCAGTTCGATATATTCAGGTGTATCATTGGGCAAGGATATACCTATTGCCGAGCGAAAATAATTTTCTTTGTCCACCTCCTCTTCCTGAAATACGTGTTGCATCGTCACTACATCCAATATCCTATCAAAAGCAAAAGTGAGAAACTTACTCTCCTTAGTAGGATGTATATCTTTGCCTATCAAATACATACGACCATTATACTCCTTTACAAAATACGGATGCACTGTATGTTTTTTACCCTCCTCCTTACCAAAGGGTTTGTACATAATCCGCAATACTCGCTTGTTGCGAATAGCCTCTACAATATCGGCCATGTATTCAATACCCATATAGCGCTTTGGTCTGTCCAATATCAGTATGGAGTCCGTTTGTGATTTACTCCTGTTTTGTTTTACCGCCAAGCCTATACGAGTGATTGCATCCTCAAAAATATGGATCGCCGGAATGTTTTTAAACTGCTCCAACAGTCCCACAGCCATTTCCAAACCCTGAAGATCTTCCTCAGAAACCGGTATATTTTGTATCGAAAAATTTTCTTCTGTATACACATAGCCCCTCTTCATAGCATCCCACTCTATAGGAGCACGATAGCCAAGCGACTCATCATAGCGCATCGCATACAAATCTTTCTGAATACAAGACACGGACACACTCTGCTCCAGCTTTTCACTCACATAATCCACTATTTCTCTTAATGTAGGCGCCTTTTTTTGGCGATTTGTCATGAGATTGTCAATTAATCGGTATCTCGTTAATGCTTGTTTGTTTTTCATCGTCAATAAATATATGCTCAAAAAAAGTAAAAATAAATCAAAGTGCGTAAACTCATTACGTAGTAATGCCAAAATATTTGTACTCATCAATAAATACACGGCTATGCACAACACATTTATCCACACCGGCTACAAAACGGATTCCTTCCGCTGCCATCGCATCATCTTCGACGACAGCGACCTCGTAAGCATGAATGTACACATGCGTATTCACGAACAACTTATACATACCACTTTATTATTTACCTTCTCCGCCTTCAACGATTTGCTCCGATTCAGCGGCGAAAGCGGCGAACGCCTCCAACTCACCGTGAGCGACAAGCTACTCAGCGATGAACAAAAACCCTACATCATCGATTTGCAAAACGATCCCCTACTCTTTACAACCTGTGCACTAGTACTTACTCAGCTCATCGATGCCGACGATAGCTGCTTCAGTGTAGAAGAAGTCATGCCTTTATCCTTTCTGCAACAAGCTAAAAAACTCCGTAGAGACATGAGCGACTTCGGAGAAGTGCACCTACAACATCAATCACCTATCAATAAAGCCTTACTCGAAGTGGCTGCTATGTATCGATACTATGTAGGCTTATGTGAGCTAGAATTAAATGATGACTACGCCCGACAAAAAGCGGGCCTGAGCAATGAAAAATTATTTCGTATAGCCGGGCTGGCTGCCATTACGGTTAGCAACAAGGCAATATCATAAATACAGCATGTCTGGATTGAAAGTGGAGCGCATCGTATGGCACCTCATTCACCACCCGTCCTGCCCTTCGCTATATCCCTTCGCCCGCCCCACAAAGGCTCATTAGCTCAGGGGATGCCGCTGCGGTCAGGGCTAAAACTCATCGACTATTTCATCTTTCATCACTCCCCCCTCCCATGTAAACAGATACTTTACCTAGGTAATATAGATATAAAACCGCGAAGTAATACCATTATTG
>DAIUCL010000003.1:0-47500 GCA_036846185.1 Chitinophagaceae bacterium
ATTAAAAAAGGTCCTTACGTAGATGCCAAACTTGAGAAAAAAGTATTGAGCATGAACGAAGGCAAAAATAAAAAAGCAGTAGTAAAAACGTGGAGCAGACGCTCTACCATCACTCCTGATTTTGTAGGCCACACGTTTGCTGTACATAATGGCAACAAATTTATTCCCGTGTACGTAACTGAATTCATGGTCGGTCACAAACTAGGCGAATTCTCACCAACCCGTAACTTTAAATCCCACAGCGGAAGCAAATAAAAGAAATTAATAATGGAAGCAGTAGCACGTTTAAGAAACTATCCCACATCCCCGCGCAAAATGCGTTTGCTGGCTGATGTAATCCGTGGTATGAATGTCGACAAAGCCGTAAGCTTTTTGAAATTCAATGCACAGCACTCTTCAGTTCCTTTAGAGAAATTGTTGCTTAGTGCAGTAGCGAACTGGAAAGTAAAAAATGAAGGAGGCGACATAGCTGATTTGTACGTCAAAACTATTTATGTTGATGGTGCTCGTACATTGAAGAGAATGATGCCCGCACCCCAGGGTCGTGCATACCGCAAACTGAAACGAAGCAATCATGTAACAATAATTGTAGATCAAAAAAATCAAGAAAATAACTAAAACAAGACGAAAGTCGAGTAAATTATAAGCAAATGGGTCAAAAAACAAATCCGATAGCCAGTAGATTAGGTATAGTCCGTGGATGGGACAGCAGTTGGTATGGTAGTTCAAAAGACTATGCCGGCAAGTTGGTTGAAGATCACAAAATCCGTACTTACCTTAATGCACGTATCAATAAAGGTGGAATCGCCAAAATTGTTATCGAACGTATGCTAGGTAAACTCATCGTTACTATCCATACATCCCGCCCCGGTATCATCATTGGTAAAGGAGGTCAGGAAGTAGATCGTATCAAAGAGGAATTAAAAAAACTTACAGGGAAAGACGATGTTCAAATCAATATCCTTGAAATTCGTCGACCTGAATTAGATGCACAAATTGTTGCTGACTCGATTGCAAAACAAATTGAAGGACGTGTAAATTATAAGAGAGCAGTGAAAATGGCTATCCAAACCACAATGCGTATGGGTGCCGAAGGGATAAAAGTAAAAGTTGGTGGTCGTCTTGGCGGTGCTGAAATAGCTCGCTCAGAAGAAATCAAACAAGGTCGTATTCCACTTCATACATATCGTATGGATATCGATTATGCCAATGTATTTGCTCTCACTGTTTACGGTAAAATTGGCATCAAAGTATGGATATGTAAAGGAGAAGTACTCTCCAAACGTGATTTAAATCCTAACTTTGTAGCAGGAAATGATAAACGTCCTAATACACCAGGTAGCTTCCAGGGTCGTGATGACAGAGGAGGAGATAGAAGAGGGGGTGCCGGAGGAAATCGTGGTGGACGCAGACCAAATAATAAAAACTAATTTTTTCAACTTCTATACGTAGATATCATGTTACAACCAAAAAGAACAAAACACAGAAAGGCTCATAAAGGCAGAATTAAAGGTGATGCAAAACGTGGGGCGACCTTAGCTTTCGGTACATTTGGTCTCAAATCTCTCGAACCTAAATGGATAACTAATCGTCAAATTGAATCTGCACGTCAGGCTATGACTCGTCACATGAAGCGTGAAGGTAATGTATGGATTAGAATCTTCCCTGATAAGCCTATCACCGCAAAACCCGCCGAAGTACGTATGGGTAAAGGTAAAGGTAATCTGGAATACTATGCAGCAGTCGTAAAGCCAGGTCGCATCATGTTTGAAATATCGGGCGTACCTATAGCTCTTGCCAAAGAAGCATTAGCACTAGCTGCACAAAAACTCCCTGTAGCAACTAAAATCGTAATCCGAAGAGATTATTCAGAAGCATAACTTTAAAGACTTTAAATAAAATGGCAACAAAAAAAATATCAAAGAACCAGGAATACCGCTCTATGAATGAGAAGGATTTACTGACTACTATATTGGATAGCGAAGCACGTTTGAAAAAAATGGTCTTCAGCCATGCGATCACACCTATCGATAATCCAATGGCCATTCGTACTCTCCGTCGCGAAATAGCTAAAATGAAGACGGAACAAACTAGAAAACAATTAGAATCTTAATCAAACGTAATACCATACCCATGGCAGAAGTAACAACATTGAGAGGTCGTCGTAAAACACGTATAGGACTCGTAACGAGCAACAAAATGGAAAAAACAATCACCGTTTCTGTTGAACGTAAAGTAAAACATCCTATCTACGGAAAATTCCTTAAAAAAACGACTAAATTTATGGCTCATGACGAAAAAAATGAGTGCTCTATAGGCGACATCGTTAAAATTATGGAAACCCGACCCTTATCCAAAAATAAATGTTGGAGATTAGTCGAAATCGTAGAAAAAGTAAAATAATTATTTCACTACTGTAAAGAGTGATTGAACAATAAAACATAAAACGAAATGATACAACAAGAAAGTAGACTGAGCGTAGCTGATAACAGTGGAGCCAAAGAAGTACTTTGTATTAGAGTACTGGGCAACTCAGGTCAGGATTATGCACACATCGGCGACAAAATAGTCGTTACCGTGAAAGATGCTATGCCTGGTGCCGGTCTCAAAAAAGGTACTGTTGCCAAAGCCGTTATCGTCCGTACTAAACATAAATTGCGTAGAAAAGATGGATCTTATATTCGTTTTGATGATAACGCAGTTGTTATACTCAATGCTTCTGACGAACCCCGAGGTACTCGTATCTTTGGACCAGTAGCCAGAGAGTTGCGTGATAAAGGATATATGAAAATAATCTCATTGGCACCTGAAGTGCTGTAATTTTTAAAAAGTTTGAAAAGTGAAAACTAGATTTAAACCAAAATATTCCATCAAAAAAGGCGACCAGGTCGTTGTAATAACTGGTGCAGATAAAGATGCAACTAGCCCTAAAACGGTGTTGGCTGTTATACCCGATGAAAAGTCACCTCGTGTACTGGTTGAAGGTGTGAATATGAAAACTAAACACAAAAAACCAAATGCACAAAACCCTCAAGGTACTATCGTGAAAGAGGAAGCACCTATTGCGATCTCTAATGTGATGCTTTGGGATGCAAAAGCAAAAGCAGCTACTCGTATACGTCGCGAACGTAAAGATGGCAAATCAATAAGAATTTCAAAAAAATCAGGGGAGATAATTAAATAATGAGTACTATGTCTTATACACCCAGAATGCAAAGCAAATACACGCAAGAGGTCGTACCTGCTTTGATGAAAAAATTCGGATACAAATCCATAATGCAGTGTCCACGTCTGGTAAAAATTTGTTTGAACCAAGGCGTCAAAGGCTCAGTAGCTGATAAGAAATTAATCGACAATGCTATTGAAGAAATGACTACGATCACTGGTCAGCGTGCCGTAGCCACCATGTCAAAAAAGGATATCTCAAATTTCAAATTGCGCAAAAACATGCCTATCGGTACTAGAGTTACTCTCCGTAGCCGTAATATGTATGAGTTTTTAGATCGTTTTGTATCAGTCGCTTTGCCTCGTGTGCGTGACTTTAAAGGAGTAAATGAAAAATCCTTTGACGGTCGTGGAAATTATACCCTCGGTGTTACAGAGCAAATCATTTTTCCGGAAATTGATATCGATAAATTACCTCGTATTAGTGGTATGGACATTACTTTTGTCACCACAGCTCGTACCAACGAAGAAGCTTACGAACTTCTTAAAGAATTGGGAATGCCTTTCAAAAATTTAAACGTAAAAAATAATTAATACACATGGCTAAAAAATCAGTTACAGCCCGCCAACGTAAACGTGAAAAATTAGTTGCTCACTTTGCAGATAAACGCAAAGCATTAAAAGAAGCAGGCGACTATGAAGCTTTGGATAAATTACCCAAAAATGCATCTCCCGTTCGTTTGCACAATCGTTGTCAATTGACAGGACGTGGTAAAGGTTACATGAGACATTTTGGTATATCTCGTGTTATCTTTCGCGAAATGGCCCTCAATGGCTTAATTCCAGGCGTAAAAAAAGCAAGCTGGTAAAACATAATTTCATTCATTATCATCGTATACAACACACGATAAAACGAAAAATAATAAAAAATGGTAACAGATCCTATAGCAGACTTCCTCACCCGAATTCGTAATGCCCAAATGGCGGGTCATCGAATCGTGGAAATCCCTGCATCCAACCTAAAAAAAAGAATGACAGAAATTCTTTATGACAAGGGGTTTATATTAAAATACAAATTTGAAGAGGATAACAAACAAGGACTCATCAAAATAGCTTTGAAGTATGATGTTAATACAAAACTTCCGGCTATTCGTGGTCTTGAGAGAATCAGCCGTCCAGGATTACGTCAGTATTCAAAACCTGCCGAAATCCGTCGTGTACATAACGGACTCGGAATTGCTATTCTATCTACCTCAAAAGGTGTCATGACCGACAAAGAAGCAAAAGCAAATAACGTGGGTGGAGAAGTACTCTGCCACATCTATTAATAATCACAAACAGCTGCATTTAACGCAGACAGAACATTAAAAAGAAGTAATATGTCAAGAGTAGGTAAACAACCCATCACAATCCCCGCCGGAGTTACAATCACTGTTTCTCCTAGCAATGAGGTAGTGGTAAAAGGCCCCAAGGGCGAACTCAAACAACAGTTGGAAGGAAATGTACAACTCAGCATAGAAGACGGTATAGCTACTATCACTCGTACTACAGATAATATTTCTGACCGTTCTTTACATGGTCTATATCGTGCCATCATTGCCAATATGGTAAAAGGGGTAACCGAAGGATTCCAACGTAAATTAGAACTCGTGGGGGTAGGATATAAAGCGACCAACAATGGCAACATTCTTGATCTTGCCTTGGGTTATTCACACAACATCATATTTGAAATACCCAAAGAACTATCCATAGTCACTGCCACTGAAAAGGGTGCTAATCCTATGATTACCTTACAAGGTGCGGATAAACAACTACTTGGACAGGTCGCAGCTAAAATCAGAGGCTTACGCAAACCCGAACCATACAAAGGTAAAGGGGTACGCTATACAGATGAATATGTACGTCGTAAAGCAGGTAAATCAGCAGGTAAATAAATAATTTAAACTCTGAAAATGGTTAACAGTCATTTTCATTCTAAAAAATAAAAAACATGGACGCTAAAGTAATTAGAAGACAAAAGTTAAAGTGGAGAATTCGTAAAAAAATCTCCGGTACAGCTACATGCCCCCGTTTGTCTGTTTTTCGTAGCAACAAAGAAATATATGCACAGCTCATTGATGATGTAAATGGTGTAACACTTGCTGCAGCTAATAGCCGTAACAAAGAAACTGCTACTACCGGAAATAAAATCGACCAAGCTAAAGTTGTAGGAGTTAATCTTGCCAAAGCAGCAGTTGCAAAAGGTATAGAAAAATGCGTATTTGATCGTGGTGGTTATCTATATCATGGTCGCGTAAAATCATTAGCCGAAGGTGCCCGAGAAGGAGGACTTTCATTCTAAAATAATTCATATTCTTCAAACGAATAATACTAAAAATGTCTAAAGTAGAAACAAACAGAGTAAAAACAGGCGAAATTGAACTTCAAGAAAAAGTGGTTTCAATCAATCGTGTGGTGAAAACAACCAAAGGTGGACGCACGTTTAGCTTCTCTGCCCTTGTAGTCGTAGGTAATGGTAATGGAGTAGTAGGTCATGGACTCGGTAAAGCAAAAGAGGTACAAATGGCCATCCAAAAAGGGATCGACGACGCAAAGAAAAACCTAGTAAAAGTACCTATACTTCATGGTACAGTACCTCACGAAATATTTACTAAAGCCGGAGCTGCCAAAGTATTACTTAAGCCTGCCTCTCACGGTACCGGTGTAATAGCCGGAGGTAGTATGCGTGCCGTACTCGAAAGCGCTGGAGTGACCGACGTTTTAGCCAAATCACTAGGCTCTGCAAATCCTCACAATGTGGTAAAAGCAACAATCGCGGCACTCTCCCAACTAAGAGAACCAGTACAAGTGGCTAAAGATAGAAACGTAAGCCTCAAAAAAGTATTCAACGGATAGTTTTACCCAATTATTAATCTCGTAAAGGAATATACGACAATGAGCAAAATAAAAATAACACAGGTCAAAAGTGCTATAGACCGTAGCAGCCGCCAAAAGGCCACGCTGAAAGCATTAGGTCTGAACAAAATAAATCAGACTGTAGAGCACGAAGAAACACCACAAATCTTGGGTATGATCAAGAAAGTGGAACATTTAGTAACAACTCAAAAATAATAATCATGAACTTGCATTCACTCAAACCCGCTGAAGGTTCTACTCATAGAGAAGGTAAACGTCTTGGGCGTGGTAACGCATCTGGTAAAGGTGGTACCTCTACCAAAGGTAATAAAGGAGCTCAATCTCGCTCCGGATACAAAAGCCGTCGTGGTAACGAAGGTGGTCAGATGCCTCTTCAACGTCGTTTGCCCAAACGTGGTTTCAAAAACATCAATCGCATTGATTACAAAGTGCTAAATTTGGGTCAGCTTGACGCTATCGCAGAGCGTTATCAATTGACTGAAATCTCTCCTGAGACACTTTACATAACAGGTCTTATCAGTCGCACAGATCTGATAAAAATTCTGGGTAAAGGCGAAGTGAAAACCAAACTGGACTTTAAAGTTAACGCTATCAGCGAAAAAGCAAAAGTTGCAATCGAAGCAGTCGGTGGCACAGTCGAAATCATCTAAGATTTCGACTCTTTTTTGTAAGAAATACGAACAAAAATCATAGCCTTTTTAAAATTAAATTTGAAATAGCCGCTACATGACTTAAATTGCGGGCTCAAATACCGAACTTAGTAGAAGAATGAAAAAATTTATCGATACCATAAAAAATATTTGGAGTATTGAAGAACTGAAAAACAAAATATTGTTTTCCTTGGCTCTTTTACTCGTTTACAGGGTAGGGTGCCATGTGGTACTCCCCGGTATCAACCCCAATGATCTCAATGATGGCTCCGGCCAGAGTGGACTACTTGGTCTGTTCAATATGTTTGCAGGTGGTGCTTTCAACAATGCTTCCATATTTGCGCTGGGTATTATGCCTTATATCTCTGCAAGTATCGCTATGCAATTGGCTCAAATTGCCATTCCTCAATTACAAAAACTTTCTAAAGAGGAAAGTGGTCGTAAAAAAATTAATGTCATCACTCGTTATGTAACCGTTGCTGTCACCTTATTTCAGTCTGTAGGCTATATTGCCTACCTACGCAGTCAAAATGGTACAGCAATCATCAATGACAACTTTGCGTGGATGCTATCTACAGTCATTGTGCTTACTACAGGTACACTTTTTGTAATGTGGCTCGGTGAAAAAATCACAGATAAAGGTATTGGTAATGGTACTTCACTCATCATCACAGCTGGAATCATTGCACGTTTGCCTCACTCTCTAGTTCAAGAAGTAACAGCCAAATTTGCCAAAGGTGCTGCTAGCGGCTTATTGATATTCCTTATCGAACTAGCGGTAATGGTATTTATTATTATGGCCATCATCATGTTGGTACAAGGTACTCGCCGTATCCCTATCAATTATGCTCGTCGAATCGTGGGAGCTGCTTCCGTAAAAGATATCTCCGGTAATCGTGATTTTATTCCCATTAAGGTAAATAGTGCGGGTGTAATGCCAATTATATTTGCACAAGCGATGCTATTTATTCCTTCCACCATAGTAGGCTTTGCCGAAAGCGAAACCGCACAAGGGCTTGCTCGTAGCCTCAGTGATCCCGGATCCATGTGGTACAATGCCATCTATGCTATACTAGTGATCGCTTTCACTTACTTGTACACAGCACTAATCTTCAATCCTACACAAATGGCTGATGACCTGAAACGAAACAATGGATTCATCCCCGGTATCAAACCCGGTGAAGATACAGCCAACTACATCGGTGCTATCATGGATAGAATCACTTTGCCAGGAGCTATATTTTTAGCTTTGATAGGGATATTACCCGGTCTTGCCGGACAAATGGACATCACACAAGGATTTGCCAGCTTTTATGGTGGTACATCCATGCTCATCATGGTAGGTGTGGTATTGGATACCCTACAGCAGATTGAAAGTCAACTTCTCATGCGCCATTACGATGGACTTATGAAAACCGGACGTATTTCAGGCAGACAACCATTAGCAGCTACCAACGCTTAGTTATATCATTTTTTTTTTCATTTTCACCCTCGTATATCGGGGGTGTTTTTTTTGTATGGAGCTCATCTTCATCTCTATATTGGACATCTGTCCCGCTATCCATTCCTATACCCCTTCGTTGCTCTTCGGGGTATATCCATTACTATCGGGGCTAGCTTTCATCGTTCCAATATTCTTCATCTATTCAAAGTCGAGTATATATTTCTAATTCATGCTTTTATCGTAATATAACATGGTCTTGTACAGAGCCAAAAAAGTTGATGAATGCGATGCAGCCAAAACGGAGCGTCGCAACCCCGTTAAATATTGTAACTGACCTTGATGACCAAATTTATAATACTTGGTGTATTCAGATATTACCCTAAATACAGAAGCGTTTTAATATATATCTACAATTACTTTTTAGAATGTAGAATATTTTTATCGTAATTTCTCTATTCTGCCAGAATGCACTATTTTTAAGGAATGAAAAAAAATGGCATTATCATATGGTTACTAAATTGTTTTGTATGGCTAGCTACTCATCAAGCAATGTCGCAGTGTATGGGCAATATTAATCATTGGGAATCGGTCGTATTGGATACACAGCAATGGAAATATAGGGTTCCAAATGCGGCTATACCGGGGTGGAATATGCCTGGATTCAATGATAGTAGCTGGCTTAGTGGCCCAGGTGGTATGGGATTTGGTGATAATGACGACAATACGCTTATTCCTAATCCGAGTGTATCGGTTTATATGCGAAAGGAATTTGTGGTGTTTGATACAGCATCAGTGGTACAGGCTGTTTTTTGTATGGATTATGATGATGGTTTTGTAGCCTATTTGAATGGGGTAGAAATAGCAAGAGCTAATATCAATGCAGTTACTCCGGCTTGGAATGCACAAGCGGCATCCAGTCATGAGGCAATGCTTTATCAAAATCAACAACCCGATTACTTTGTATTAAATAGTACTACACTTGCCGGCTTACTAATCAATGGTACAAATGTGTTGTGTGTAGAAACACATAATTTTCCGGCCAATTCTAGTGATCTCACATCAAGACCTTTTTTGCAATTGGGTATTAGTAACGGGGTGTACAATTATTTTCCAGTACCGGTATGGTTTGTGCCACCGGTAGCATTAGAAACAAAGTTGCCCATTATGGTCATCAATACTCTGGGACAAACTATTGTCGACGACCCCCGTATCGTATGTGATATGGGGATTATCTACAATGGACCCGGTATGCAAAATTGCATCTTTGATCCTCTCAATGATTATAATGGCAAGATATCGATCGAATTTCGAGGTTCTACTTCTCAAGGATTCCCCAAAAAACCTTATGGTTTTTCAACCATTGATACCTCAGGTAATAATTTGAATGTGTCACTACTAGGTATGCCGCCAGAAAATGATTGGACGCTACTCAATCCTTATAATGATAAGACATTTATGCGTGATGTACTGATACATGATTTGGCCAGAAGTATGGGCTGGTATAGTAGTAGGTGCCATTATGTAGAATTGGTCATCAATGGACAGTATCAAGGAGTATATGTATTGATGGAAAAAATAAAACAAGATAAAAATAGAGTAAATGTAGCTAAACTGACCAGTTCAATGAATAGTGGCGATTCATTGACGGGTGGATATGTTTTCAAAATTGATAAAATTACAGGTAATAGTGGAGGAGGATGGAATACTTCGCAAGGGGTGTCTATTCAAAATCATGACCCCAAATGGAATGTCATTACGCCAGTACAAAAACAATACCTGCAAAACTATATCAATAATTTTGAATCGGTACTTTGGTCGCAGGGAGCAAATAACCCTTCTAACGGGTACCGCAGTATGGCTAATGTATTTTCATTTATTGATTTTTTTATTTTGAATGAAATCAGCAATAATATCGATGGTTATCGATTGAGTACCTACATCTCAAAGGATAGAAATAGTCAATGTGGCCGATTTTCTATGGGGCCATTTTGGGATTTTAATTTGAGCTTTGGAAATGCAAATTACTGCAATGGATATCCTACTACCGGATGGCAGATGTATCAGGGCTGTGGCGATGGTAGCAGTAAGTGGATAGACAGAATGTTGCAGGATCAATGGTTTCGAAATATGATGCATTGCCGATGGAACGAACTCCGACAGGATTTATTGAGTACAACGAATATATTAGCACGTATCGATACTTATGCAAATTACTTGCGTGAGGCATCGGTACGAGACTCAACTCGCTGGCAGACAATAGGTACGTATGTATGGCCCAATGCATGGATCGCCAACAGTTGGCAGGGTGAAATAGACTCTATGAAATACTGGCTCATCAGTAGACTTAATTGGATAGATGGTGCTATGTATGGTACTACACAAGCTTGTAATACCGTAGCCAATATGAGTTTAGCGGTAGATGAAATCAATTTTCATAGTGAATCAAGTATAGATGCAGGCGACTGGCTTGAACTAGTAAATTTTGGAAATACGACCTTGGATATATCGCATCTTATGATACTAGATGGCGATAAGTATGGTAAATATTGTGTGCTACCTGCAGGTATGACACTGGCACCGGGTGCCAGGCTGGTTTTGTATGCAGATAGTGCAAAATTTTCGTCTGTTCATCCTACGGTTACCAATAAGTATGGACCCTTGTGCTTTAATTTGAGCAATGCTGGTCAAAGTATCGAATTGCGCGATAAGGATAATAAGCACATTCAGCGAATTACTTACGCCGACGATTGGCAGTGTACTACGGATGGTTATGGTCGTAGCTTGCAGTTGGTAAGTCCTACTTTAGATCCGAATTTGATGAGCTCATGGTTTGCCGCTTGTGTAGGTGGCTCTCCTGGTGTGGCCTTCACTAATTGTTCTGAAAATCCTATTTTGAGTGAAATCAATTATGCATCATCCACTAGTGCTGATGCAGGTGACTGGATTGAGCTATATAATAAGTCTAATATTGGCTTGGATTTAAGTGGATGGCTTATCAAGGACAAAAATGATGCTAGTGTGTGGCAATTTCCTGCTGGATACACTCTCGCTTCTCAGAGCTATGTGGTGTTATATAATGATGCCGCAAAATTCAATACACGATTTCCATTGCTAAATAATAAGTTAGGCCCTCTTCCATTTGGTTTGAGTAGCAGTTCAGATGTCGTTCGGTTTTATAACCCAAATGGGTTGCTGAAATACAGTGTGTGTTATTCTTCTGCTTTACCTTGGCCTCAGGATGCAAATGGACTCGGAAAAACTTTAGAAAATGCGCAGTACAATGGCGATCATAACGACGCATTGTCATGGTTTGCCGGTTGTCCCGAAGGCTCGCCCGGAAAGGCCTATACTCCTCAGTGTTGGCCTGTATCTACAAGCACAGTTGATACTTTATCTTTGCTCGTATATCCTAATCCTTGTAGCGATGTATTGCACATAGGATGCGTCATCGGATTGAAAGCTTTTCGGGTGGTAGATCTATTGGGGCAAACACTAATGCATGGAAACAATCCAGGAACATCTATTAATATCACCAAATTACCGGTAGGTGTATATACCCTTGAGCTTGAAATGGAAAATGAGTTACGTTTTCAAGTATTAATTCAAAAGCGATAGGTAACTTCAATGCAAAAATCGTGCATCAAGGAGCAGACTCAATGTATTCGAATATGGCATCTATTTGTTCATGACTAAGAGAGGTGCTGCCTGTCATAGGAGTGTTATTCCACTTTTTGTATATAGTCAGAGCATAGTCGTCACCGGAGGCAATCATCTCTGCGGGGTTTTTTACCCACTGATAGAGCCACTCTTTAGAGGGTACTCTTTCTAAAGTTCCTTTGAGAGCAGGACCAATACCGTCTTTCGAAGGGTAATGACACGATGCACACCATGTTTTGTACAATACCTGTCCATCATGGGTTGCGGTTTTACTGGTTGCATTTGTACTTGTTTCTTCTCCACAGCTCATGAGTAATGAATTGATCAAACAAAATAAGATTGATATGTAAATAGTCTGTTTCATATACTACAATAATAAGAGTGAAAAAGAAGATATAAAATAAGGTAGATTAGAGTAATTCTTTTAGTTTGGATTTGTAGCTTTCCGATCGAAATAGACCTTCAAAATGAGAGATATCTCTACGGTCGCTAAGTAATGGGAATAGAAATTTTACGCAATTATATCTTCCATACTGTGTACTAAACTGTTCGCTGATTTTAGAAGCCTGAGAGGGGGTAATACAACCAGTAAAGACTCGTTTCTTCAAAAAAAGTAATTTGGATTCGTCATCAGACTTTAGTATCAATTTGTCTATAAAATTTAGTATTTCATTGTCTGATGTTATTACTTTGCAGGTGGTAGTAGAAGAAGAGGGATTAGAGGATTTGTTAATAGTGATTTCGGTATCATTGCTGGTGATGATTTGTACAATACCTCCACTTGTACTTTGGTTAGAAGCATTCGGTGTGGAGTTTGTACTAGATGTCGGTTTTGACGAATTGGCTTGTTTTTGCTCTTTGTATCCAAAATAATTTATTTTATTATCAAGCGTGCCAAGAGCAATATTCACATTGGTATTGGTTTCTATGATTTTTCCACTGTTTACCAAATCCATCAAATAAAATTTGTTTTCGGCCGTTTTTGCAAGCTTGAAACCATAGGCACTACTATCAGCTACATCTACTATAAAGCGTTGTTTGGGATAAGATTCAGCACCGAAAACAATATCAATGATGTATTCTCCGGAATGTTCGCAAGGAATAATAAAATAGTTTTTACTGACAGAATTCCAGTCCTGCTTATTGACTAGTAAGCGGCTGGGTAGTCCTTTGATAGGTTCTATATAGATATACGATGTCTGTGATAAAACAGACATATAGCAAAGACAAGATACAATAAAAGCAAGTAGGTTTTTTTTCATGGCTTAGGCAAACGTAATCAATTCAGTATTTTTTTCTACCGCTTGTTTTTCTGTTACTTTAATATTTTTTATTACTACATCGGCGGGTGCTTTAAATACATTTTCCATTTTCATGGCTTCCAGTATAAGTAACGGATCTCCTTGTTTCACTTCATCTCCTTCTTTTACCAATATTTTAGCCACTAGGCCAGGCATAGGAGCTTTGAGATTGTTTACTTTTTTAGTCGACATGTTTTGCATGCCAAGTTTTTCAAGGAGTATATCAACGGGTTCTTTTAGTTTTACATTGATTTTCTTACTTTGTATACGCAGCGTTACCTGCTTATTTTCCTTGTCGATTTTTACCAAATCGGCTATCCATTTTTTACCATTTAATGTAAACATGTAACCTCCATCATTGATTTTTTCTAAGTGGTAGTTTACCCTGCTTTCATTAATGGTACTTTTCTCTGTGTCTATGACGTAGAGATTTTCTTGTATTTTAGCTGTGTGCATATTCCTCGAGGGGCTTACATCGGTTGATTAGGAAATGGTATTTTGCGAGCAAGGGTATTGACTTTATCCGACAAGGATTTGCCAAGCTCGGTCATGCCATAGTTATTTGCTTCATTGGCAAGGTAGTTAAGTGCAGTAAGTGCAAATTGGCAGTCCTCTACCTTAAAATCTTTTTTGTTTTCAGGAAGAGTTTGATAATACTCAATATCCATTTCGCTATGTCTTACCAGGCCATCTGTGATAAATTTTGCACTCTTTGCATCACCTGCTTTCATCGCAGCTACACCCAATAGAATCATTGTTTTGTCTTCTTGCGTGATAGCCATTGGATAGCTACGTTGACTGATCATCTTCAGTACATGTGCAATTACTTTTTGAGCGTCTTCCTTTCTGTTTTCACGAATGAGCGCTTCGCTCAACTGGAATGCCAATACACGGGGTGTATTCAACATACGACGATTCGTTTGATCAAAATGGATATTTTCTTTTTCGGCATTCCCAAATTGAAACTTGTTCAGTACCAGATCCATGCATTTCTCTGTGTTTACTCTAAGTGGTGAGTTGGGTGTAGCACCAGGTGAGCGGATAGGAATGAGTTTGTAAGCCAAACCCTCCAATTGCAAATATTCATCGAGCCCTTCATAGTGGCTGGGGTCTATTGAGTTGGCAAAATAAATGGGTCGTTTCCATGCATTCGCTGCCACAATATTCAATATAGCCAAATCATTCTTGTAAGCAACATTGCGATTCAATGCAGTGAACTCTACACGCTCAGCAATGTTAGCAGAATCTTTTGCTTCGACCACTTTGTTTTTAAGAACCAATTCCTTATCGACCGGAATGTAAAAGTTCTTGGTAGGAAACTGATTGCCGATAAATCCGCCATTTCGCGATGGCATATCACCTTTTCCGACATAGTCAAGTATTTCGGTAAGGTTATAATACTTATCCTGAGGTAATGCCTTGTTTTCGGCATATTGAATATAATTTCTTCGTTCGCCTCGGTACTGCTCTGGTTTCCATATCAGTGGTACCGGTGCAGCTTTGTTGATAGCATAGGATAGTTGATCGATATACCAGTCTATACCTAGCAAGCTAATATTCACGATACGTACATCATTTCGTATACCCTCTACTTCTTGCAAGTACCAAAGAGGGTAGGTGTCGTTGTCACCTTCGGTGAATAAAATGGCATTTGGCTCGCACGACTCCAAAAAGTTGATAGCGGTAGCTCGAGCAAGTGTTTTATTGGAGCGGTCATGATCGTCCCATTCTTTCGACGCCATCAGCACAGGTACCGCCATGAGGCAAAGCACCGTTGCAGCCATCGGAGACAAATTACCTGGTAAGAATTTTCTCAACCAGTCCGCTACCATCATCACACCGAGACCTATCCATACCGCAAAGGCATAGGTGGCACCCGCATAAGCATAGTCGCGCTCACGAGGTTGCAAAGGTGTATTATTCAGATACAATACGATAGCAAGACCCGTAAAGAAGAATAGCAAGGTCACTACAATAGCGTTTTGTTTATCGTTTTTGTAATGATACCACAGTCCCAAAAATCCAAGTATTAGAGGTAAGAAATACAATTCATTACGTGCACGATTTTTGCTGTATAAATCCGGCATCTTGTCCACATCTCCACGCCCAAACATTTTATCTATTGGTTTTATCCCACTCAGCCAATTGCCATTATGAGGTTCACCTTGCAGATTTTGTACATCATTTTGGCGGCCTATATAGTTCCAGCAGAAGTAGCGCCACCACATTTGTATGACTTGATAGTTGACAAAAAATTTCAAATTATCAGCACCTGTTGGTTTATCATTTTCAGATAAGCCCAAGTAGTTCATATAATATCTGGCATGATTTGGATCATTACCATCCCATATACGAGGAAACAAGCGAAGATCGCCCGATGCATATTCATACTCATCTTTCTTCTCACCCAGTTCTTCGTATTTGGTGGCCCCTTTCCAATACTGCATCTTTCCATCTTTCATACCTATCGGTTGTGAGTTATAGTCAGGACCCATAAATAATGGAACTTTACCATATTGCTCCCTTTGCAAATACTTAATCAATGAAATTGCATTGTCAGGATTTGTCATATCAATAGGAACATCTGCATTAGAACGGATAATCGTAGAGAAAAATGTAGAATACCCCACTAAAATAAAAATAAAACTCAAGGTGCCTAAGTGAACAAAATAATGATTGTTTTGCTTAGCCCAACGAAGCACAAAAAAGCATAGCACCGCAATCGCTATAATGGTGAAAAATACACCTGAGCTAAACGGTAGTCCAAAACTATTTACAAATAATATATCCATTTTAGAGGCAAGAATAGGTACGAATTGGATCACACCATATTGTACAATACCTGTTATCACACAGCCTATCACAAAGGCCCATATCGTTCCCCACTTCGTTACATCATATCGTTTGTAGTAGTACACCATCACGATAGCAGGTATCGTAAGCAAATTTAGTAGATGCACCCCTATCGACATCCCCATCAAAAATGCAATCAATACCACCCAGCGATCGGCATAGGGGTCGCTATCGCTCGTCAGCTTATCCTCCCACTTCAAAATAGCCCAAAACACTAATGCGGTCAAAAATGACGACATAGCATATACTTCAGCCTCCACTGCTGAAAACCAAAAGGTATCCGAAAACGTATACGCTAATGCGCCTACCACACCGGCACCCATTATTTTTATCAAATTACCCGATGAAACTTCTTCGCCACGACCCACTATGATGCGTTTCGCAAAATGGGTAATCGTCCAAAACAAAAACAAAATCGTAAAACCACTCGACAATGCCGATAGCGTATTCACCGCAGTGGCCCCATTCTGCATGCCAAAAAATATGACAAACAAACGACCAATCATCAAAAATAATGGCGCCCCGGGCGAATGCACTACTTCAAGCTTTGCAGCTCCTGCTGTAAACTCTCCACAATCCCAAAAACTCACCGTGGCTTCCATCGTCATAAGGTACACCGTACACGCAATGATACCAATGACCCATCCTACAAGATTATTAATTTTGTTGTAATTCATAAATTTTATTATAGATAAAGAGCAAATATAGGGTACTAAGTGCAACTATCTGCAATACTTTTTCTCATAAAATATACCTAATTTATCATTAAAATACGTCCTTGTCAAACTCGCATCACAGCTAAGCTTCTCTGTTAGCTTTCGCAAATAATTTATTTAACTTGGGCGTGCCCCTTCGGGTCGTGCTGCTCCGGGGTTACGTGCTCCGCTGAGCTTCGCACCGGCTCCTACGTCGCCGCCCTCCACATCACTCACGCGCTTACTAAGTGAGTTTAGTGTTTGGATGTATGTCATCGTTTTGTTCATCGCTTCGGTCAGTGAGATCATAGGTAACTATTCGACTACTAGCTTTTGCCAGCAAAGTAAACTTTATCAAATAACCTATATTAGCACCCATATAAGGAAAATTTTTATCTGTCAGATGGTCAAATTTCCTATATCCTTTCCGGCTTGTTTTCGGGTATGGGCGGTTGTGCTATGATAGGCCAAAGTCTTATAAATGTGTCCAATGGTGCAAGAGGCAGGCTGTCGGGTATTGTAGCATCGGTGATGTTGTTAATATTTGTGATGTTTGGCAGCAGCCTCATCGAGAAGGAGCCTATGGCTGCGCTCACCGGACTCATGATTATGGTATCGATTGGCACCTTTGAGTGGGCTAGCTTGCGCACCTTTACGAAGTTTCCTAAGTCGGATATATTGGTGATGGTACTCGTTACACTCGTTACGGTATTTCTGCACAATCTGGCTCTTGCGGTATTGATAGGCGTGGTGATAGCCGCATTAGTTTTTGCGTGGGATAATGCCAAGCGGAGACGTACCCGAAAATATACCGATGAGCATGGGGTGAAGCATTATGAGATATACAGACCTCTCTTTTTGCTTCTACCACAGCTTTTTCAGAAAAGTTTGATAAAGTCAATGATCCAGAGGAAGTCGTCATCGATTTCAAAGAGAGTAGAGTAGTTGATATGTCGGCCATCGAAGCGCTCAATAAACTAACGGAGCGCTACCAAATGCAAAATAAAAAAGTGCATCTCAAACATCTCAGCCCGGATTGCCGACAGCTTATCAAAAATGCGGAGAGCCTCATCGAAGTATATGTGATTGAAGATCCTACCTATCAGGTGATGCATCATGAGTAACTCGATAGAGTAAGTGGGTATTATTTTGAACATTGGTGTTTATCTAACAGTAGTGCTTGCTTCACAATGCTTGTGGGCTGAGAGGCTGCCGTGCCTGGAGGGCGCCGAGGCACGAGGCGGTGCCGCAGCAGGCGGCACGGGAGCGTAGCGTACCCCGTAAGGGACGGATCGTAGACGAAAAAGGGCCGTCTGATGACAGCCCCTAATCTTATACTATATCTTATGAGCAAGGTTAGTCGATGGTAGCAATACACTTGAGTTCTATGGCAATAGGTGTAGGCAAACTATTGATTTCTACCGTAGTGCGGCAGGGTTGTGCATCTTTGAAGTACTCTGCATAGAGGGCATTGTAGGTGTGAAAGTCGCGTTTCATATGCACCAAGAATACGGTAACATCGATCAGATTTTCCCATTTGCTACCGCTCTCTTCGAGTACAATACGCACGTTGTCAAATACACTTTTGCATTGCTCCGCAAAATCGAAGGATAAAAAGTTGCCATTTTTGTCGAGTGTAAGACCGGGAATTTCGTCGGTGCCGGGTTTACGTGGACCTATGCCGGAGAGGATGAGAAGATTGCCTACACGGCGTGCGTGTGGATAAGCACCTACTGGTTTGGGGGCTTTTTGGGTAGATATGATTTCAGACATAAGTGATGTGTTTTGTGACGCAAAGATAGCGACATCTGTGTGTAATGTAATAGGAGCAGAATATTAGTGTGCTACACTGAATCGGCCTTGTACATGTGCTTTGTCGTGTCCAATACTGAAGCTGTAATGCCCTGTGGGGATACTCTTTGTATCAACACTTATTTTTTGATCACCGGCTATAATCTTGATAGGCTGTTGGTACACGATTTGCCCGAGGGTATTGTATATATGGAGCGTAGAGCTGGCGTGTACATTAGAGCTGAACTGTATGCTGAGCAGATCTGTTGCCGGATTAGGGAATACCTGTATTTGGCTAATAGCATTCGAAGAGATATCGCCAACTGAAGCGGGCCAGCAAGGTGGATCTTGAACTTGTATAAAGTAGTATCCGATATTGGCAGAGGTGTCGATAGGGATAAGACCGAATACGCGAAGGTATGCTCGTACACCTATAGATAAATTGTAAGTGCCGGCAGGTGTACCAGTGGGTATGGTACCACTGATACGAATACAAGCCATGGAGTCGCCTTTGATGATGAGTCGGTCAAAGTCGGTTTTGGGGTTTCCGGGAGCAGCGGCGGTAAATCCCGGTACGGAGGCTATGCTGAGACCTGCAGGTAATCCAGTCACATTTTTGTCAACTACAAAGGAGTCTACTACTGCCGAGGCTGCACTCCCATTGAATGATATACTGGTATCAGGCTGTGCTTTGATATAGATGATTTGTTCGTAGGCTTGTCCTACACAAGCACCGGATAGATTGGTTGCACTATCAGGTATGATATATCCTTTTTGAGGGGCGGTGAGTGTGCCGGGTACGCAGATACTTTGAGCCTGTGATAAGTAGGCTGTCATGCTGAGAATAGAGAAAAGTATAAATTTTTTCATTAAAATAGTTTTGATAAAGGTAATCTGTTTTTATATTTCAACAAATATTTGTGGATGAAAAAGTATTTTTGGGGATGTATACTCTTACTGGGAGTGTATACGACCTATGCGCAGCAAGCTATATTGCGTGGTGTGATACGTGACCAACAGAGCGGTGAATTGCTTAGTGGGGTCACAGTATTTAGTGGTAAGGAGGGTACTCGTAGCTCTCTGGAGGGCAAATATGAATTACAGCTTTCGCCCGGCGATTACAAAATTCGATTCTCTTACACCGGGTACGAAGAGCAGTACAAGTCGCTAATACTCCAAGCCAACGAGGTGTTGAACTTGGATATGAATCTACTACCAAAATCCAAGGCACTATCTCAAGTGACGATTAGTGGGAGCCGTTTTGAAAAGAGAGTTGCTGAAGAAATTGTGTCGATAGAGGTGGTTAAACCCAAGCAGATTCTCAATCAAGGTAATAATGCCATGGACGATGCCCTACAGCGAATACCAGGGGTAGATGTGGTCGAAAATCAAATCAATATCAGAGGTGGTTCTGGCTGGAGCTATGGGGCTGGTAGTAGGGTACTGGTGCTGGTAGATGATATGCCTATGCTAACAGCCGATGCCGGCGATGCAAAGCTCGATTTCTTACCACTCGAAAATTGTGAGCAAGTCGAAGTGCTCAAAGGAGCAGCCTCATCCTTATATGGCTCTTCGGCGCTCAATGGAGTGGTCAATTTTAGAACGGCAATGGCTACACGCAAACCTCGAACTAAAGTAATGCTTTATAATGGCCTCTATGGCAACCCGCCCGATGCTTCCTGGAAGTGGTGGGGCAAACAACAACCAGGATTTCAGGGGGGATACCTCTCTCACTCCCGAAAAATAAACAATCTGGATTTGGTATTGGGGGCAGCATGGTATGGTGAAGACTCCTACCTGCAGGGAGACCTCAATAGAAGAGCGCGTGCCAATGTCAATCTACGCTATTATTCCAAACGGGTAGAAGGCCTTATGCTGGGTCTGAACTCCAATGTGCAGCTTAATAAGAGTCAGACCTTCTTTTTTTGGCAGCCGGATAGCAGTGAATCTATGTACCTTCAGCCCTTTGGGGGGCTCGATGATTCAACCACTACCATCAACAAAAATCAAGGTCAGCGCATCAATATAGACCCATACTTGCACTTCATAACGAGTGGTGGAGCCAAGCATATACTTCGTACCCGATGGTTTCGAAATAAAAATGATATACCTGAAAAAAAACAGTCCTCACTGGGTGACTTGCTTTATGGCGAATATCAATTTCAAAAAATGTTCTTGAGCGAAAATGCACTTCTTGATCACACCAATATTATCGCAGGCATGGTAGGTACCTACAATGTGATTGAAGGTGAGCTTTTTGGTAATCATATCACTTCCAATTATGCTCCTTACCTTCAGCTCGAAAAAAAGTTTCGTAAGCTCTGGACCTCCTTAGGAGCTCGCTATGAAAGCAATCAAGTAGATACCTATCGGGTAGAGCGAAAGCCCGTTTTTCGTGCGGGTATCAACTATGAGCTCAACAAAGCCGGATTTCTGCGAGCTTCATGGGGGCAAGGCTATCGCTATCCTTCTGTTGCCGAGCGATTTGTCCGCACGAGTTTTGGTGCATCGCAAGTTTTTCCTAATCCGGCTCTACGCTCAGAGACGGGGTGGAGTGCAGAGCTAGGCTATAAGCAGGGCTTCGCTGTAGGCAAGTGGTTGGGCTATGCCGATGTGGCGCTCTTCTGGACCGAGTATCAGGATATGATGGAATTTAATTTTGGTATGCATCTTCCAGCCGATTCTACGATCAATCAAGTCAGCAACGCCCTCGATTATCTGGGATTCAAATCGATTAATGTAGGTCGTGCACGTATCAATGGAGTGGATATGTCGGTGATGGCAGAAGGTATGATTGGGAAGGTGAAATCAACAGTGATGCTAGCTTATACCTTTATGAACCCTGTGCAAGTAAATCCGGATTCTATCATCATGGCCAATATCAGTGGCGAAACCCAAACTCTAAAATACCGCTACCGACATAGCGTAAAAATGGATTGGGAAAGTAATTATCAAAAAGTAAGTATAGGTACTACTGTACTCTACAATTCGTTTATGCAAAATATCGATGCCGTATTTGCCAATACCAAGCCGCAGCAAAATGTATTTGGAACGATCTTTGAATTTGGTACCGGGCTTCCGAGTACCATAACGGCATTTCGCAACAGATATCACAAAGGTACTTTACTTTGGGATATGCGATTGGCGTACCAGCTGAGTTCGCAAGCCAAAGTCGCCTTTATCGCACGCAATATGCTCAATACCATATACGCTGAGAGGCCGGCACTGATAGGTGCTCTCAGGCATTTTACTCTTCAGTTGGCGGTCGATTTATAGATCTGTAACGAGATTGCTATGGGTTGTATCCTCATCGCGTGCAAGCAACGATTTAATCCAAATACCCTTTTTCGCGCATCCAGTCGTCGTTATATATCTTACCTACATAGCGGCTACCATGATCGTGCAGAACTACTACCACCATATCATCTGCCTTGAAGTGATCTTTCATCTGAAGTACTCCTTGCACCGCAGCACCGGCTGATGAACCACAGAAGAGGCCCTCCTCTTTGGCAAGCCTTCGGCACATTAACAAGGATTCTTTGTCATGTACCGTCTCCATGTAATCGATATATTGACGATCGTAATTGTCGGGAATAAAGTCTTCGCCCATACCTTCTACGGCATATACATGAGCCAATTCTGGTTTTACCTCGCCGGTATCGAACCAATGCTTGAGGATAGAGCCATAGGGATCTATACCACATACCTTCACTGAGGGGTTTTGCTCCTTCAGATACATACCCGTGCCTATGAGCGTGCCTCCCGTACCTGTAGAGGCAACATAGTGTGTGATTTTTCCTTCCGTTTGTTGCCATATTTCAGGGCCGGTACTCATATAGTGTGCTTGTCTGTTCGAAAGATTATTATATTGGTCAGGGTTCCAGCCGTCGCGCTCGCGAGCTATACGAGCAGCTACCGAATAGTATGAGCGAGGATCTTCAGGTGCTACATCAGTAGGACATACATGTACTTCAGCACCCATAGCGCGGAGGATATCTACCTTTTCTTTGCTCATTTTATCAGCCAGCGTAAATACGCATTTGTATCCTTTGGTCAGTGCTACCAGCGCGAGCCCCATACCCGTATTACCACTCGTGCACTCTACGATCGTGCCACCCGGTTTTAGTTTTCCGGATTTTTCGGCATCTTCAATAAGTTTTAGTGCTATTCTGTCTTTGATACTATTGCCGGGGTTGAAATATTCTACTTTGGCATACACCGGACAAGGAAAGTCGTGAGTGATTTGATTCAGACGGATAAGAGGGGTATTGCCTATCGCTTCGACAATATTATTGAAAACTCGATTCATAAGCGCAAACATACAACATAATCTACTAGTTTGTATGCCAGTGGGATAGCATATGAAGGTACGAATAAGTGTAAAAAACAGGGAGCCCGGCATGAAATACATTGCTCATCCACATCGAGCTCTCCGCTTGTATCTCCCAGCGGCTCTGCAATGGCTGGCACACGGCAGGGAGGATACCGCTTCGATCTCGGCTAGAGGTCATCGTCTTTTGCCGTATTCATCTATCTCTGATTGTATATTGTCGGTCATCAATGATGTAAGTATATCGTGAGTAGCTGGATACAAAAAGTGGAAATGCTAATAGTCAGAAAACATATTTCGACTTGGGTGTCTTGGCACAATAGACTTGCTGCCGCCGAAAGTTAGCCCTGATCGCAGCGGCATCCCCTGAGCCTTTGGCCGCTGTGTGTAGGCTGCGAAGGGATACAGCGGAGAGCAGGACATAGACCAGCGGAGTAGTGACGATGCGCTCCAACAAAAAATATCCGGAGAATATAATGTATGTAACAAGTACATGGACTAATAGTTGATGTGTGTGAAATGCGTATGATTGTTTATTTTCGCCCAAAATATTACTATGAGATTTGTATGGGTTCTACTGCTCTTGCTCAACGTGCAACTTTTGTCTGCACAGCGTAATCGTATTACGTATGTCAAAATGGAGCGTACCCCTTGCTTCGGTAAATGCCCGGCTTATCAGATAGAGCTGTTTAGAAATGGCAAAGTAACGTACTATGGAGCAAGTAATGTGGATAGGCTAGGGATGTGGCATGGCGAGCTGAAAGCCTCTGAGGTAGCGGCTTTGTACCGAACACTCAAGAATAAAAAAATAGCAACATTAAAAAATGCCTATCCGGTATTGTCGACCGATTTGCCTGGGATGAATCTTATCATACTCAATAATGGAAAAAAGAAATATATCCGCCATGCCAATGCAGGTCCGGATTATCTGGAACTGTTTGCAAAGCAAATCGATAAAGCAATAGAAACTGTGCAATGGGATAAAGTGGCTATTCAGGATGTGCCCGTCAATGATTTCCCGTATTCGTCCGGTTCGGGAGAGGAGGCGGTGACTTCTCATCCGCTCAACCCTTCGGATATCATGCATGTAGTAGATGAGATGCCCAGCTTTCCGGGGGGGCAAGAAAAAATGTCGGAATACATAGCCGCTAATCTTCGCTATCCTAAGCAGGCCATTGAAAATGGAATACGAGGTAAGGTAATCTGTAGCATGGTTATCAACAAGGAAGGAATGGTAACGGATGTAAAAGTACTGAAAGGTATAGGTGGAGGCTGCGATGAAGAAGCGCTGCGCGTATTGCGAGCAATGCCCCGCTGGAAACCCGGGAAGTATCAGGGTAAACCTGCCAATGTGTTTATGAATATACCTATCAACTTTGAATTGAAATAATACTGTAATTAATAAATCAAAATGAAACAAACTCTATGGACACTGCTTCTGCTGAGTGTGTATGCTAGTGTAAGCTATGCACAAGCTAAGCTGGATGATAATGATTATCGAAGCCATCGAAATAAAATGTATTGGCAAAATAAAAAACCGCACGACGCCTATTGGCAGCAAGATGTACATTATAAAATTGATGCGTCGGTGGATGAGCGTACTCGTATCATCACGGCACTTGAGGAACTACAGTACTGGAACAATTCGCCTCATGAGTTGGATTTTGTGTATTTTCATTTGTATCAAAATGCATTTACCAAAGGCTCTTATCTGGAGGAATTGCATAAAGTAAATAAGCAAAAAGTGCGTAATATGGGACCTTACCAAGCGGCAGGATTAGGTACTGAAGTGATGAATCTGAAAGTGAATGGCAAAGAAGTAAAGACAGAACTGGATAATACCATACTGAAAGTGTATCTACCTCAGACGTTGAAGCCGGGTGAGTCGATTCGCTTCACGATGAATTTCAAAACATATTTTGACAGAGGCGATTTCAGACGTCGAATGGCTGTGTACACATCATGGGGGTTTCCGCATTTCAATGGGGTGCATTGGTATCCTCGTATATCGGTGTATGATGCCAAAAAAGGCTGGGATACAGATCAGCATCTCAATAAAGAGTTGTATGGTAATTTTGGTTTGTTTGATGTAAAGCTCACTTTTGCTGCCAACTACATTGTGGAAGCTACGGGAGCTATCCAAAACGAAAAAGAGGTATTGCCGGATGAGTTGCGAAAAAAACTGGACATCAGCAATTTTGCGGATAAGCCATGGAATGAAGCTCCATCCGTCATCATCCCTTATGATAGTAGTAAGCGAAAAACCTGGCACTATATTGCAAACAATGTCCATGACTTTGCTTTTACTGCCGATCCCTCCTATCGGATAGGGGAGACGCAGTGGAATGGTGTGCGCTGTATTGCAGTGGTGACAGAGCCTCATGCGTCGCGTTGGCAAAATGCGGCTGATTATGTAGCCAAGATCATCAAAACATTTTCTGAGGATTTTGGTATGTATGAGTATCCCAAAATGGTAGCAGCTGATGCAAATGATGGTATGGAGTATCCTATGCTCACGCTGGATGGTGGGGCCGACCCTGATTACAGAGGGCTGCTAGTGCATGAGATTGGTCACAACTGGTTTTATGGTATGCTGGGTAGTAACGAAACTTATAGAGCTGCATTAGATGAGGGATTTACACAATTCTTGACCTCGTGGGGGCTTACTCAGATCGATGGGGAAACGATGATAGAGCGCCCAGAAAAAAATAACTATAAACGAAAACATAAAGAGCCAAAACTCGTGCGTGATCGTAACGTGTATCTACGCTATATGAATGATGCCATGCGCCACGAAGATAAACAGCTCAATACGCATTCCGATGATTTTCATAATGCATTGGCTCATGAGAATGGCTATAGTAATGTATATCACAAAACAGCCACAATGCTGTATAATCTGCAATATGTACTCGGCGATTCTTTATTCCTCTCAGCCATGCAGCACTATGTGGCCAAATGGAAAATGGCTCATCCTTATATGGAAGATTTCCGACAAGCTATCATTGAGCATACCCGACAAGATTTAAACTGGTTTTTTGATCAGTGGTTAGAAACAACCAAAACGGCCGACTATGGTATACGGAAAATCAAAAAAACAGAAATGAAAGATCAATACAAAGTGACTCTTCGACGCTATGGTTTGATGCAGATGCCCGTAGATATGCGTGTGATTGCCAAAGATGGTCGGCAGTATGATTATATCATCCCTAACACTTACTTCGCTAAGAAAACTGCTGCAAAAATATTACCTAGATGGTTTGGATGGGATTTGCTTTATCCTACCTACACATCCAAGGTCATCATACCATCGGGTATTAAAGAAGTACAGCTCGATCCCAGCTTTAGTCTTGCAGATGTAGATATGATCGATAACTATCGTCGCCCCGGTCAGTTGTTACCAATGGCCTCTACGAGGCTTCAATGGGAACATTTTGTATCTAATACGCCAGGCTGGCGAAAATACCAAGCTTTTATACGGCCGGATCTATGGTGGAATTCAATAGATGGAGTAAAACTAGGTATGAACCTACAAGGGAATCAAATGAATATACGCCGCAAGTTATATGCTTCGCTGTGGCTCAATACACGTTTAGGCTCCTCATTGCAATACAGAGCTTTTGAAGGCGAAAACTGGTGGAAAGGGATTTCGCCTGTCGATTATACCTTGCGCTACGAAGACTTGATGATGCGCACTAATCCAAAATTGGCATGGGGAATAGACTCAAGACTACTGGATGGCTTATTTCGAAATGCGCTCTATGTGCGATATCAACTTAGCTCGTCGCAACAACTCACCCTCAGTACGGTAGGGCTGTTCCGAAATGGCAGACAAGCACGTAACTATTTGTTGTTTCCGGATGAATGGTCGTCCTATCTCAATTCGGGTATAAGAAGCAGTGTGCCTAATGTATATGTACAAGCTGAGTGGCAAAAGAAGTACAGCTATGATAAAGGCTTTGGACGACTGACCTTGACAGGTCGTAGTCCTATAACCTATCAATATGCTTATGTGCAAGCGGAGCAAACCAACTCGCATTGGTTGCATAAATTAGAATTGCGCACCAGAGTATTTGCAAGAGCTGGCACGGGTAGTTCTATTGCCAATGAGAGTGCTTTGTATCTACAGGGAGCAAGTCCGGAAGAAATGATGGAAAACAAATGGAATCGTTCTCAGGGAGTTGTACCTGCTGCATGGGGGGGGATGGCAACCGATCAGTTTGCGCTCTGGCATAGTGCTGGAGGTTTGAATCTGAGAGCTTATAATGGTTATTATGCTATCGATCAGAATGACAGTATGCAGCAATTCATCAATTACAAAGGTCGTAGTGGTGCTTCGGTGAATGTAGAGGTTGATATTGATCAGTATATCAAATGGAAACCAAAGTATCTAAAAGATTATATCCATGGAGATATCTACTTGTTTGGCGATGCAGGTATCATGTCGCGGGGTGTATTAAATGCCAATAGCATTCCGCAACACAATCCGGTAGCGCAGTTAGGAAAGCTACGTATGGATGCCGGTATAGGTAGTGCCTGGACAATCAAAAAATTCGGAGCATTGGACAAAATACCACCCTTTACCTTTAGGGTAGATGTGCCATTATGGATATCGGCACCACCCTTTGCAAACCCCGACTATTTTTCGCCAAGACTTTTGCTAGGAGTCGGTAGAACTTTTTAATACATAACTTAACATATAAAAAGAAACACAAATGGAATTAGGAATTGGCTCACGAATAGAACATCCCAATTTTGGAAAGGGTGTTATTGTAGATGTAGGAACTGAATTTTACAATATTTGGTTCAAAAGTAGTAATGCCGTAAAAAGTATAGGTAAGAATTTTGAAGGCTTGCGTATACTCACTGCGACGGAAGAGTCCGCTTTGACCGGCACAGTAAATATGGCTGACTTGGAATTTATGTTGCATAAAGTACTTGATGACAGAAGTGATATCAGCGAGCGAGTGCCATTGGCCTCTAAATGGCAAGGAGGTAAAATGATTTTGAAACCACTGGACGATTCGATGCAAGGTAAAGAAATACCTGTAGAAACCTTTTTTCACAAAATAGTGATGGTGAGAGATCGTCTAAGGGTGATGGAACAGCAGATTAATGCACACAAAGTACTGAGCGATACGGAGAAAGTAGATTTGCAGCAATACATTACCCGTATCTATGGTTCGTTGACCACGTTTAATGTGTTGTTCAAAAATACAGAAGATGGATTCAAAGGAACTGGAAGCGATAAATAAGAAATGAATCAAACTCTGAAAAGAATATTATTTATTTTCCTCATCATTCTGTTGGGGTTTGATTTATTACAGTCCGCTTATCATTATTACAATTTGAGTTTTGACGGGGATTTCGTTCGTATAGGTTTGCCCTTCAAGTGGTATGAGGATATTATGAATGATCCTTGGGGATTGAATGCCGTTTTAAACAATAAGGAATATGCCGGAGCAGGAAGGTATATGTGCCATGCAAGTACAGTATGGTGGTGTAGTTATGCCTATTCTGCTATTCATCATTTTGTCAAAGACCCTGTAGTAAGTATCTATTTACTCACTTCCTCTATAGCCATGCTAGTTCATATGCTCTACTTGGTAGTTGTTTATTTGTATGTGAATGCTTTTGTCAACTTAAATCGAATTCAAACATTAATACTCATAGTTTTTGCAAGCATATTTATACAATATGGGAGGATGTATTCGTCTATTGGTATTATTGATAGGTCGGCAAGCTATGTGTTTTTTTATGGTTTACCGATTATGATATTTCTTTTATACTTCTATCCATACATCTACTATTTTCAAAAAGGTCAACTTCAAATTCCTCTAAATATTCGACTCATTATGATGCCTTTGGCAATATTTTGTTCATTCAGTAGTGTATTAGTGCAGCCGGTTGTATTTGTATTACTATTTGTTTTAGGAGTTTTCTACTTTCTAAGCCCCTCCGATAGTGCTATCAGAAACTATCTATCATCCAAGTCGGTATTGACCCAGCTAGCATGGTTGTTCATGTTGTGTGTATATGTTTTTTATGTTGCACAGTTTAATAGCGAAAAAAACACAGTGGTATCTTTAGCAGAAAGATACAGTTTGTTGTTGAGGGGACTTTGGTTGCATATTACCTCAAATTTTGCTATCATTAGTATTTTATCCTTACATGTAGTTTTTTACTTGCTTATACAAAGATTTGTACCAAGTTACTTTAAACGATATCAAAAGATAATTCTATTCACCTATTTGTTTATTTTTGTTTATTTGTCGCTATTGCCTTTGGGAGGTTACAGAGTGTATCGTCCCTTTATTGTTCGATATGATACCTTTATTCCCTGTAGTTTGTTATTATTCTTTGTTGTTTTTTTAGGGTTTTCGATATTAATTAGTTCTAGCTTGTCGTCAAAATCCAAAATGATATTTATGACAACATCTGTTGCGTTTTATACATTATTCTTTTTAGCAGATATTTCTATTGAAAAAGATCATAATCAATGTCAACAAGATGTATTGTACGCATTACATCACGACAAATCGAATGAATTAATATTACCTACTCATTGCAATTTATGTACTTGGGATGTCTCTGAGTTTCATGATCCGGTTACACAAGATATGATCAATAGAATGATGAAGCAGTGGGGAGTAATTGAATCCTATCAAAAGATAGTGGTGTTGCCTGCCAAATAGTGCATTTACTTTAATAATACCTGTCCTTGAATTAGTGTTATTCGATTTGTTGAGAGTTTGGATTTTTCAAACCCTATTTGTTCTATACGCACAAGAGTAGAGCCAGATGATATTGTGAGTAGTGAGTCCGAAACAGTGTAGTTATAGTTTGGATTGTTAAAATAGCTGTATAGCCCATCATCTGTCTTATTCAATTGAATGTATTGCAATAATGAATCTATGGCAGGGTTCAAGTTTACAGAGGATTTATTATCAAAAAACCAAATATTCAGATGACAAGTGTCTGTTAGGCAAATTTCTATATTTGAAGCATTGTAACATTCATTATTCATTACAATGAAAGGGGCAAGATAGCGGTAGCCACTTACAGAGATGGTTGAGGATAATAATTTATTTTCAGAATGCACTTCATAAATTTTTTCTAGGTCATAATGATCTAATGCCAAATGGTCAAGGATATATAGTAAAGCATTGGATTCGTTTTGCGTATAAATATTATCAAACTCATTCTTTTCCTTTTCTCCAAACCATCTAGTTACTTTACCCAGTTTTCCTCGTTTATTCAGATAGACTAGAATGGAGCGAATACTTTCAGACTCTTTAGGGTCTATACTAGGATTTCTATGGTCATTCAGGTCTATAATCTTATGATTAGATAGTAAATTATTTTTTTTCAAAATCTGTTCAAGTTTCAGAAATTGATGTTGAGTACTTAGCTGATACATGCCCCATGGTCCAGTTGCACTGATAGAAAGAATCGTCAAAAGGCTGAGTGGGATAAATAGAATATTGTCTTTTTTGGATAAGATGATATAGAGGGACACTATTACCAGCCATACTCCTAAGGCTAATATTAAATATCGATTTTCAGTCAGTCCATAAGGGATAATTCGCAAAAAAATAGCAATGAAATACAATGTCAATAAGGGTAGTATAATATAGAAAAAATATCGGGAGAAAATATAAAGAGGTCTGAAGTTGGCATCTTTTCGCACAGGGTATATCAATAGATAGGCAAGGATACCAAGTCCTGAAAAGGTCAAGATAGGAATGCAAATCCAGCCATTAGGTATACGTTGTTGCAACAGTATTTTAAACATATAGATATACAAAATACTCATATAAATAATAGCAAGTGGGATGAGAATATACTGTGTGAAAATGCGAACAGACTGCCGATATTCACTATGCTTCTTGAAAGAGTTTAAATCATTTTCAACCCCCATTAAAAAAAATAAGGTATTCAATACTAAAACACAAAATCCAAAGATATCAGAGTAATATGTTTTACTGAAATGCATTCCAAAAAGGTTGTCAATTGCCCATATTGCACTGGCAAGTCCTAAAAAAATTGACAAACTATAACCTGTAGATTTCGAAAAAGTCAAAAATAAATGATAGTTATACCGCCAGTAGGCGAGTGTTTCGGTAGGAGTATAAAAAGTAGCACAAGAAACAATCAAATGGTAACACACATAAAAAATAAAATATCTGGAGAAAAATATGCCTTCAGAATTGAAAAGTACTGGACTGATGCTATAAAAATGAAGCCCTAAAATACAAAACGCAAGCAGATACAAGCCAATGCGTTTTGCCGTGTCTATATGCTTGCTTACTGCAAAAAAATCTATGGCTATAAACAAGGAAATACCCCCTATAGCTTCAAGCATTAATCGTATAGTAGTGTGATGATCTGCCGACAAAAATAAAAAAGTGTATTTTCGACTTTCAATCCAATATAATCCAAAAGCTACCAATGAAATCACAATTGGTAATGGAAATCTCCCAAGTGCTGATTTTGTTTCTTGATATATTCTACGTATCGTATTCAATGAAAATGATATGGCATAAAAGTACAATATTTTAGAGTATATACACATTGTCGTATATTTGACATATGAAAAAGTTATTCATAATCAGTATAATTTCATCAATTTTTTTCGTGGCCTGTAAGATAGACCCAAAGTTTGGAGATGGACATGATCATACCCATCTTGATCTCAATATCCCGGCAGGGCTACCTCCAATGCCAATTCCTCCCGACAACCCTATGAGTGTAGAGGGAGTAGCTCTAGGTAGAAAACTCTTTTATGACAATATCTTGTCGGCCAATGGTACCATGAATTGTGGCTCCTGCCATCAATTAGGAAATTATTTTGTAGACAGCAATAAAGCCTTGAGTGTGGGAGTTGACGGTATAGCCGGTACGCGCAATTCCATGCCATTATTTAACATTGGGTACTCTAAATCATTTTTTTGGGACGGTGGTGCCAAAGATTTGGAATCTCAAGTACTCGACCCTATAGTAAACCCCGTCGAACTTCATGAAACCATTCCAAATGTTATCACCAAACTACAAAATCATCCTGAATATCCTAGTCTATTCAAAAAAGCATTTGGGTCTGATATCATCACATCCAAAATGCTCATGCAAGCCATTGCACAGTTTGAACGTACTATGATATCCGCCAACTCTAAATTCGATAAATGGAAACGAGGAGAATTGGATCTCACTGCTCAAGAAAAAAGAGGAATGGAAGTCTATCTCTCCGAAGAAAAAGGAGACTGCTTTCATTGCCATGGAATAGGAGGTACTTTCACCGACTTTGAATTCAGAAATACAGGCCTTGATTCAATACCTGTAGATAGAGGTCGATACCTCATCACCCTCAATCCTATCGATGATGGGAAATTCAAAACACCTACCCTGCGTAACATTGCAATGACTCCCCCCTATATGCATAATGGAAGATTCAAAACCTTACGCGAATGCATTGATCACTACAATACAGGTTTCAAGTACACCAAAAATCTTTCTCCCGAATTAGTCACTGCTGTCAAAGGAAGAATGAATGAACAAGATATAAATGATCTCATCGCATTTCTTCACACACTCACAGATCACGATTTTATCAACAATAAAAATCTTGATAAACCCGAATGAGACATCTAATTATTTTACTCCTGTTGTGTGTTAGCATTAGTCTCAAAACCTCCGCTCAGTTGTCTATTGGCGACATAGCACCCGATATCAAATTGCCTGATACCTCAGGTAAATGGCTTCCGCTGAGTACTATACAAAGTAAATTAATCTTAGTCGATTTCTGGGCGGTTTGGTGCTATCCCTGTGTCAAATCAATGCCAGAACTTATAGAATTACACAACAAATACCACCACAAGGGACTCACCATCTACGCCGTATCACTCGATAAAGGATACTACAACTGGGTCGATTATTGCCGAAAAGAAAAATTGCCCTTTATCCTTGTCAATGACGCCTACAGTTTCAATGGTAAATCCTGTGCTGATTACAAAGTATCTGCCATACCACATAAGTTACTTCTCAAAGATGGAAAAGTGATAGGATCTAATATGAGCACCTTACAACTAGAAAACCTTATCAAAAAGGAACTTGACATAGACAACTAATTCAGCGTTTTACCTGCCGCTTGCATACCACCATTCAGCCATTTCATACTACCTTTGCGATATAGTTTATTATGAAAACAAAAAAGCTACATCAAGATAAAGTCAATATCACCACCTTGGGTTGCTCCAAAAATTTAGTAGACAGTGAGGAAATGGGAGCACAACTTATTGCAAATGGAATCAATGTAATACACGAATCAGCCAAGCCAGATTACAATATTTCTATCATAAACACCTGCGGTTTTATCGACAAAGCCAAAGAAGAAAGTATTAATACGATACTCGAACATGTGGCATGGAAAGAGGACGGACACCTCGACAAAGTTTACGTTACCGGTTGCCTCAGTCAGCGTTACAAAAATGATCTGGAGCAAGAAATTCCGGGAGTAGATGCATGGTTTGGTACTATGGAATTACCGGCAATTCTCCATGCATTCAATGCCGACTACAAAGCCGAGCTTGTAGGCGAGCGACTATTAAGTACACCTTCACACTACGCCTACCTCAAAATATCCGAAGGTTGCAATCGTACCTGCTCATTTTGTGCCATACCACTTATGAGAGGAAAGCATGTTTCTAAACCCGAAAAAGAGATCATCGAAGAAGCTACACGACTCGTAAAACAAGGAGTCAAAGAAATAATGCTCATCGCACAAGAGCTCACATATTATGGACTCGATCTCTACAAAAAAAGAACACTACCTTCCTTACTAGAAAAACTTTGCGCTATTGAAGGACTTCAATGGATACGATTACACTACGCCTATCCACACAAATTTCCCCTCGAGATCATAGAAGTAATGAAGCGCCAGCCCAAAATCTGCAACTACCTCGATATGCCTCTTCAGCACGTTTCAGACAAAATGCTCACCGCTATGAAACGTCAAATCACTCGAGCCGAAATGCTCACACTTATACATGACATTCGCACTATCCTTCCCGACATATGCTTGCGCACCACACTCATCGTAGGATTCCCCGGCGAAACAGACCAAGACATTCAAGACCTTAAAAACTTTCTCGAAGAAGTACGATTCGATAGAGTAGGGGTATTCACCTACTCACACGAAGAAGGCACCTCCGGATATCAACTTCAAGACAATCTCACCCAAGAAGAAAAAGAAACTCGAGCACAAGAAATAATGGAAGTACAACAAGAAATATCTTACGAAAAAAATCTCGAAAAAGTAGGCAAAACATACACCGTCATCATCGACAAAAAAGAAGCTGGTCGCTACCTCGCTCGCACCGAAATGGACAGCGTAGAAGTCGACAACGAAGTGATAATACATACTACCAAGCGCCTCCAACCAGGCCAGTTCGTTCAGGTACGAATCACTAAAGCCTACGACTACGACTTAGAGGCAGAGTTGCTATAATAACTTTTTTGGGAGCGCATCGACACTGCATACAGCATCTGACCTCCCGCTATCCGCTACTATGCGCTTCCGCTGAGCTACAGCGCATACCGCTTCTATCGGGGCTAAAGTTCATCAGTTATTTATCTGTTCATCTTTTTATCACTTGTGTACAAAAGGGTTCAAATAAAATAGTATGCTATTATAAACAATTATACCCTACACTAAGAATACTTACTTCTTCTCATACTGAACACTCTTCATTACATCAACTATTAGATGAGCCCAACCCAATATTAGCATTACACCACCAATAGGTGTAATCAAGCCTAGTTTACCAAGACCAATATCTTGTGTACTCTTCATAAAAGTAAGTAAATAAATAGAAAAAGAAAAGCACACAATTCCAATGCCAAACAACAAGTTTATCCGACGAGCAGCAATAGGTATCTGAGAAGTAATCATGCCTGTTAGAATCATCCCCAAGGCATGATACATTTGATAGCGCACACCCGTTTCAAAACTACTCAAAAGTTCAGGCGACAAAATAGTTTTTAAGTAATGAGCACCAAAAGCACCTATAACAACAGAAATTCCTGCAAAAAAACTACCCCATAGAATGGCTGGCTTGTACATAAGCATTAATTTTTTTTACAAAGGTATCAATATCTATATTATCTGCATCAATAAGCAGATGCGCTTTTTCGTAAAAGGCTTCTCTAGCAGGTAAAGCATGAGCAATATACGATTCTATTAACCCCTTACTCTGATCAGCGATCAGAGGTCTGTGCGCGTGTTCATTCAAAAGTCTTTTTGTAAGTACGCTCAGGCTTACGCGCAAATAAATGACCATCCCACTTTGAAGCATAAGGCTCATATTCTCATTAAAGCAAGGTGTGCCACCTCCACAAGCCAATATCATCGATTGATTATTCGCTATAGTTTCGCCAAGATAATGCGATTCCATTATGCGAAACACATCTTCACCATGTTTAGAAAATATCTTACTAATACTTGAATTTTCAGCAGACTCAATCACATTATCCAAATCCCAAAAAGAAAGTCCTAAACTCTCCCCAAGCTTATTTCCCCAAAAAGTTTTACCGCTACCCATGTATCCTATTAAGAAAATCCTCATCTTTGTATACTTTTATTGCAAAGTAAACTAAATAAAGCAGCAACATTTGAATTTTCCTGAATCATTTTGGAATACACTACCACCCTTGAGCATCAGCGAGAAGAAAGCTATTATTGATTCACACAATGCACAGCCACATGTATCAGTTCGATATAATCCATTCAAGCCGGTCATACCATTCACAGACACTATTCCTGTGTCATGGGCGCACAATAGCGCATACTTGCCAAGCCGCCCTTCATTCACAGCCGATCCATTATGGCACGCAGGTGCTTACTATGTACAAGAGGCCTCTTCCATGTTTTTGGAGCAAGCATTCATACAACATGTCAATTTAGAACATTCCCAAGTCGCATTAGACCTATGTGCAGCACCAGGAGGCAAAAGCACCCATATCGCCTCCTTATTATCACCCGACTCCATATTATTTTCTAATGAAGTGATTGCAAACAGAGCAGGAATATTAGCCGATAATATGAGTAAATGGGGGCGACTTAATACATGGGTTACCCATTCAGACCCCAGGCAGTGGGGCCGTTTAGAAGCACTTGTAGACTTACTAATAGTGGATGCCCCATGCTCCGGTTCGGGTCTCTTTCGAAAAATGCCAGAGTATATAAATGAATGGTCAAGCGATTTAGTTGCACTTTGTGCACAACGACAACAACGTATATTACATGATGCCTATCCCGTATTGAAAAAGGATGGTCTATTGATCTATATGACTTGCTCTATGAGTGTCGCCGAAAATGAGGAAATCATAGATCACATGATAAGTCAATACTCCATGCAATCTTTACCGATATCCTTGCATCAAGACTGGGGTGTACAAGAAGTGATTACACCTAATGGAGCCGTATGTTACCGTTTAGCTCCACATATGCTTAAGGGTGAGGGTTTCTTTTTGGCAGTTTTGCAAAAAAATTATGGAAAACACAAGAATGTACTTCCTTCCAAACAGAAGCAACTAAAAAATAACATATCAAATGTTTTCCAATTTATTCAGCCCGAAATACATAGTATCATTACCCATGGAGATTATGTAGTGGCCATCCATCCAGCTCACAGTGCATATTTAGATTTACAAGGCAAAATAAAAATAAACAAAAGAGGGGTACTCATTGGGAAAAATATGAAAAATGATATCGTGCCAGAGCATGAACTCGCACTATATACGGGCAACCACTTCCCTCATACCATAGCTCTTACCTTACAACAAGCACAACTATATCTACAAAAAGAAGTTTTCCCTATTGATATACATCAAAAAGGCTGGTATTTAGCTACTTACCAAGGGCTAGCTTTGGGATGGATCAAGCAACTAGGGAATAGGTTTAACAATTATTTTCCGACAAACAGTCGTATTCTCAGCAAAAACATTTTGACTTAGGACGAAAAATGACGAAATTTGCCTGCCTGCCTGCTATGACTAAATATATATTACTCTCATTTATTGTATTCTCTTTTTTGTTTTCATCATTGGAGCTTCATGCACAAACAGATTTCTTTATAAAAAATCAGCAAGGAGAGCATTACCTCGTTCATAAAGTAAGATCAGGTGAATCGCTTTACCAACTATCTGCTGATTTCTATGTCAGTCCATCAGTTCTTATTCGTATCAATAATTTTCAGCAAAATCACATTCCTTATATTGGTGATGAAATAAAAATCCCATTAGTAGAAACAAATTTTTTTAGGAGCAAAGGTGTTAAATCAATTTCAGGATTTAGAGCAGTATCTTATATGACTCAAAAAGATGATGATAAACTAAGTGTGCTCCAAAAATTCCAAATCAGCGAAGAGTCCTTTGACTATTGGAATAATTCAACCTTCTCTCCAGATTCTAAAGTGATCATAGGATGGGTTAAGTACACCAATGACAATGTAGCTGTACCCTTTTTTGTGAGAAGTGAGCAAAAACTCGTGAATGATATCGCAGCTCAAAAACAAAAAACATCAAGTCAACATAGCCAAACAAAAACCTCATCTGTCACAACTACACCTAAATTAGAATCAAACCAAATTCAAAAAGATAAAGAATCATCCATTGAAGCAGCTTCATCAAGATCAGACTTTGTCGAAGATACCAAAGATCTTATAGTAAAAGCTTCTGCTATATTCAAAAAAGAAAAATCAATAAAAACTAATAAAGAAGAGCTGCAGATTAAGTCATCCCTTAATAAAACGACCAGCATACAGAAAGATACGCTCCCCTCCAAAAATTCTTCCTCGCCTTCAGTTCAGAAAAAGATGACCAATGCAAAGCTAGAAAATAACACTACAAAAGATACTATTCAAAAAATAACAACCATAGCCTCTTCTTCAAATATAAAAAGTCAAAAAAATGTAGTTCCCCAAAATACACAAACTGAATCAGAAAAAACAACTACTAACACAAATACTGTACCCGCATTTTTGAAAAATAATAATACCAACAATAATCTTAAAAACAAATCAAAGTCTAAAGTAGTTTGGGAAGATTTTAAATCATCCTTCAAACAAGAAAAAAAACAAGATAAATCATCGTATTTTGTAAAACAAAAAAGTAACAACAATACGGCGGAAGAGAAAAAGTCCAAAAAAGTATGGGAAGATTTCAAAGCATCATTTAAGAATGAAGATAAAAAAATAGATTTTCTATCAGAGAATAAAGCTACAGACCCTGTAAAAATAACGAAAGACCCTAATCGTGTAACTGCATCAAAAGCACAAAAAAGACAAATCGAAAAATCAGAAAAAGAATTAGAAAAAGTAATTGCCCAAAAACCAGTTGAAATACTATCCTCTAATACTAGTAAAACAAACGAATCCAAAGAACCTGTATCAGACGAATCAAAGCCTAAAACATTTGCTAATACAAAACTAGGGTCGGCTTCTTATTTTTTTGCCGGTCCAGCAGGTGCTAAGTATTATGTAGCGACTAATCTGGCTCAAAAAGGCGAAATGATAAAAGTGGTCAATCCAGACAATAATAACTTCATCATTGCAGAAGTAATAGCACCCCTTCCCTCAACAGATATTACTAAAGGAGTCATCATTAAAGTCAGTGACAATGCGAAGATTCCATTAGGTCAAAAAAACACAAGCTTTCAAATTAAAGTGCATTATTGATAGTATACGCAACTATAAAAAAATGTATAATCCAATGCTAGAGTATTTAATCTATACCGGGCTTTGTTAAGATTCATCACACAATTATCGATATACCCAACAAAGTAATTCATTCAAGTAGTTAGGAAACCCCAAATAATTAATTTCTTTTTATTACTTTCGATATCATTTATGAAAATACTATTTATTCGCTTCTCCTCCATTGGTGATATAGTACTCACCACGCCCATAGTTCGATGCGTAAAGAATACATTTCCCAATGCAGAAATACATTACATGACCAAAAAATCAATGGCAACTATATTAGAGGCAAACCCCCATATCGACAAAGTGTATGCCCTAGAATCAGATTTGCAATCACTTATGCTACAGGTAGTAAAAGAAAAATATGATTTTGTACTTGACCTACATCGAAACCTTCGCTCTAGATATGTAAAATCACTACTGAAGCAAGTATTTAACAGTAATGTGAAATGCTATACCTTCTCAAAATTAAATATTAATAAATGGCTCTACACAACGCTTAAGTGGAATAAAATGCCCGATATAAGTATAGTAGACAGATACTTTGAAGCAGTAAAATTATTAGGTGTAAAAAATGATCATAAAGGTCTTGATTACTATATACTGGAAGAATCGCGAATACAAAAAGAAGATCTGCCGCTCAGTCATGTATTAGGGTATGTAGCATGTGCTATTGGTGGCCAACACTCAACCAAAAAGATGCCTGTAGAAAAGTGGCGAGAAGTAATAAGTAAAATTCACTTACCCATAGTACTTTTAGGTGGAGAAGAAGATTTTGCACAAGCAGAGGCAATAGCTTCACTCGACCCAATAAAAATTTACAATGCATGCGGAAAATTTTCGCTTCATGAAAGCGCAGACATAGTAAGAAAATCACGATTTGTTATTTCTCACGATACAGGACTCATGCATATTGCAGCAGCCTTCCACAAACCAATTATTTCTATTTGGGGAAATACAACACCCGATTTAGGAATGTTTCCATACTATGGATTTAATACAGCAAGAAATCACCCCGACCCCAAAAGTGTATTCATAGAAGTTGAAAAATTATCCTGCCGCCCTTGCAGCAAAATAGGCTACAATCAATGTCCTAAAATGCACTTTGACTGTATGAATAAAATCCCAATTGATTCAATTGTTTATTCAGCTCATCAGTTTTCAATGATCAAATAATGAGGCACACCACTTACACTATACCACCTCCCACATACACTCATGGCCTTCATTGGGAGTATAAGCCAGATTCTATGTGGCAGCACTCTCATTCTTATCGCATCCATAGTATACCCCGTCAATCTATTTACACCTCTCCTGACAGTATTACTCATCAATTATATCAAGCCGATAATTTACTCTGTCTACACCATTTGCTCAACAATAAGGTCAATATAGACATGATCTATATTGATCCACCCTATAATACGGGCAATAAAAAAAATCAAGAAGGGTTTGTCTATCACGATAAACGAAAAGGTACTACGTTCACCTACGCTCATTCCGACTGGCTCAATTTCATGTATCCACGTCTCTATCTTGCAAAACAATTGCTCACAAAGCATGGATTAATTTTTATATCTATCGACGAAAATGAATTTGCTCATCTCAAACTTCTCTGTGATATGATTTTTGGTGAAAGCCAATTTATGAACTTTATGGTATGGAAAAAAAGAGGTACAGGAGGGCAAGTAAAAGACGGATCTATTATATCGCAAACTGAATTTATACTCATCTATGCCAAAAATAAAAAGTTTGCCAAACTCAATAAAATCCCCAATCAGGAAGTAGGAAAAGTAAAGTGGCGAGACTTCAGAAAATCGGGTGGTCAATGGCAAAGAGAATACAGACCCAAACAATTTTTTCCCATTTACTACAACCCCAAAGACCAATCACTAAGTCTTGAGCCTTCCTCCAAGCTCGACCTTAAAATTCTACCCCAAAATGCAAAAGGCGAAGATGGATTCTGGGAAAATGGAGTAGAAACTACCCTCCAAAGACTTAAAGCCGGAGAACTAAAAGCAAAACTAACCAAATCAAACCAACTAAAAGTATACCAAAAAGAAGTAGCCAAAGAGGGCATGAATGCCGGTAATCTTATCGACATACCCTCCGTACAAGGTAGCCACGAAATCAAGCAATTTGATCTGCAATTCAACAACGTAAAACCCCTATCTCTACTTCAATACCTCCTACAAATCGGCAGTAATTCAGATGCCACTATCCTCGACTTTTTTGCCGGATCCGGCTCCACCGCCCATGCCGTATTCAAGCTCAACGACTCCACCTCAACTCGTCGAAAAATAATTACATGCAATAACAATGAATCCAACATATTTCAGCACATCACATTACCTCGAATTCAAAGAGCTATCAACGGTTATGTCAATTCCAATGGAAAAAAAATTGATCCACTCCCAAATGTTAATCTAGACGTATTTTCTATAGAGAATTAAACAATATCTTACATCCATCAAAACATAGGCAGCAAATATTCTAAAACAAAACAAATTGATGTTTTAATAATCCCTACATAATTATTCAATAACAAACAAAATGGAGTTTTGTAAAAACTCCCAATGATATACTTTCACTCAGACTCCAAAATAGAACAGGCACTAGCCAATGCATTGTCTGTCGACAATTATATCATCCCAATCTCTCTTTCTACATTCGACACACTCCGCGATTTAGAATTACTCCTTCCGGACAATACTAATGTCCAATCAGTACTGTACTCCTTCCAAGATCTTAGTCACTATAAGCATATCGATAGCTTCAAATACGAAATCAACAAGGTCGAAATAATACTACAATTTCTAAAACAAAAAACTGATTTCAACTTTATACTTATCAACTATCCAGGGGCCTATTGCAACTCCGATAATTTATTTTTGCAATGCAAAGGACAAATAGAAACACGTATTATTGAATCCGTGAGTCATTGTACTGTACTCAAGATACAAGGAATACATACCCACGATCCACTGATACACAACCTACACAATCTACTTTATCTACCAAATACCAATGTATATCAAATTCCAAGCAAACAAAGTCAGGTCATTTATTCCGTTTCCTTACATCATCTTCATCTCACTATCAACAAAGTCAAGTCGCTTCGAACCGTTGTGCACTTCGATGTCTTTGATTTAATACTAGACTTACACGAATATCTACATCTCTTCTCCATCAACATACCCATCCAAAAACGTACTTCAACCTATCTACTACTCAAAAGCTATCTCGGTCTACTGTGCGCACCCACCATGCTAGAGTTATTTATGCGCAAATCTGTCCCCATGTACAATGGCCGCACCGAGCGTGAGCTGCAAATCATATACAACACTTCCATCGGCACTACATTACACACCACCGATTTCAACTATACACAACCACAAGCAACGTATCGACTGGCAAAATAAATGCCTTTTGAAGCTCTACAACATTCTCTTACCTCATCAACTTCCTGCTCTCCGCTATATCCCTCGCCCCTCACACACAAACCCTCAGCGCTCGGGGATGCCGCTGCGATCAGGGCTACTTTTCATCGTCTTCCACATCTATCAGCTGCTACACTTACTGTGATTTTGCCGAAGGCAAAATCACAGTAAGTGTAATCCTTCATACACATAAATCAATACAGCAGGCATATGCCTGCTGTATGAAAAAAAGATTAAATGACACATACTACAATTACTTAATGTCATTCAATTCAAAAAGAATTATTTGATTAGCTTATATGTTTTAGTCATATTCTCTTTCGACTTCAAACTAAGCAAATATACTCCCGATGCTAATGAGCCGGTAGAAATCTCATGCAATGAAGAATTGACCGCTTCTTGAATCAATAATCGACCATTCACATCATACAAGCTTACTTGATCCACTCTATTTTCATGACGTATAAAAATACTATTCTCAAACGTAGTAGGGTATACCTGCACACTTGCAAAAGCCATATCCAAATCATTTACCGAGGTATTTACACTTGGCGTCCAACGAAAAACTTGCCCATTGGCAGGCAGACCCACAAAGGCAAAATTGGCTGGTGGAGTATTCAAGTCTATAGGGCTTGTAGGATTTACCGCAGTATGAGCTGCACTGTTGCCAGCCACATAGGTACATTCATCCAAGATATAAGACTGATTTTGTATGTCTAATGTTGATTCATATACAAGATTTATCCAAGGGCCATTTTCGCCCGAAAAACTAGTGGTAATATCTTGTACATACTGAGGCCCATAATGATACTCAATGACATTGCTGGTCTCATAAAGCCATACCTGAAAATTGGTAGAGTCCATACCCGTAGCATCATCATAAAAACCGGCATTGCGAAACTCAATTTTGCAAATCCTACTACCGGGCATACCGGTAGTTTGATAAGATACCGGCGACTTAGCAGCCCCCCCCAATACGGTAGCCCTGTCCACCATGTCTACTTGATAAGGCATCATTGCTTTAGTCGGAAATGTCATGCCAAAAATGCTCAAGGCATCTTCTGTAGGATAGATCATGCCATAGGTATCGATATACACACTATCGACATCTCTGTTGGCCAACGCATATTTAAAATTGAATCCAAGAGGTACAGCAATGATACTATCATCCCATACTACATTAGCAAGTATGTCGGTAGCGCCATTCAGATTGTTGTAAGTAGCTGTAGAGGAGGAAAAGCTATAGGGGAATAAATTTTGGCCGAAGGTCAATAGTGTTCCAAACACCATCAAAAAAGTTACGTAAAGTTTTTTCATAAAAATATTATTTAAAGCAAAGTTCGGTGATTAGACGAAGTTGTTCTTTTAAATGTTTGTGAAAGGTAACTTAAAAAAAGAGGTAGTGCGAATCACTACCTCTTTCTGAATGCCTATTTTGATAAATAATAATTGTATTATTTCAGTTTGAATGCCTTTTTCACTTGGTTTACATAGTCCAGTTTCTCCCATGTGAACAATTCAACCTGAACTTTTTTCTCATTGGATTTCCCCTTGTTAAACACTTTAGTTACCACTTCATTTTTGCGTCCCATGTGGCCATACGATGCCGTTTCGGAATACATGGGAGAGCGAAGTTTGAGGCGTTGTTCGATAGCATAGGGGCGCATATCAAAGAGTTTTTCTACAATACGCGCTATTTCGCCATCAGTCATATTTACTTTTGCTGTGCCATAGGTATTGATAAATAAGCCACAAGGTTTGGCTACACCGATAGCATAAGAAACCTGTACTAATACTTCATCGCATAGGCCGGCTGCGACCAGATTTTTGGCGATATGGCGTGTTGCATAGGCTGCACTGCGGTCTACTTTACTGGGATCTTTGCCGCTAAAGGCACCGCCACCATGAGCTCCTTTGCCTCCATAGGTATCTACGATGATTTTGCGTCCGGTCAGTCCTGTATCTCCATGTGGCCCACCTATCACAAATTTTCCGGTAGGATTGATATGGTAAGTGATATCATTATTAAATAACTTTTGGATGGCTGGTTTTAGTTGTTTTTTGACAGCCGGTATGATGATGTCTCTAACATCTTTACGGATTTTTTCAAGCATTATGGCATCTTTGCCAAAGTCGTCGTGCTGGGTAGACACCACAATGGTATCAATTCGTACAGGTTCGTTTTGATCGTTGTATTCTATAGTTACCTGGCTTTTGGCATCCGGGCGGAGGTATTTCATGGTTTTGCCGGCACGTCTTACTTTAGAAAGTTCTTGAAGTATTTTGTGTGCCAAGTCTAGTGCGAGTGGCATGAAATTTTCTGTTTCGCGAGTGGCATAGCCAAACATCATCCCTTGGTCGCCGGCTCCTTGTGCATTGGCTTTTGTTTCATATGTTTCTTTTTTCACTTTGCGATCTACCCCTTGGTTGATATCGGGGCTTTGCTCATGAATGGCAGAGAGTACACCACAAGAGTTAGCTTCGAACATGTATTCGGATTTAGTATATCCTATAGAGCGTATCACACCTCGGGCAATTTCTTGCACATCGAGATAGGCATCAGATTTTACTTCGCCAGCCAATATGACTTGTCCGGTAGTGACTAGGGTTTCGCAAGCAACTTTAGAGTTGGGATCGTAGGCTAAAAAGTGATCGATGAGTGCGTCTGAAATTTGGTCGGCAACTTTGTCGGGGTGTCCTTCTGATACAGATTCGGAGGTGAAGAGATATGGCATAAATTTTTTAAGTTTTGATGAGTGTCGCAAATGTACATAAAAATTTTATTGTGACTTCATGTAATGGATTTGGTGTGGATTGCTTGAGGAATGTTGTGGTGACTCCTTTTTTATTAAGGATTGCTTGTGGTTGTACCTTGTTATAGAGGAAGTATTAGTTGCCGAATGTATTAATCGTATTATCGGGTATTACGCGGCAACGATTGTAGTGGAAAACCCGGAGCTCTGAAGGCTAGTGCTGCAAGCCTCGGTGGGGCGGAGGTACGGAGCCACCACCGAGGCTATGCAGCACAGCCTGAGGAGTGAGGATTTGAAACGGAAAGCGTGTCTGCCGCCCACCAAATTTAAGTTCTTAGGGATGCTTGCCTCTTGTCATGGAATTGTAAAATATTAAAGTTTTGTAACTTATAGTAAGATGATGTATTGAGAATATGTATTATATTTGAGTAGAAATTATGAGTACAAAGCTTTTAATTCTGAGTGTATATATCCTCATTTGTTGCTGTGAAGTAGTGGTGGCACAGTCGCCGGTTCAAAATTGCCAGGGAGCGATCCCTATATGTAGCAATAGTTTTTCGCAGATTAATGCTTATTCGGGTGTGGGAACGCAAAATGAGTTGAATGCTTCGAATCAAGGTTGTTTGACTACGGGTGAGAATAATTCTATCTGGTATATATTTACGACGAGCACGGCGGGTAATGTGGTGTTTACGCTTACTCCCAATGTGACGAGTGATTATGATTTTGCCATTTGGGATCTGACGGATAAGTCGTGTGCTGCAATTGGTGCCGGTTTGGCTCCTATACGTTGCAACTATGCATCCTTAGCCAACTCGACTGCGGGTGGACTTACGGGTTTGTCTATGGCTGCTCCTAATCCGTCGGTAGGTGCAGGTGGAGGGTCATTTAGCAGTGGCATAGCTGCGTCGGCAGGGCAGACCTTTGTGCTATTGGTCAATAATGCTTCGGGCAATGCGTCGGGGTATAATTTGTCATTTATAGGGTCTACAGCGAGTATTTCAGATAATACTACGCCAGTCTTTAAAGCGGATACCCTTCCTTCGGGCTGTGCTGCTCCTTCGAGTATCAAATTGTTGCTGAGTGAGCCGGTCAAGTGCAATACCTTACAGGTCAATGGAAGCGATTTTCAATTGTCACCACCATCGTCAGCGATTTCATCTGCGTCGAGTGTGAGTTGTGCAAGTGGTTCAGATTTTACGAATTTGATTACGGTAAATTTTTCGTCGAGTTTGGCACCTGGTACTTATACGCTGTCTGTGAAGGTGGGTACGGATGGAAACACATTGATCGATAATTGTAATAATGCGATGCCGGTAGGTACGCAGAGGGTGTTTACGGTATTGCCTTCGATTGCTGCTACTGCGGCTGTACAGTTTGGTTGTGCGGGTACGCCAACCGGTGTGATTACAGCAGGTGTAGTGGGAGGGCAGGGGCCTTATCAATACAAGTTAAATAATGGAGTGTTTGCAGCTACCAATGTGTTTAGCGGACTGAGTGCCGCTACGTATACGATTACAGTAAGAGATATTAATAATTGTCAGGACGATACTATCGTTACACTTACTCCGTCGCCGCCCGTAATTATCAATGCAGCAGTAGTGAGCAATATTACCTGTTTTGGCAGTAACAATGGGACTGTTACAATTACGGCTTCGGGTGGCAATCCACCTTTGACCTATTCGGTAAATATGAATCCATTTCAGCCTTCAAATACGATTACAAATTTGGGGCCGGGCAATTATGTCGTTAATGCCAAAGATGCCAATGGTTGTACGTCTACTTCGATTATCTTTGTGTCATCACCGGGGCAGATATTGGTCAACTCTCTAATTGTAACTAACACTACGTGTGGTACCAATAATGGGTCTATTGTTATTAGTGCATTTGGAGGTACTCCACCTCTCAATTATTCGCTCAATAATGGCGGATTTCAGAGTAGTGGCAATTATACAGGATTAGCATCGGGCTCTTATACGATCTCGATCAAGGATAATAATAATTGTACAAAAGATACTATCATCAATGTGCAGTCGCTGGGAGGTGTATCGGTCACTTCCGTGTCGGTAGTGCAGCCGAGTTGTGTAGGGAATACGGGTAGTATTACGATCAATGGAAGTGGTGGGGTGAGCCCATACACATACTCTATCAATGGAGTTACGTATGTTGCCTCTAATAATTTTGGGTCATTGGCTTCGGGTAGCTACACCGTTACCATCAAGGATGCAAATAATTGCACGGCTACCTCTGTGGTGTCACTCAGTTCTCCTGCCAATTTGTATTATGCATCAGCAACTATCGTTAATCCAACTTGTGTAGGTAGTAATGGTTCTATAACAGTAGCAGGAGGTGGTGGTGCAGCACCATATACTTATGCTATTGGAGCGGGACCTTATTCAGGTTCCGGAAATTTTGGGTCGCTAGGAGCCGGTACCTATGTCATTCACTTGCAAGACAATAATAATTGTATTCATGATACTATTATCAGCTTGGTCGTTTCAGCATTGCCGGTTGTCAATACGATTAGTATTGTTAATCCGTCTTGCAGTTTTCCTTCGGCTGGGGCTATCACTGTTTACGCTAGTGGTGGTGTAGCGCCTTTAACTTATTCTCTCAATGGAGCTCCATATCAACCAGGCAATTTTTATACCGGTTTGACAGCTGGTGTGTATACGATCGTAGTAAGAGATGCTAACAATTGTACCTCCAGTAGTGTAGCCACACTTAATTCGTCCAATACACTTGGCTTT
>DAIUCL010000004.1:0-42891 GCA_036846185.1 Chitinophagaceae bacterium
GGGTATAAGGTTCAGAAGAGGAATACTTTTTCATAGAAACTGACTATCAGAAATATGGCTAAAGCAGCAAAGAAAACTACAAGTAGTAAAAAAACGGTAAAGGCAGCGTTGCCTTTGCAACCTATCAAACGAATTTTGATAGGTCAGGCGAAACCAGAGTCGGATAAATCGCCATACTATGAGTTAGTTCGAAAATATGGTGTTTCGCTTGATTTCAAACCATTTATTAATGTTGAAGGTGTAGCTTCAAAAGACTTCCGAAAGCAGAAAGTAGAGATTACAGATTATTCGGCTATCATATTCAATAGTCGTAATGCTATTGATCATTTTTTTAGACTTTGTGAAGAATTGAGAGTGAAGATTTCTCCTGAGATGAAATATTTTTGTATTGCGGAGTCTATAGCGGTGTATTTGCAAAAATTTATTGTGTATCGTAAGCGAAAGATATTTTTTGGGGAAGACGGCAGTGTTCAGAAGATGCTGGAAGTGATAGCAAAGCACAAGTCTAAAGAGAAGTATTTGGTACCGGTGAATGATATATGTCGACAGGAGATTTTGGATTGTTTACAAAAAAACAATTTAGAGCATACGGAGATCTATTTGTACAAGACGGTCATCAATGATGTACGAGAAGAGTTGGAAAAATTGCCTGATATGATTGTATTTTTTACTCCTGGTAGTGTAAAATCATTATTTGATAACAAACCTGATTTTGCTCAAAATGGCACGATGCTGGCGGCTTTTGGTCCTATAACGACTAAAGCGGTACAGGAAGCGGGTCTCACGCTTCATTTGAAAGCTCCTATACCCGGTGCACCTTCTATGGTGTCCGCTTTGGATAAATTTTTGGAGGAGCATACTAGTAAATTATCATAAATATTGTTGTCAGTTTAGTTGTATTTCTAAGGAGTATTAGTTTTAAATTAGTTGTTACTGAATGGTATATTGTATAGTATTAGCTGAATAGAATATAAGACGATGAAAACTAGCCCTGATAGGAGCGGTATCCTCTCTCGCAGCTTGCGAAGAGAGAGATACAAGCGGATAGCAGGACTTGGATGAATATGGATTGAAAGATGAGCTCCTATTCTCTAACTTTATGAAATTGAATTTAGGTATGTTATGTTATGATTTGTCTATTTTTGCATAAAAATTGCATTGAGAAAAATCATTAATGATCCGGTTCATGGCTTTATTACGGTCGATGATGCCTTGCTTTTTCGAATTATTTCGCATCCCTATTTTCAGCGATTGCGAAGGATAAAGCAAATGGCTCTTGCTTATCTGGTGTATCCGGGTGCAGTGCATACGCGTCTTCATCATGCGCTAGGTGCTTATCATTTGATGCACTTGGCAATAGAGGAACTTCGCAAGAAACATATTGTGATAACAGACGAAGAAGAACAAGCGACTAAAGCAGCGATTCTTCTTCATGATATTGGTCATGGGCCTTTCTCTCATGCTCTGGAACATACAATAGTGGATGTGAGGCATGAGCATTTGTCCTTGCTGATAATGAAGAAGTTGAATGAGGAAATGGGTGGTGCTCTGGAAATGGCTATTGCGATATTTACGAATCAGTATTCAAAGAAATTTTTGCATCAATTGGTGAGTAGTCAGTTGGATGTAGATCGGTTGGATTATTTGGCAAGGGATAGTTTTTTTACGGGTGTGTCTGAAGGGGTAATTGGTTATGATCGTATTATCAAGATGCTTAAAGTGGTAAACGATGAATTGGTGGTAGAAGAAAAGGGGGTTCATTCTATTGAAAAATACTTGATTGCACGTCGATTGATGTATTGGCAAGTGTATTTGCACAAGACTGTATTGGCATCAGAATTGATGCTGGTAAATATTCTGAAACGAGCAAGAGTATTGGCTTCGGAGGGTGTTGAGGTGTTTGCTACACCGGCTTTTTCTATGTTTTTGAAGGGGCGCTATAGTCTTTCCGATTTTGAGAGCTCTGCATCTTGCTTGGAGACTTTTTTGGAGTTGGATGATGTAGATATTATTGCTTCGGTGAAAGTGTGGAGTAGACACGACGATGTTATACTGTCTGATTTGGCGAGACGTTTGAGTCATAGAGATTTGTTCAAAGTTAGTTTTTTCAAAGTTGGGTACAGACCGGATGTATTGTCTATACAAAAAGATATCATGGCAACTGTGGGAGTTGATACTGGTGATTTGAGTTATTATTTTGTAGAAGATGAGAGTTCGAATAGTACGTATACTCGGGGTGATGAAACGATAAAGATTTTGCATAAGGATGGAACTCTAAGGGAGATTTCACAATTGGAACAAAGCTTAATCAGTGAGGAACTTTTATTGCCGGTGAAAAAACAGTACATTTGCTATCTCAGATCCAGCAAGTAATATGATGACATTTACAGCTGCTCAGATAGCAGCAGTAGTACAAGGAAAAATTATTGGGAACCCTGATACGACGGTTCGCACTTTTGCAAAAATTGAAGAAGCATCAGAACATGCTATTTGCTTTTTGGCGAATGAAAAGTACAGTTCTCATTTGGCCACTACGAAAGCGAGTATAGTGCTTATCAGTGAATCTTTGGTGAAAGGAGATATTTCACACTCTACCCTCATTGTAGTACCGGATGCCTATGCGTCGTTTGCTACCTTGATGCAAACGTATATGGATATAGTGGGTTCTCCCAAAAAAGACTTCATAGAAGCGATGTCCTACGTGTCAGAAAAATCTCAATTAGGCACTGGAGTATACATCGGAGCGTTTAGTTATATCAGTGAACATGCCAGTGTGGGAGATGGCTCTCAAGTCTATCCCGGAGTTTATGTGGGTACACATGTGCGAATTGGCAAGAATTGCATAATCTATGCTGGTGTAAAAATATATGACCATTGTGTGATAGGTGATGATGTAATCATTCATGCAGGGACGGTGATAGGCAGTGATGGCTTTGGATTTGCTCCAGAAAATGGCTATTTCAAGAAAATACCTCAGATTGGAAATGTAGTGATTGAAAGTCGGGTGGAGATAGGTGCAAATTGCACTATAGATCGTGCTACGATGGGCTCTACTGTAATTGGAAAGGGTAGCAAATTAGACAATCTTATTCAAGTAGCTCATAATGTAGAACTTGGGCAGCATAATGTGATTGCTTCACAGGCTGGGATATCAGGAAGTACGAAAATTGGGAATTACTGCCAGATTGGCGGTCAGGCTGGAATTGTAGGTCATATCAGAATTGCTGACTTTGCGCGGATAAATGCTCAGAGTGGTGTAGCAAAGGATATTAAAACTCCCCATTCTTCGTTGACGGGTTCGCCTGCTTATGACTATAGGTCTTCTCTAAAAAGCCAAGTGGTATATAGACAGTTACCTGAATGGCAACAAAAAATAACTGCATTAGAACATAAACTCGAACTACTTACAAAACAACTTAATACCATCTCTAACCCATAAGATAATTATGCAACATAAAAACCAACATACGCTAAAGTCTGAATTTTCTATTGAAGGAGTAGGCCTTCATACCGGTATTCCTTGTCGGATGACCGTTTTACCTTCGGCGCCTGGGTATGGAATCAAGTTTCAACGTGTGGACTTGCCAGAACAAACTATATTTAAGGCAGATGTAGATTATGTAGTTGATACCTCACGTGGCACCACGCTTGAATATAATGGTGCTCGTGTAGCAACAGTAGAGCATATACTGGCCGCCTTGACCGGAATGGGAGTTGACAATGCATTGATTCAGTTGAATGCTGAGGAGGTACCTATCATGGACGGCAGTGCTTTTGCCTTTGTATCGGCAATTGAGAAAGTGGGAATAGAAGAACAAAATGCTAAAAAAATCTACTTCTCTATTGATCAGAATATCTCATTCACAGATGATGACAAAAATGTAGAAATGGTGGCTACACCTTCTACTCATTTCAAAGTAACTACGCTGATTGATTTTAATTCAAATGTTTTGGGCACACAACATGCTTATCTGAAAGACCTGCAAAGTTTTAAAAAAGAGATTGCTCCTTGTCGTACATTCTGTTTTTTGCATGAATTAGAGTACTTGTATAATAATAATCTTATTAAAGGTGGGGATCTTGACAATGCGATCGTGGTAGTGGACAGAGTACTTGAACAAAATGAACTGGACAGATTGGCAAAAATGTTTAATAAACCCACTATTGAAGTAAAGCAAGAGGGCATCTTAAATAATTTGAAACTTCATTTCTCAAACGAAGCAGCTCGCCATAAGCTTCTTGATATTGTAGGAGATTTGACCTTGATTGGATATCCTATCAATGCGAATATCATTGCTTATAGACCGGGTCATAAAACGAATGTAGAATTTGCTAAAAAAATCAAAGAGTACATCAAGAAGAATAAAAATATGCTGGATGTACCGGTGTATGATCCGAATCAGCCTGCTATTTATGATGTTAATTATATATCTCAATTGTTACCGCATCGATATCCATTTTTGTTGGTAGATAAAATTATTGACCTGAGTGATGATCATGTAGTAGGGATAAAAAATATTACCTTTAATGAGCCTATGTTCACAGGGCATTTTCCTGACAACCCTGTTTTTCCGGGTGTATTGCAATTGGAGGCGCTAGCTCAAACCGGTGGTGTGATGGTACTGAATAGCCAAGGTGGTCCGGAGAAGAAGTATGATACTTATTTTTTGAAAATTGACAATGCACGATTCAAACAGAAAGTAGTACCCGGTGATACGCTGATTATGAAAATGGAGCTCACTCGCCCTATCCGAAGAGGTATATGCGAAATGAAAGGTACAGCCTATGTAGGCAACAAAATCGTGTGTGAGGCTGATTTGATGGCTCAGATTGTACCCAGAGATTAATAATTTTTATTCGCAGGGTATTTCTGTGGTATTGAAGATGTTTGAATGCTCATACATACGTTTTTAGTGCTGATTTTTGTGTTGTTTTTTATCGTTTGGGGATTTTGTTGTGGCTAATTTGACGTTGGAGGGAACTTTTGAAACGAAGCACGTCGTTGGATCTTTTTGATAGATGTTTCATACTGACTCCTGAATTCACTCTTTTTCGCCAAAGATTGAAACTGCTTCTTTTGAGTTCTGAGCGCATTATACGTATTACCATACCTTCGGCAAGACCATATTGTGCATAAATGGCTTCGAAGGGTGTGCGATCTTCCCAGGCCATTTCTACTATTCTGTCTATTTCTACATCTTGCAAGTGAGGGTATTCTTTTTTCATTTTTACAAAATTACCTTGGTCGATTTTGATATATTGTGTCTTATGTTGATATACTATAACTGCAATAGATGGAGTGGCAATTCAATAGGTGTGTGGTAGAACTATTGCTGTATCATGTAGTGGTCAGTTGACATTGTCGCGAGGGATGGCTGATAGATGAAATGCAGATGAAAATTAGCCGAGATCGAAACGATATCCTCTACCGCTTTCAAAAGCGGTAGAGATTTAGTGTAGAGCTCGATGTAGTAAAATAGGATTACATCGTTGAGCTCCTCACAAAAAAAAACTTCCGAAACGGTAGTATTTCGGAAGCTGAATAAGTAAAATATTTTGCTTATCGGATGTTTTGAATAAATTCGTTTTTGAGGAATTGTTTTTTGATATCTTGTAAATCACGAAGTATACTGGCATCAAATTGATTATTGTTTGCTTCAGCAATAAAACCACCTATGAGTCGCTCGTCTACCGCTGTGACTAAATCGAGCGACATTCCGGGAAATTGTTTTTCAATTTGAGTTCTGAGAAGTTGTGTGATGGACTCGTCGAGAGGAGCAGCCGTGGTTACCTTCACATCGACGATATTTTTGTGTTTTTTGTATTGTTTGATAAACGCTTGGATAATTTCGGGCAGGAAACCTTCACGTCCCTTATTGACTATAAGCTGTAAATACGCGATGGTAATACCATCTACTTTGCCTTCTACCAATGCTTTGATTACATTCATCTTGGTGTCGCCTTTCACGATAGGGCTTTTGAGTAGGTTAGCAAATTCACTACTTGCATCACAGATAGATTTCATGCTTTGCATATCGGAGTAGAGTGCCTCTAATTTATTGTGTTCATGAGCGATATCCATAAGCGATTTTGCATATCGCGCGGCTAATTTTGGATTTTGCATATTAATTCAGTTTTATCTCGCTCGCCAATGTTTTGATATAGTTTTCTTGTTCTGCTTTTTGGCTCATTTCTTTTCGAAGTACTTTTTCGGCCACTTCAATCACGAGTCCACCTATTTGATTTTTTATATCAATCATAGCGGCATTCTTTTGAAATTCTATTTGTTGACGAGCTTCTATCAAAATTTTGTTTGCTTCTTCTTTCGCTTGTTCTTTTGCTTCAGCTACAATTTTGTCTTTCGTTTCTTTAGCTTCTCTGAGTAATTGAGTTCTTTCTTCACGTGCCTGATTGAGTAAAACTTCATGTTCGCTTTTCATGCTGGCCATCTCAGCCTTTACTTTTTCGGCGGAGGCTATGCTGTCTGCAATATTTCTTTCGCGCTCATGCAATGCATCTAGAATAGGTTTCCATGCAAACTTTTTGAGTAAGAACAGTACAGTCAAAAAGGCTATCGCTGTCCAGAAAAATAAACCGAAACTGGGGGTTAATAAATCCATGATGTCGTTTTTTGTATGTTTTTAATGATGCCTGGCGGCTTGATTTTTTTAAAAAACACCACATGCGCTGCCCTTTGCGTTGCATGTGGTGAATGAGTTGGCTTTCGCTATCAAGTAATTATTTGATAACGATAGCAAGGATACCTGCGATTACACCGAAGAGTGCAACACCCTCTACTAGGGCTGCAGCAAGGATCATATTAGAGCGGATTTCTCCTGCTACTTCCGGTTGACGAGCGATTGATTCCAATGCACCTTTACCGATTTGACCTACACCGATACCGGCAGCTAAAGCTGCGATACCTGCACCTACTGCACCACCTGCTGAGGCGATACCTTCCAATAAAACTGTTAATACTGACATATATATGGGGGTTTAAAAGACATATTTGAATTATTAATGGTGACCATGATCGTCATCGTGATGATGCTCTTCGATGGCTTGACCGATAAATACTGCTGTTAGATTAGTAAAAATGAATGCTTGTATGGCTGCAACCAATAGTTCCAAAAAGAACATAAATATGGCGAAACCAACGGATACAGGTATGAATGCAACACCCGCTACTTTGCTCAGGGCAGAGAAGATGAATATTAGCAAAATGATACTGAGTATTATAGTATGACCCGCAAAGATATTTGCAAACAAACGAATGGCTAAGGCCGCTGGTTTGATTAATAAATTACTCAAAATTTCAATTGGCACCAAAATAAACTTGATACCCAAAGGTACTCCGGGCGGATTGAAGATATGGCCCCAGAAGTATTTGTTAGAGTTGGCAAGCATCACTACAAAAAATACCATGGCCAAAACGAGCGTAACGGCAATGTTGCCGGTAAGATTAAACCCAAACGGCAACAATCCGAGTAAATTATTGATCCAAATGAAGAAAAAGATGGAGAGCAACAGGGGCATAAATTTGAGATACTTAGCTCCAAGATTGGGCTTAGCGACATTATCTTGTATAAAACCGATTACAGGTTCCAAGGCATTTTGGAATCCGGTGGGTGCTTTGTGCGCGCCATGCTGTTTGTATTTTTTGGCCACTCCCGTCATTAAAAACCACAATATGATGATGGATAAAAACAGGCAAAGTACATTCTTGGTAATGCTGATGTCAATAAAGCTACTTTGATCTAAAGAGCGTAGTTTTTGCTTTCCGTTCTCAACATACATTTCATAACCGGCATGAGCTTCGTGCCCATGATGAAAAGCAGAAGACATAAATACATCCATCTTAGCATGTGTAGTATTGTAAAGTATTACAGGCAAAGGCACAGAAACGTGGGTATGCCCTATAGTAAATAAATGCCAATCATAAGAGTCACTAACATGTCCAAAAATCTCTCCACTGACATCCAATTTTTCTTCTTCATGATGCATTTCTTGACTGTGAGCATGATGACCGAGGTCTTGAGCCATGCTTTTTGCATTAAAAACAAACAGGCTCAATAAAGCCAAAAGTACTGATTTTATGGGATGTTTGGACATTTTCTGCATTACCTTGTGTCAATTCGGCTGCAAAGGTAAGGTGTAATTATGGTAGAAAAAAGAAGCTTTTGAATATCTTTGCAAAACGGCAACGAGTTAGCAGTTAATCTTTTCTTCTTTTGCAACTCTTTCTGCAGATTAATATATGAAAAAAATTCTTATAGTAACCAATAGGACACTACACACTGCACCCAGGGTCATTCGTGAAATCGATGCTCTCAAAGATGACTTTATTATTGATACAGTTGGCCTGACAGCTCCATTGCATGCAAATGGGCGCTTTATCCATAGAAATATTTTAAATGAGCCATTTATTGGCAAAGTTATTCGGAAAGTTCGTCAAAAAGTATTTAACCAATACACAGGGCATAGCCTACTATTTTCTTCTAAATTATTTGCCTGTAAAAAATTAGTTTCTGAATGTAATCCAGAAATGATAATCTGCCACGAACCTTATGATTTGCCCTATTTTGTAGCAATAAAAGATAAATTCAAATACAAATTAGTATATAATGCTCATGAATACTATCCACTTGAATTTGATGACAGAGCTAATTGGGCTTCTACTTACCAGTTGTATTTTGAAGAAATTTATCGTACTTGTTTACCCAAAATTGACCTTTTAATAAATGTTTGTGACAGTTTCAGAGAAAAGTGTCTTGAAGTTTTCGGACATGATAGTATTGTAGTTCCCAATGCCGCTTTTTATAATAAAGTTGAGCCAAAACTTGTAAGTGAAAAAATAAAGCTTGTCCATCATGGCGGTGCCATGCCAGGCAGAAAAATTGAAATGATGATAAAGATGCTCGATTTACTTGGCGAGAACTATGAATTATATCTTATGTTAGTGCCAACAGATGTAGCATACTTCGAAATGCTTAAAAACAGCACAATCAACCACAAACGAGTATTCTTTATAGACCCCGTCCCATATGCTCAAATCGTCCCTACTATCAATCAATTTGACATCGGAGTCTACATCCTTGCCCCTACCAGCTTCAACAACTTTGCAGCTCTCCCCAATAAATTTTATGAATTTATTCAAGCACGACTGTGTATCGCCATAGCTCCTTCTCCCGAAATGAGCAGACTTGTGCACAAATATCAACTCGGCGTAGTATCTGATGAATTTACAGCAGAAAGTCTCGCCAATAAAATAAAATCAATCACTAAAGACCAGATATATCAATACAAACTGGCTTCTCACCAAGCCGCAAAAGAAGTTTCCGCAGAACATTACAACAATATGCTCCGTGATGCTATCTTGGCTCTCTAATACCAAAAATTGAACATGAAAAAAATAATCTCAATCGTCGGCGCAAGACCCCAATTCATCAAGCATGCTCCCATGCAATTGCAGCTGCAAAAACACTTTCGTGCCATGACCCTTCATACTGGTCAGCATTATGATGAAAACATGAGCACAGTATTCTTCAACGAACTCAAAATGCCCAAACCCGATTATCTGCTCGATATCGGTGGTAGCAAACTTCAAGGAGAACAAACCGGTGTCATGATGACCGAAATCGAAAAAGTATGCCTTACCGAAAAACCTGATGCCATATTAATATACGGCGATACCAACTCCACCCTAGCAGGTGCTCTTGTTGCGGCTAAAATGTGTATCCCCCAAATACATATCGAAGCCGGTATCAGAAGCTACAATAGATCCATGCCCGAAGAAATCAATCGTATCGTAGCCGACGAATTTGCCCACCTCCTGTTTTGCCCTACCGACACCGCCATCGAAAATCTCAAACGAGAGGGAATCACCCACGAACGGGTATTCAAAAGTGGCGATGTGATGTGCGATATGGTCAAATTGATAGAACCCAAAGCTATCAATTCTATACAAGAACCTTATTATTTCGTCACCATTCACAGACCATACAACACCGATGATGTTCAAAGGCTACATACTATTCTCTCTGTATTAAATCAACTCGACAAAAAAGTCGTATTTTCTATTCACCCTCGCACCGTTAGTCGCCTACAAAGCTTCGGTATTCACCAAAACGACTTTACCAACATAGCCTTTATTCCTCCACAAGGATACACCGAAAGCATATCGCTCCAAAAATACTGCGACTGCCTCATCACCGACAGCGGTGGCATGCAAAAAGAAGCCTATATCCTTCAAAAAAAATGCATCACCCTCCGTAGCGAAACCGAATGGGTAGAAACACTTCACAACGGATGGAATACACTCGTATTCGATCAGCTTGAAGTACTACCTAGCGTACTATCTCAATCACCCGGAGCATATATCGATGGTATCTATGGCAATGGACATGCCGCCGAAGAAATAACCGAAATCATCAAAAAACATCTCTAGACTCTTCAAGCTGCGTATATGAAAGAATGGTTTGCATCATGGTTCGACTCCCCCTATTATCACCTACTCTACAAACATCGCAACGACGACGAAGCCCAAATCTTCATAGCCAATCTAGTACAGCACCTTCAACTACACTCCCATTCGACCGTCTTAGATGTTGCCTGTGGCAAAGGCCGACACGCCCTAGCCTTTGCCCAATATGGAGCCGATGTCACCGGGATCGATTTATCGCCCGAGAGCATCCAACATGCTCAGCAATACGAACACTCTCATCTTCAGTTTTTTGTCCATGATATGAGACGCCTATTCCGAAGCAATTATTTTGACGTAGTATGCAATCTATTTACCAGCTTCGGATACTTCCACCACGAGCGCGATCATATACTCGCTGCTCGTAGCATGGCTCAGGCACTCAGGCCGGGAGGCTCCCTACTCATCGATTTTGTCAATCAAGCCCATGCACTGCACAACATTCAACAAAAACCTCACGAGCAAATCATTTCAGACAATATTCAATTCGACATCAAACGAACTTTTACCGATACCCATTATCTCAAAGACATTCACATCACCGATGGTTCACAACAATTTCATTTTACCGAAAAAGTTCGTAGATTCACACCCGATAGCCTTTTGAGTTACTTTTCTCAATCGCCCCTCACACTTCGGCACATCTTCGGCGACTACCAGCTATCATCGTATCACCCCGAGCATTCACCACGCATTATCCTATTACTTCAAAAGAATTGATACCCTGGATACAACATATCGACGTACACGTATTGACCTGGATACAAACCCAGATCAGAACATCCACACTCGACAGCCTCATCCCCCTATTTCGTAATCCCTACTTTTGGTCGCCCGTCTACCTCTTTTTACTCGTTTGGATGTTCCGCCAACATGGAGCCAAAGGCCTCTATTGGTGCCTGGGATTTCTACTTGTATTCGCACTTTGCGATTCTACCAGTGCAAGCCTTATCAAACCGCTGGTAAAACGTATCAGGCCATGTAGAGATCCTCTCACCATGCACCTCATCGCAAATCCACTCGTCACATGCGGGCGAGGTTTTAGCTTCCCTTCCTCTCACGCCAGCAATCACACCGGCATGGCCATCTTCATGATCAGTACCCTCAGTAGCAGATACCATTGGGTCACTCCCTTCGCCATCCTTTGGGCAAGCCTCGTCATGTTTGCACAGATGTATGTAGGCGTTCACTACCTCTCCGACATACTGGGAGGCATCCTATTGGGCACACTCTGGGGCCTCACTATTGGCTATCTTTTCAATTATCAATTTGCCTTCAAGCCACGCAACACTGATCCAATACAATCAAACCCCTCCCAATAATAAAAAGCAATTGGAGCCAAGCACCCCCTCACTATTGAGCCACATCGAGCTCTCCGCTATATCTCTCTCTTCGCAAGCTTCGAGAGAGGATGCCGCTGCGATCTCGGCTAATTTTCATCGTCTTTTTCATTCCTCATCACCTTGCATGGCGTACCTGACATCAGCATCATAAGTAACCAATATCAATACGATACATTCCTTTAAATCGAATACCTATACTGTAAAATTCTAATTACGACTCACGTAGATGCAGTTTTTGTCACCGTCTATGTATTTACGTACCTTTGCAAACCTTATGATCTGGCTTTACCTCGCATTATTATTATTTCTTTCTCTAGCAGGAGGTTTTACCCCCTTCCTTTTTAAGAAGTTCAAAGCCTCCTGGATCACCTTATTATTAGCCTTCTCCGGCTCCTTTCTTTTAAGCATCACCATACTACACCTACTACCCGAAACCTTCGAAGAACTCGGCCACCAAGCAGGCATCTTTGTCATTGCCGGTTTTCTCTTACAGCTTTTGCTACAGCGCATTTCACACGGTGTAGAACATGGTCATGTACACACACCTAATACACATACCCACACCCACGCCATAGGGCCCATTTTTGTTGGTCTCTGCATACACGCTTTTATGGAAGGTATCCCACTTGGGTTCAATTATCGAGACGAACACACCATTCACTCCCTCTTTTTGGGTGTAGCCGCACACAAATTACCAGAGGCTATCACCTTCAGCTCACTACTTCTGACTGCTCATAAGCTACCTCGCAAGTATGCATGGGTCATAGGATTTGCATTTGTTTCACCCATCGCCGGGCTACTAGCCATGTATTATGGTCAAAAGTTTTATTTCATATCCAACCTACTTATTTACATTATACCCATCGTATCCGGAGCATTTTTACATATCTCTACTACCATCCTATATGAGAGCGGTACCCGACAGCATGAGCTCAGCCGACAAAAGGTGGTAGTAGTACTACTCGGATTTATCGCTGCCCTTCTCACTCTCTTATTCCATGTACATGAATAAGCTATTGGACATACACTACCATCTCTCCGATATTGATAAGGTTGCAGAGCAGGTTATCACACACCTATCTGCAGGTACCTGTATAGCATTGTATGCCCCCATGGGCTCGGGCAAAACGACCCTCATCGCAGCCATATGCCAATTGTTGGAAGTAGAGCAACAAACCAATAGCCCCACCTTCGCTATCGTCAATGAATATTCAAGCGCACGCTTCGGCACTATATATCATATGGACTGGTATCGACTCAAGGTATCCGAAGATGCCATTGAAGCTGGTATACAAGATATCCTCGAGCATCCTGGCTATTGTACCTTTGTAGAATGGCCCGAAATCGCAGAATCACTCTTACCCACAGCACATCTTAGAATAGAGCTTCACATCACTAACCCGGAATCCCGACATCTACTACTCTACAAAATATTCTAGCGATTTACTCTCTAAGTTCAATACTATTACTCCACTTTTTTGTATCGTAGCCGGAGCGAGTTAATTATGAGTACCACATCGCTCAGCGCCATCACCGCAGCACCCCATGTAGGCGTTAATAGACCGGCAGCTGCCACAGGTATGGCCAATACATTATACAAAAAGGCCCAAAATAAATTTTGTTTTATCGTCAAGTAAGTGTGCTTGCCCAAGCCCAATGCCAGCGGAATAGCACTCAACTTTGCTTTGAGCAGTACAATATCTGCCGTCTGTACCGCTACCTGAGTAGCATCGCTGAGCGAAATGCCTACATGAGCCTTAGCCAATGCAGGTGCATCATTGATACCATCGCCCACCATCGCCGTAGCTGCCCTAGCTGACAAGCTCTCTATACGTGCCAATTTATCTGCCGGCAATGCACTATGATACACCTCATCAATACCCAGCACCTCCGCTACAGCACTACACTTTTCTTCTCTATCGCCACTCAGCATGATAGGCTTTATACCTTGCTTGCGAAGCTGTGCTATCAATGCTATTGCGTCTTCTCTAAGCTCATCTTGAAGGTCGATGCCTGCCAGCAAATGCTCGCCTTGCCACACATAGATATCACATAGTGGCTCCTGTGTGGAGGGTATATCTCCTTTGATACGATAGGAACCCACATACCATTCATTCCCCTCCCGATCTACCCCTCTCATACCTTTTCCTTTGATTTCTTCTACTTCAGACCAAGTTACTTCTTCCTCGAGTGGCCAGGCATCCCTGATGCTTTTGGCTATGGGGTGAGAGGAATACTGCTCCAGCGAACTCACTATTTGTAATACTCTTTTTTCATCTACTGTTTTAAAACGAATACGTGGGATAAGTTTTCCGCTCGTCAAGGTACCTGTTTTATCAAACACGATTTGTCTGATATCCTTACATTTCTCTAAGGTATCCCCACCGCGTACTAATATCCCCTGCCGGGTAGCCCTACCCATACCTACCATCACCGCAGCCGGTGTCGCCAGCCCCATAGCACAGGGGCATGCAATCACCATCACAGCGATACTTCGCATCATCGCATCCTGAATGGATACATCCAGTACCCAATGACTGAATACAAACGTAAGAACGGCGATACCCAATACCACCGGTACAAAAATGGCACTTATTTTATCTGCCAATTTTTGCATAGGCGCTTTTGCCGCCTGCGCCTGATTCACCATAGCTATAATATGCGACAAAGCAGTACCCTTGCCTATAGCGGTGGCCTGCAACCTTGCCTGTCCATCTACCACATAGGTACCGCCCAGCAATGCGTCGCCTTGCTCTTTGGATATCGGCAAACTTTCGCCGGTCATCATACTCTCATCTACCATACACCGTCCCTGTAGTAGTATCGCATCTACCGGTACTCTATCGCCCGTATTCACTTGCAGCTCATCTTTTACCTTTACATATTCATTTTCTATTTCTTGTATCGTCTCTTTACCTAAGCTATCTCGCCACACGAGTTTTGCCATCACCTTTCGGTATTGCATCAGCTCTCGAATGGCTTTGGAAGTACTACGTACGGTATACTCTTCCAAGTAATTGCCTGCCAGTACTAAGGTGATAATTGACACCGTTGTTTCAAAAAATAAATAATCGTGAGCTGCTGCCGGAAAACGAATCCAACCAATAATACTATAGAAAAATGCAGCACTACTGCCCAAAAATATGAGCACATCCATATTAGGTATGCCATTGCGTAGCGAGCGAAGTGCGCTAATACCAAAATAATACACGCCCATACTATACACCGGCAAGCACAACAGCATTTGTACTAGAGGATGATGCAGTGGCCACCAATCTAAAAACATGTGCAGCATGAGTGGCACAAAAAAAACTAGGCTGATACGAAATAAGTGAGCCACTTTGGACTTTGCCGGCGCTTCGGGCTTTGCATCGTCAACTATTTTAAAGCCTAGCTGCTCAATTCCCTTAAAGAGCTTACCCACCTTGGCCTCATCGTCGATCCGAAAACTCAACTCTCCCGTAGCAGCATTCGCCACAGCATCTTCTGCTCCTTGCTTACTAAGATAATTGGTTATACTCAACGCACAATTACCACAGGTCATTCCGTCTACCTTGCATTGTATGGATACCGACATGGTGTAAAATTACAGATAAATCAGTCAATTGCATTCGTTTGTTGAGCTATGCACGCTTTCTGCTTCTCCTACTGACCTTCTGTCAGGCTTTTTGCGGCTGGCTTGATTTTTGACTATTCTATGGTACAATGTTTTAATTATGAACAAATTCTTTTTATGGTTGAGTATTGCCTTGCAATTTATCGGTACGAGCCTACAAGCACAGTCGCAAAATAGTACGGGCAAATCGCTCCTCTGGAAAATAAGCGGAAAGAACTTGGCAAAACCTTCTTACCTTTTTGGCACCATGCACAGTATCTGTGCCGAAGATTACTTTTTTGAGAAGCATATGGAAAATGCCCTTGCCGCCGCTGACAAACTACTACTTGAAATCGATATGAGCGACCCCATGGCAATGCTTAGCTACCAGCAGCAATTGATGCTTCCGCAGGGAGAGTCCATCCGTGATTATTTTCAGGACGAAGATGCCTACACCCGCTTTGGCGAATTTGTAAAGAAAAACTTAGGCATGGATATAGCCATGATGACTCAATTCAAGCCCTTCATGTTTGTCAGTATGCTCTCTATGAAAGCCATGCAGTGCAGTACCCAGGAATCTTACGAAACCAACCTGATGAGCAAAGCCAAAACACAGCAAAAAAGCATTGGTGGACTAGAAACCATTAAAGATCAGCTCGACATCTTTGATCAGATGAGTAAATCAGAACTCAAACAAATGCTCCTGCAAACCATGGAGCAAATGAGCGAAACCGATACCACGCTTCGCACCATGACCTCGCTCTACAAAACACAAGATGTGGAAGCGCTTCACCGATTTATTGTATCGTTCGAAGACATGTACTCTATGGAATCCAAGCTCATCAGCTCACGCAATCTGCGCTGGATGAATCAGCTCCAGCACGATATGCCCCACGAATCCTTATTCATAGCTGTGGGGGCAGGCCATCTGGGAGGCGAGCAAGGCTTGATAAAGCTGCTTCGCAGGGGCGGCTATACCGTGGAGCCCATCGTAAAATAAATGTTGGTTAACTACTATAGAATTCTTACAGTAAAAATAGTCTTTTCATGGAGCTCATCGCCTGTGCTACCTTGTAGCCACTTCGAGCTCTTCGCTGTATCTGCCACGCCTCTGATGCGGCAGGATGCGACAAGGAGATCCTAAGGCGTGGCAGGATGCCGCTACGATCTCGGCTAGCTTTCGTCGACATCCACTTTTTTCATCAGTCTGACGATTCGTAGGAGCTGGTTTTTTGAAAGCTTTTATGTATGTCAATACTTGTAGCCAGTAGCGCCGGCTGCCGGATAGCAGGTACTAGCCCACAGGGGCGAAGCCTAGTGATGCCCGCTGTGGGGAGGCGGAGGGACGGAGCCAGCCCCACAGCGAGGCAGCACAGGCTGAGCCACGAGGACTAGTACCGAATAGCCGTGCATGCCCCAAAAAAAATAATACGTAACCCGAAATACTTGCTGTCATAAAGAGTTGGTTGCCCACTCGGCGATTTCTTGCTATGTTTGCACACCAAACCGAAAAGCGCCCTGCCCAGCGATGAATATAGTACAAAAATGGAAGGATTATAAGCAACTGATGAAGTTGAATCTGAGCTTGCTGGTCGTATCGTCGAGTGTGGTGGGCTATATCATTGTGCCGGAGCTGAAGGTAGAATGGTGGCCTTTACTTCGACTTTTTCTGGGAGGATTCTTGGTGACAGCTGCCGCCAATGCGTCGAACGAGATCCTGGAGCGCGACACCGACAAGCTGATGCGTCGAACGCTCGATCGGCCTCTGCCCGATAGCCGTATGACGGTGGGTGAAGCCATTATTTTTTCCCTATTAACTTTGCTGGTAGGGCTTTATCTGCTATATCAGTTCAATGCGCTTACGATGTGGCTATCGTTGTTTTGCTATGCATTGTACACGTTTGTGTACACGCCACTCAAGCGCATCTCACCGATATCGGTGTTGATAGGAGCTATACCGGGTTCCCTACCCTGCCTTATAGGATGGGTGGCTGCGACCAATCATCTGGGTTCGCTTGGTGCCTGGACATTGTTTATCATTCAGTTTTTTTGGCAGTTTCCTCACTTTTGGGCCATTGCATGGCTTGGGCACGAAGATTACGAAAAAGCAGGTATGAAGATGCTACCCAGAGCCGGTAAAGTGGGTTATTATACGGCCTCACAATGTGTATTGTACAGTGCCTTGCTACTACCCATGAGTGCCTTGCCGATGGTTGCGGATATAGGAGGTTGGATATCTGTTGTGGGGCTTTTGGCGGCGGCTATTTGGCTACTGTATCACTCCATTCAGTTTTTGAAAGACAACTCCGATGCTAAAGCCCGTCAGGTAATGTTTGCTAGTTTTGTGTACTTACCTGTGGTACTTATCTCATTGGTCATCGATAAGTATCTCTGAGTTATTCTCGCGTATCACAACAAACTTCGTCTGCTATGATGATTATTTTTATGGCGTGCTTATATTTTTTTCTTTCGACGTATGGAAGAGACACTACTATCTGCAGCGAAGAGTGAAAGTTGAAGCAGGCTATAGCCTAAATGTGGCAGCCTAAATGGCATTATTCTGTGTCGAAAATCACAATTTGGTAACAGATTTTGAAGTAAATTTGTAACTATCACCGGGCTACGCCCGGTTCGTAGATTTCTTGCAAGGAGGCAAGAGCACAGTAATGGTTTTTACCGCTACTTATCATTAGATTCATCCACATTTATTCAATCACGAAAATCATCAAAACATTATGCATTGGCATCATATCGACCATAGAGAACTTTTTATAAAACTCAAGACACATAGGTCTGGCTTATCAGATGCCGAAGTGGTAGAGAGGAGGAAAATGTACGGTTGGAATGAGCTACCGGAGATCAGAAAAAAGCACTGGTTTCTGATTTTGCTTAAGCAATTCAAAAGCCTACTGGTACTCATTTTATTTGTTGCCGCTATGATATCTCTTGCCACAGGTCATGCAGTAGACATGTGGGTGATACTGGCCGTGATAGTCGTAAACGCTATTATAGGTTTTGTGCAGGAGTTGAAAGCGGAGAAGGCAGTAGCCTCTCTCAAATCAATGTTGGTACCTCAAGCCAAAGTGATCCGTAATGGCATCAGCCAAAACATCACAGCACGCGAATTAGTACCCGGTGATATCATCATCTTGGAAGAGGGTGATAGTATACCGGCTGATGCTCGCATCATAGAATCCAAAAATCTGCGTGCGATCGAAGCTTCTCTCACCGGAGAGTCCGTTCCTATCAACAAACGAGAGGATAGCCTACCTGAAGAAACACTGCTTGCCGACCGCAAAAACATGGTATTCAAGAGCACATTTATTGCAGCAGGTTATGCCCTGGCAGTAGTAACAGGCATCGGACTTCAAACGGCTATTGGCGATATCGCCCGATCGCTTGGTGATATCAAAACCGTAAAGACAAATTTTCAGCGAAAAGTAGAAACTCTAGCTCGACAAATGGCGGTGATTTCTATTCTTAGTGCCAGTTTATTGTTCATCATATCCTACTTTTTTCAGCAAGCAAAGTTTGAAGAAATCTTATTGATTTCGATAGCGGCTTTGGTGTCTGCCATTCCGGAGGGGCTACCTGCTGTACTATCTATCGTACTGGCGATCGGTGCTAATCGAATGACTAAGCGCAATGCTATTATCCGAGAGTTTACGGCAACCGAATCGCTGGGAGCAGTCACCACCATCATTACGGACAAAACGGGAACGCTGACACAGAATACACTCACCGTGCGCAATGTGTTTATCCCCTTCGAGGGTGAGTGGCAGGTGAGTGGTGAGGGTTGGTCGCCGGTAGGCCACTTCACCCATCTTGGCACTGTGATCGATATTACTCAATATCCACTACTCAGGCAATCGCTAGAGATAGCCGCTGTATGCAACAATGCCCAAGTGAATCACAACAAAACGAAAGACCTCTACGAACTTGTGGGCGACCCTACCGAAGGAGCTCTCCATGTACTAGCCCGCAAAGCCAATATCGATACTACTCATGTACTAAAAACAGACGATTTGCCCTTCAATGCCGATATCAAAATGAGAGCTTCGGCAGTACAGCACAAAGGGGGCAAATACTACTATATCGTGGGAGCACCCGAAAAGGTATTGGACAAAACAAGCCATATCGATAGTGGCGACGGGCTAAAACCAATTGATGATGAATTAAAAACAGAACTTCGTTCTAAAATTGAAGAATGGTCGGGACAGGCCATGCGCGTCATTGCACTCGCATGGAAACAAAGCCACACAGAGCATATCGTAGAACATGACATTGACCAACTCGTACTGGCAGGGCTGGTAGGAATGATAGATCCACCACGCCCCGATGTATTAGAATCCGTATTAGCCTGCCAGGGTGCCGGAATACGAGTAATCATGGCCACCGGCGACCACATCAATACCGCCATAGCCGTAGCTAAAGAAACCGGTATAGTAGAAGCACAAGACAGCAGCAAAAACATAGCCCTTACCGAACAGCAACTCCTTTTGCTCGACGAGCAAGAGTTTGAAAAAGCGATATCAACCATAAATGTATTTGCGAGGCTAACGCCTGCCATGAAACTCCGTATTGCCTCTACCCTACAACATAAAGGAGAACTCATCGCCATGACAGGCGATGGTGTCAATGATGCACCGGCTCTTAAAAAAGCAGATGTAGGTGTGGCTATGGGTATCATGGGCACCGATGTGGCTCGCGACGCAGCCAAGGTAGTACTTGCCGACGACAATTTCTCTACTATCGTGAGCGCCGTAGAGCAAGGACGTATTGTCTTCAATAATGCACGCCAAACCGCATTCTTTCTAATCACTACCAATTTTGCTGAGATTATCACCCTTCTTACCTCTATCATCATAGGACTACCTATACCTCTTACTGCCACCCAGATACTGTGGCTCAATCTGGTGACCGATGGTGTAGGAGATATCGCTTTGGCCACGGAAGAAGGGCATGGCGATATCCTCAAACAAAAACCGATTAATCCTAAGGAAAATATCCTCAACAAAGATATTTTGCCTTTCTTGCTCATGAATGCTCTCGTCATGACGGCATTGGCTCTCACTACCTTCCAATACTATCTGCCCGATGGGGAAAACAAAGCCCGCTCAGCCGCTTTTATCATCATGGCTTTTAGTCAGCTTTATAACATATTTAATATGCGCTCTTTGAAGCTTTCAGTATTCTCCATAGGTCTATTTAGCAACAAGTATATCAATATAGCTTTGGTAGTGTCTGTGGTCATACAGATTATGTTGGTAGAAGTACCTTTTTTCGAAAAACTCTTTCAGTTTGATTATATACCCCCAACAGAATTCTTGGTGCTAGGATTATCGTCATCCTTAGTATTGTGGTTTGGCGAATTGTATAAGATGTACCGACGACGATTTCAAAGGAACTGATAACTAAACATCAAGATTATTTTGATTCAGTAATATTATCAGGAAAATAATTGTTCGTATTTTCCTATTACATTTGTCAGGCAAAATAACCTATAAATGAAGAAGTCCATAGTAATGCTACTAGGTAGCATTTACATATTGATATCCACACACGCTGATGCTCAATACTCCATTGCTCGTCGATGGAACAATATAGCGATAGAAGCCATCAAAGGTGATTTGGCTCGCCCTCCTGTGCAAGCACGTAATCTATTTTTATTGTCGGTAGCAATGTATGATGCATGGGCGGCGTATGACCCATTAGCAAAACCCTATTTGCATGGCAATGTCATAGGAATGCAGTTTTTCCCGCCACTAGGCACCGCTCCTCTTATCAACAATGATACATTAGCCTCCAGAGAGATGGCGATAAGCTATGCTGCCTATCGGACTTTGATACAACTATTTGCCAACTCTCCCAGCTTTAGTAGCTCCAAACACAGTTTTGACACCCTTATGTATCATCTGGGTTATGACACCAACAATGTATCTATCAATTATCAAAACACGAGTCCGGCCGAATTAGGAAATTATATAGCGTTTGTAACTTCAAACTATGGTTTTACAGACGGATCCAACCAAGGAGGTAACTATGCCTCTTTGTATTATCAACCTGTAAATGCCCCACTCTATATCAACAATAGTGGGAATAGTATCATGACCGATGTGAATCGCTGGCAACCACTGGAGATACCCGGAGCTCTTGATCAGGGAGGAAATCCTGTACCTCCGGTACAAAAATTCATAGGACCGGAATGGGGTAATGTACTGGGATTTGCTCTTCCTTCGCCTACTATATATTCACGAGATGGAAATACATACAAAGTATATTCTGACCCCGGAGCCCCCCCTATGCTCCATCTTACAGACACGGCTGATGAATCTTCTAAACTATTCAAATGGGGGCATACACAAGTAGCCATCTGGGCTTCTCATCTTGACCCAAACGACACTACCCTCATTGATATATCGCCTGCTCATTATGGCAATACCGAAATAAGACCTCTGAATACGCTATCCGACTATCAAAACTATTACCAATACATTCAAGGAGGAGATACCGGAAAAGGATATAACATCAATCCTATCACCAATCAACCTTATACTTCAAACATTGTGAAGCGCGGCGACTACACTCGAATCATCTCACAGTATTGGGCTGACGGTCCTGAATCTGAAACCCCGCCGGGGCATTGGTTCAACATACTGCACAAAGTAAGCGACCACCCACTCAATGAACGAAAAATAATGGGATTAGGGCCTACTCTCAATTTACTAGAATGGGACATAAAATCCTATTTTGTATTGGGAGGCGCACTTCATGACGCTGCTATTATGGCATGGGCTACCAAAGGATGGTACGACCACCCTCGCCCTATCAGTATGATTCGCAAAATGGCAGATTTTGGACAATCTACTGATGCGAGTCTTGCCAATTTTCATCCGGCAGGCATACCTCTCCTTCCCGGATATATAGAAATAGTACAATCAGGTGATTCTTTGGCAGGAACTAATAATCAGCATGTAGGAAAAATAAAACTATATAGCTGGAGAGGTTTTAATCATATTGCCGACTCTACTGCCGATGTAGCTGGTGTGGGTTGGATACTTGCCGAAAACTGGATACCTTACCAACGAAAAACATTCGTAACTCCTCCATTTGGAGGGTATGTATCCGGACATTCCACTTACTCGCGGGCAGGGGCTCAACTACTTAGTTTACTAACAGGATCTGAGTTCTTTCCCGGTGGGATTTATGAACATGTCATTCCCGCTAACTCCGGATTTTTACAATTTGAGCAAGGCCCCTCAGACACTATTCGGCTTCAATGGGCTCGCTATTTTGATGCGTCTAATGAGGCTAGTTTATCCCGCATCTGGGGAGGCATTCACCCTTGCTTCGACGATATGTCGGGTCGGCTACTAGGCGAAGAGGCTGCCATCAATGCCTTTCATCATTCAAAATTGTTTTTTAATGATATTCCTAATCCTTTGACATTACATTCCTTTTATGCAATCGACAAAGACTGCGCTATCATATTGAATTGGCAAACAGAAAATGAACATCATATTGTAAGCTATGAGTTATGGCACACCAGTTCCACTGGCAAGCAACGATTCATCGCTCGTATCGATGCAAAAGGCAATGATGCTCCGGGTATACAGCAATATTCTGTCCGAGACACTTTTTCTACACGCGAAGGCATCTATTATCTTGTAGAAACAGATCAAGATCATCAACGTAAAGTCATAAATCATACCAGCGCGCGCTTCAATAATTGCAAGCCGGAAGACCTAAGTATCGATTTTTATCTTTATCCAAATCCTGTTGTTACTGATTTACATTTAAAAATCTCAGGTGCGCAAAATAATGAAGAAGTCAAGGTTATAATCTCAGACCTTGGGGGACGTGAGGTATATTCAACTCAGATAAATTATATTCATCAAAACCCTATTCAGATATCTTCATTACAAGCAGGCACTTACATGCTAAGTCTGTATTTTCAAGACGGCTTGCGAAAAGTGGCTAAATTTTCAAAAATAAATCCATAAGAGATAGGAGTCCTTCATTTCTATTCACTTTTTTTGAACCCGGATTTTGCATTCTCACTAGTATTGCTACTGGACTATCAGGGTTAATATGATGGTTTAGTAAATTGCTTGACGCCTTTTTTCTAAAGGCCGGTGGTGCGACTGCGTTTTTTCTTTTTTTCTTTTTTGTGAGGTGTGGTCTAATGTTTACTCTCCCAGCGAGGGCGCATTTTCTACTTTGTCTTGACACCAAGCATCATCTTATTATGTTGTATCCTCGCTAAGAGGGATGAATAGTGGAAAAGACGTCGGGAAATAGCCGTAATTGAAGCGGTATCCTCTCGCGTAGCTTGCGGAGAGAGAGATACAAGCGGAAAGTACGAAGTAGATGAACAAACTTGTGGCGATGAGCTCCAAATTTCTTTTTTCGTAAAAATTGCTTTTTTCTATGAATCTATGGATTTGATGATTAAATTTGCCTGCCTTTTGGTGTGAACTTTGTCGCTCACACCAAAATATATATTACTATGAGTACTCTTTCTGCACAACGCCAACGTATCCATCCACACAAACTCTTGATGTGGATTGCTATTGCCAGCATCTGCATGATGTTTGGCGGCTGGACCAGTGCCTTCCTTGTACGCAAAGCCCAAGGCAATTGGATGCTTTTCACGATGCCCACTGCTTTTTGGATATCCACCATTGTCGTTGTGCTGAGTAGCCTTACCATTCACTTCTCTATCAAGCAGTTCAAGCAGCGCAATATGCCTGCTTACAAGTCCCTGTTTACGGCTACTGCTTTGTTAGGCACACTCTTTATGGCCTTACAGTTTTGGGGCTTTTATGAGATGCATCATGCAGGAGTCACCCTAGCCTCCACGGGCGAAGGCGTCTCCGGTAGCTTTATCTACGTGATATCGGTCGTGCATCTATTACATATGCTCGGAGGGGTCATCGCCCTGATTGTGTATGCCCTTCGTATGCGCTTTCAGCGAAGCAAAAAGGTCTATTCATCCACCGGATTAGAAATTTTAGCCACCTATTGGCATTTTGTTGATTTACTTTGGATATATTTGTTCCTCTTTTTCTTTATAAACCAACACCAATAAACATTTTAGACATATAGACTATGAGTTCAGTAGCAGTAGACAAAAAGAAAATCTGGGGTGGCGGACAAAGTCCGTTCAACCTTAGCTATGGGAAGATCATGATGTGGTACTTCCTCATGAGTGATGCCTTCACCTTTGGCGCATTCCTAATCTCTTATGGCACCACCCGTTTCTTCAGTGCCTTGTGGCCTGATCCCAACGAAGTATTTGCCTCTTTCCCTTGGTTTGCCCCCGAAGGTGGTGCTCCTATGGCCTTTGTATCACTGATGACTTTCATCCTCATCCTTAGCTCCGTAACGATGGTATTGGCTGTACATGCCGGTCATTGTCGCGACAAAGCCGGAGTCATCAAATGGATGATATGGACTATCATCGGAGGTTTTGCCTTTCTGGCTTGTCAGGCTTGGGAGTGGACACACTTATACCATCATGGAGCATGGTGGGGTTCCTTCCGCAACGGAGACAATGCCGATGCGCTCAATCACTTTTTCAAACATGGCACCGATGCGGCTCTTATCGCCAAAGAAGGGGCTGATGCCGCTCACAAATTCTTCAATTTCTTCTTTACTATTACCGGTTTTCACGGTGCACACGTTGCCTCTGGAGTAATATTGAACGTCATCATCCTACTCAATACCATCAATGGTACTTACGAAAAACGCGGCCATTATGAAATGGTCGAAAAAGTAGGATTATACTGGCACTTTGTAGATCTCGTATGGGTATTTGTATTTACTTGCTTCTACCTACTCTAATCTATCTCATTCAACAATAACGTAAACCAATAAACGAATAATACTATGCATTTCAGCGATTACGAATCCGATCAGTCCAGACTCTACAATATCAACCATGTAGAAGACAAAAACTCGGCTGCAAGCAAAGCCAAGGTCAAAAAAATATGGATAGTGACAGCGATACTCTCTATCGTAACGATAGTAGAAGTAGGTATGGGGCTCTACAGCCACTTCAATCACATGCCCAAAACATTGATCAATACCCTCTTTATCATCCTCACGCTCCTCAAAGCGGCCTATATCGTCAAAGTATTTATGCATTTGGGCGACGAGTTCAAAAACATGATTCTGACCATTCTTATCCCTCTTACCTTATTCATATGGTTTATCCTTGCTTTCTTGTGGGATGGAAGCTTTTGGCTTTGGATCAATAATCATTTTACGATTCGCTAAGCGATTCGCATCCATAATAAAAAAAACCTGTACATATCACGTACAGGTTTTTTTATGCCCGGAAATAGAGAGAGAATTCTTTGGAGCTTAGCGTCTGATTCATCACCAAGCCACTTCGCGCTATCCACTGTATCTCCCGGCTAGCTCACACACAAGGCTAAGCAGCCGGGAGGATGCCGTTGCTATCGCGGCTAGCTTTCGGGGACAGAATATCTATGAAGCGGGGGATGTCATTTACTCTGATAACAGTCAAGGTTTTACGAATAGGGTCATTCAAGCAATATTTTGAAGTAGAAAATCCGGGTTGAATGTTGATCCCTCCGACCATTATCTTTCATTATTAAGTACGTCTCATTTTTGCACGGGGACTATGGCTTTAGGAAAAACAAATGTATAGATTAATCCATTCGATGAATTTCGGCTATAGCTTGCCCCTAACTTTTCTGTAACCAACTTGATCAACGCCGTGCCATACGAGTAGGTCGCTTCCGAATCCATACCAGAACTTATACCAACACCATTATCTCCTACGATGAAAATATAATTGTCCTGCTCTTGCTTAAAACAAATATAGATTTTTCCTGTCGATGAATATGGAAAAGCATACTTATACGAATTTCGAACGATTTCTTTGGCCAGTACCAACATATATATCCCTTTGTGTATTTCTATAGAAATATCTTCGCATTCCAAAACCAATGACAGGTGTTTTTCGGGATATTGCTCTGCCAATTCCCCAAATCCCTGTTCCAGATATGTTCGAATATCTACTTTATAATTACCTTCGTTATTATACACCTCATGGTACATCGTTACAATCAGATTCACTTTGCTGGCCATAGAATGCGTTATTTGCCTGAGCTTACTATCTGTCTGATAGGTTAGCATCAATTTGATTATTTCATTCACAAAATGTAAGCTATTAAACAATCGATATTGAAACTCTTTGAGCAGCTCATCTCTTTGTTTTAAGGCTTTTATTATCAGTCCATTTTGATCATTGAGCTTATCTATATATAGCGAAAACATCTTATTACTTCTTTTTGCTTTATGATACATTACAATCAGGGTGACTACTGTGGAACACAGAAGACTTAGAATAATGATAAAGACCCAAATTAATCGTTGGTATGCATCCTTTTCATTGCTCATAGAGCCTTCGATAAATCGCATCGCCGACTTTTTTAGCCAGGTTTGCGATCGAGTACTTAGGTTACTATTTGCCGAACTGATATTATAAAACTCCAATTTAGTAATAGTCTTAAAAATTATTTTATCCATCATTTGTGACTCTTTCACCAGATTCAATCTGCTAAGTATATTTTTTTTAGTGACTTGATAATTATAGTTGTCCACCAGATTATGACAATAGGATTCTATCTCTTTATCTGCCATCGACAACTGAACTGCATACTGCGCTTTTAGGTTTTGCCTATACAATAAGTAAGCGCGATACAAATAGATCATTGCTACTTCAAACGAATAGTCATTGCTTGTAGCAGCCAGCTCCAGCGCTTTGTCCAAAGAGATATTAGCCCATTCCACCTGACCCATCTCCGCATAGGTCATACCCTGCAACAGATTATAGCTACATTGAAAACGAGTATCCTGCCCATCCGATTCTACCCGCTGCATATATATTATACTCGAATCATACACACCTAAAAGATAGTAAGCCAAAGCCATTTGATAAGCAAAATAGTTTTCGATATTCTTGGTCTTTTTGGTTTGCCTATACGCTTGCTCACACTTTTGTTTTTCTAGCTGAAATTTATTTTTATCTTGTAATACGGCATAGTAATACAATAATTCCTGATAAGCAACTATCTGCTCTTCGGTATAGACAATACACTGATTTAATTTATTTCTAATGGAGAGTTCAGTATCCTCGTTGATCTGATAGCGGTAGAAATGGTCTTGTAGAGGGCTTAAGGTATATGCTACTCCCACCTGTGGTATCATACAACAAAGTATTACCCGAAGCATATATTGTATTCTAAAACCCATACTGAAAAAATTCTCTACCTAAGCATGACGAATAGAGTGCGTGTACTATTTTATATACTTAGCTTTCTACTCGTATGGTATTACAAATCTATATCAATAGTGATTTATGGGCTATTCAAACTATTAAAGTACATAACAAAAAATTATATATGTTATTACTTCAGATCATACACTAACCTCAAAGCGTATCATGATTTATGTTTCCCCACATGGAGTATGTTTAGTAATCATCCAGCCCTATACTGCTCTTTTTAGAATTCTGATAGAGCAATCTGTGATATAGAGCACGATTAGTACCTCCCACTCCGTTGTCCAAAATAGTTTCCCTTAGTTGTTCGGTCAATACCCAATGAATAGACTACTGATTCCGATTTGGCATATTAAAACCTAACTATTGGATTCTATTTTCTTCTCTATGATTTCAATAAATAAACACATTCACTGAGAGATGCGCGAAGGGATCAGTCTGGAATACTGATAGAAGGCATGTCAAAAAAAAGCTGCCTCTAAACAGAGGCAGCTTTATTGATTTGGTTAGACTTGAAACGAATGCTTAGTCTTGTTTTTGCACTTTGCCTACATGAAGCAATTGTGCGCCTTGCATGACCTGAATCGTATAGATACCACTACTATATTCGCTCAGGCTTACAGGGATAAGCTGTTGACCTTTTTGCGTTTTGGTATTGATTACTTTTACGACTCTACCAGTCATATCTATTACTTTTACGAGTAAGGCCTCTTCTGTAGCCGCAGTCATATCGATGGTAACGATATCACGAGTGGGGTTAGGATAGAGGGAGATAGATGTAATAGGCGACTGATTGTTGAGCGTTACTACTCTATTATACAACATTACGGTGTTATCGAAGGCTACTGACTCTATACGATAGTAATTGGTAGTAGCACTTGGTGACTCATGTACAAAGGAGTAGTGTAACATTTCTTCACTAGAACCATTATCTGCTTTTGAAGAGATGGTAGCGATTGGTTCATAGCGAACTCCATCTGTACTATTCAATACATTAAATCCACTAATGTTTTCTTCACTTATGGTAGACCATGTCAATACATTGGCATTATCTTTAGTTTCGCCAATGAAATTGAAGATGCTGGCAGCTATAGATGAAGATTCCTTGGCAGAAGCGGTAGTGAATTCTTGCGTAGCGCTAAATGCACTAAAACCACCTCCCGTACAAATATTCATTATTCTCACTTGATACGTGGTACCCGGAAGAAGATTGCTAAGAATAAATGAAGTATTTGACGTTGATGGTGTTGACCATGTTGAAGCGGCCACCGTTTTAAATTGAACACTGTAACTAGCAACACCTGCAACTGAATTCCACGTAATAGTAGCAGAATTTTGCGTAGTAGTAATAGGCGTATTAATTGTTACAGGTGTAGATATACACGTATTAGCTGTAGTAGTGAATTGTTGCATAGTACCCAGAGCACTAAATCCACCACCAGTACACTGATTCATCATTCTTACATCATACTGCGTATTAGGTTGCAGACCGGTAAGATTGATACTAGTAGAAGTAGTAGACCATGTAGACCATGTTGAGGAAGCCGATGGCTTGAAGAATACCCAGTAGGTTGCTGTACCACTTACTGCACTCCAAGAAATGGTAGCACTTGTACTAGCAGCCGTAATAGGAGTATTAATGTCAGCAGGTGTAGTGATACATGGATTGGCTGTTGTTGTAAACTGTTCAACCGTACTAAATCCACTAAAACCACCACCTGTACACTGATTCATTACTCTTACATCGTATTGTGTACCGGGTATAAGATTAGTCAAATTCATACTTGTACTACTTGTAGACCAAGTTGTCCAAGTAGAACCACTTGTTGGTTTGAAGTTTACCCAATAGGTTGCAGTACCTGATACCGCACTCCATGAGATGGTAGCAGAAGTAGAACCTGGTGTGATAGGCGTATTTATTGCTGCTGGAGTAGTAATACAATCAGATGTAGAAGTTGTGAAATTCTCAGTGGTACTAGGTGCACTGATTCCGCCACCAGTAGCACAAGTATTTCTGATGCGCACATCATAATTGGTGTTAGGTAATAGACCTGTAAGCACTAAACTTGTCGAAGTAGTGCTCCAAGTAGACCAATTAATAGCAGCACTTTGTTTGAACTCTACCCAATACGTAGATACACCACTTACTGCATTCCAAGTTATGGTAGCTGAATTATTAGTAACCGTTATCGGCGTAATCACAGTAGCAGCTGTACCACAAGGAGCAGCGTCTGTAGTGAAATTAAAACTAGTGCTAAACAATCCGGATGTAGTAGGTGTACAACGAGCTTTAATTTGTGTTTCGTAGTTTGTACCAGGCAACAAACCATTGACGGTCATTGTCGTACCGGTAGTACTACCACCAGGCTGCCAAGTAGCAGCACCTATAGCTCTATATCGCACATCGTAAGAAGTTGCACCCGGTGCGGCAGTCCATGTCAAATTGACTGAATTAGCCGTAGGAGTACCACCCAAACCAGAAATTACCGTATTACAAGCTGGATCGGTGAAGAAATAATATAAACCTTCCGCATCCGTTGTTGTTAAAATTTCCCAACGAGAATCGGTATTATTCCAATTCACAGAAATAGAAGGATACGTAAATGTACCGGTGGTCAATGTACCTCCGGTAACTTTTGCCAAGCGAATATTTGCAATATTAGGATCTGCATTGCTACCAGAAGTAGGCATATCTAACAAGGATCCGTTACTGGCATTATACGCTGTAAAATCAGCTTGAGGCACTAAAAACGTGATAGTAGCCGTACCTGAAGAAGAAGGAGTTATGGCGTAATTTCTTACCATATACACTTGACCTACCAGTCCATTATTATTAGAAATTAAATTTGATGATAATAACTCGGAGCTAACAGTCGTACTACCCAATACATTACCACCCACTTGATCTTCGATAGTGGCTAATAAATTACATGAACCATCTGTATAATATACAGTAGTACCATCCGCTTGACCCTTTGTAGCTGAATATGTATTAACCACCGAGGGAATACTTGCACTAACAGTTATAGCCGCAGACCCACTATTTCCTGATCCTACATCGTTATTAGCATCTGTAACAGAGACTAATGTGTAAGTAGCATTTGCTAAAGGGCTTACGGTGATATCAGTTCCACTGACATAACTTGTAACTGTACTTTGTGTACTTCCATCACTTATGACAACGGTATAAGGCGATACGCCTCCGGTAATATCTATTTTTACATTGGCAGAAGAACCTATACAAATACTTGAAGATCCTGTACCATTAGAGATTACAGAAGCGGTAGAACCGGCAACTGGCTCTCCACGGAAAGTGATATTATCAAAACGCCATGTGCCTGCAGTGGCAACAGATGTAGGAGTTGCTACTTGTCTGAATTGACCAGTTGATTGATAATGAGCAGCCACTACTCGCACTCCAAAATTTACATTGTTGTTGGCAGCTGTGATTGAAGATAAATCAACCGTGATTCGACGGAATTGATCACTTGTGGTATTCGTCTCAAATCGTCCGTCATTTAAAGAACCTAAACAATATTGTGTATTTAAATCTGTCATGGTAAAATTGTTCCATGTACTTCCATCAGTGGTATACTGTAACCTAACTGTATTGGTCGATGTACCAGACCATCTTTGTTCCCATGAGAAACTAATATTTTCATAGCCTAAAGTACTTGTGGTAAACTGTGCACCACTAGACTCATTACTAGCTCCGGGATTCACAGCAGAAAATGCCCATGCATTAGTTCCTGAAGTTTGAGTACCGCAACCTGTAAGGGTATTCATACCGGTTGCTAAGGATAAGGTACCCATACTACCTACAGTTGATGCGGTACCTGTTCCTGTTGATGGAGCAGGGCTTGACGCTGTAGGTGAATTTTCCAAAGTCCACTGAGCAATTATAGGAGCTGTGATATTTGCCGTCAAACCACTAGGCTGAATGAGCGAATAATTGCCCGCATCTGCACCTGTGATAGCATAACCTGATACGGTAACCGCTTTGGCATTTCCAATACTTGCATCATTGAATGATGCTGTTGCTCCTGATACGTCGAGTGTAACCACATCACCACCGACTACACCGACCAAACTTGCGGTTCCACTGATAGTAGCATTGGTATTACCATCAAATACTTTATTGTCTATTGTAATACCTGTGATAGTCAATTCTTTAGCTGTAATATCTGCCATCAAACCAATAGGCTGAGTAACAAAATAGCTGCTTGCATTCGTTCCTGTCACACTGTAATTGGTATTAACGGAGATACCGGTACCAACTGTGGCCTGAGCAAAGAGTGCTCCTGCTGCAGACAGAGTAAGTACATCTCCATTTACTTCGCCACTGTGTGTAGCTCCTGTAACGGTGGCTACATTATTGCCATTATACTCTTTGTTTTGAGCAATCGCTCCCGAAATCGTAATTTCTTTTGCCGATACTGTACTGGATGCTGTAGCCACATTTTGAGATGTAGCACTAGGACTTGTACAGACTATCATTCCCGAGTAAGGCGATCCTGCAACAGTGGCTGTGGCTGCTAAACGAACGTATATTGTAGTATTAGCAACTGTACCTGCAGTAGGAGTTAGAATGACATCAACATCATATCCACTAGCGATAGAGGTTGACACTTCAAATCCTGTAGGAGCGGTGACGGTAATATCGCCCAATAAATCGACACCTTCTACTGTAAATGAAGATGGACTAGGAGAAGCGTTACCATAAGTAGTATTGACAGCACTTAATGCACCCCCAACCGTAATTACCGGCGTGACAGATGGGTTGATATCTGCACTCAATGTGGGTTGTGTGAGTGTATAATTACCTGCATCTGCACCCGTTAAAGAAAGACCAGAGACGGTAACTATTATATTTGTACTAGGCCCCACATTGGCAAAAGTACCAAGCGGTGTACCTGTAATAGAGACTACATCTGCGCCTACAACACCTACCAATGAAGGAGTTCCTGTAATTGTAGCACTTGTGTTATTATCGAATGTTTTGTTTTGTGCAGTAAGACCCGATACTGTTAATTCTTTTTCGGTAATATCTGCTTCCAAACCGGATGGCTGGGCGGTGACTGAATAACTTGAAGCATTCGTACCAGAAACAGATAATGTAGCTGTTACAACAATATTATTACCTACAGAAATTTGCGCAAATGTACCACCACCTGTTGCTGTAAGTACATCACTATTTTCAGCACCATTCACGGTAACGCCTGAAATAGTAGCTGTATTATTTCCATCATAAATTTTATTTTGTGCGGTTGCACCAGAAAACGTAACCCCTTTTTGAGCTACTGTACCTCCATTGGTATTAATATTTTGAGTAGTAGCTCCAGTAGACGTTGCTGTAATATTACCAGAGTAAGGTGAACCGGCTACTGTAGCAGTACCTGCTAATCGAGCATAGATTGTAGTAGTAGATACTACACCTGCCGTGGGCGTCAAACTCACGGTAGTGTTGTATGGACCGGCGATATTAGTAGACACCTGAAAACCACTTGGAGCAGTTATCACCAAATTAGTCGTTAGGTCAACCCCTTCTACATCAAAAGACTGAGCAGCAGATGGTGTGCCGTAAGTGGTAGTAAAACCACCAATTACACTATTATTAGATATTGTGAGAATAGGTGTAGCTAATGATTGAGGTGCGCGAGCTATTCCTTTTATAATCAATCCAGAAGGTGCGGTATAAATTGTTGAAGCACTTGTTACATTGATAGTTGTATTATATCCTGCCCCATCTGTTATCTTCCTAATAGAATTAGCAGTCGTAGCACCAGTTCCAGTTGTGATGTAAATATCTACATTTGCACCATTCTTTTCAGCGTACATACCAAATCCTCCAACGGTTGTTAGGTATGAACCATTAGCAGTCCATGATCCTGCTACCAGAGAATATTTAAATATAGTGCCAACTGTAGCAGACGAGGCATCCAATACATACAAAACATCGAATGAGGAACCATTAGAGCCTGACGAAATCAAATAAAAATCTTGTCTTGATGTATTACCATTTGCCAAACCAGTAAGTGCAGTGTATGTACCACCGCTTGGAGCACTGATAATACCAACGGGAGGTAATGATGCGGAAGATACAAAAGCGTATACTGTTCCTCCAAATGATTTTACAGAGCGTATATTTCCACTTGGACTAGGCGTAGTAGATGAATTGGTATAAAACCCTCCTTGATCTCCGATAAAATAGTTAGTATTATCTAATGTAGTCGCACCTCTTGTTTGATTAGTTCCAGTACCATTATACAATGTTGCCAAACTAATAGTGCCACTATTATTCAATGTCACTACTGCCTTATTGGTTTGTAAAGTATTTACGTTTGATCCTGTATTTGTAGAATTATGTCCAGTAAAACAGAATAAACTCCCATCATTACTATTCGAAGCATACATGGTCGATGTAGCAGATCCAGATACACGAATAGCATCAGTCCCTGTTCCAGGTATATTAATTGTTTGAACTAATGTACCAGTTTTTGTGATTTCTCTTACGTCAGCAGTCGTATTGGATGCACTTGCGGCAGCAACAACAATTGCTAAATTATCATTATTAAAAGCCGCCTGTCCACTTACATTCGTTGGGGCCAAGAAAAGCAGGCTGCAAGCAGCCAGTAGAATCAGTGAGAGCCACGAAAAGGCTACTCTTGGGTTGGGAACGCCTCGCGTTCGATGTTGGGGGTTTGGTTGTTTCATTTTTGTTGAAATTTAAATTGTTATGAAAAGAATTTAGTGAAGTGATTGATAGTCCAATTTATTGTTTAAACGTGCCGGTACATTAATAGCCTGTTTAGCGCCTAGTATCGGAGTGGCCATTGGGGCGGTCTTGTATGAGTTATTGTTTGAATTGGAGCTACTGGCTTGATAATCTTTATAGCTGTTACCCGACGTAAATAGCTCAAAAAGATTGGATATAGAAAAATTGGATTCGTAGGCTGAGGCTTCGATATGACCTCTGTTAAGAATAATTGCCAGAGTTAGAAATATTATTAAGAGAAAACGAAACAATTGTTTCATCGCTTTTTTATTGTCTTGTGTCATCTGCACTTGTGCCGGCGTGTAAATAGAATTTCCTTTCATACGGGGGCAAAGGTCTATACGAAGTGTTACTGAAATATTACGACAATATGAAGCAATTTGCTTACTAGGTTATCAAATCTTTATCGCAATGTTATGTGTATTTTTCATGAATATATGTACACCTCAAACATATATTATACCACTATACATACTTCAATTTCTAGCTAATTGATATTCAATACTATAAAAAATATGCCGCAAGAATGCGGCATACTTTTCAGTGATGTATTTGGTTAGGGAGTAGACTGATCACTGAAAGCTATCCTCTGAATCGAGGAGGTTCTAATATAGTTGCTTTACGTTTTTTTGATTTTTTTCGTTTAGATGATGATTTTGTTGGAGTGGGTGTAGGAAGAATGCCTAACCATTGAGCTATTCTTCGCAAGAGTTTTTTCATATGACAGGTGTGGTGGCTGCAAAAGTAGAGAGCAACTTTTCAAGCACTGTGTCTAAATCGTTATAAGAATATTATGGTTTGTATATACAATGATTTTTTGGAGCTCATCGTGCGCTGCGTTCTTCAGCCACATCGCGCTATCCACTGTATCTCCCGGCTAGCTCACGCACAAGGCCATGCAGCCGGGAGGATGCCGTTGCTATCGCGGCTAGCTTTCGGGGACAGAATATCTATGAAGCGGGGGATTTACTTGACAGTGCGACTTTGTTTTTTCTTTTTTTGTGGGATATAAATGCTTGGGGGGAATTGGCTAAACTGTAGCACAGACGATGAAGACTAGACTTGATAGCAGCGGCATCCTCTGCCGACCCCAAAGGGCGGCAGAGATATAGCGGATAGCAAGAGGTGGCTTAATCCTTTTCCTTAGCCGGTCTTCATAATTTTTTGGAGTAATGCTACCTTGAGTAGGATATAGAGTAGCGATAGTAGGATTGCTACGAGTAGAGTGGCAGATACGCTTAATGGCAGAAAGAGTATGGCATAATTGATCGCCAACTGTATGAGTGCATAGCTCGATGCTACCCAAAGATGAGGAACACGATATTCGTTGACCAAGAGTTGGTAGAGATGCTTGCGATGAGCTTTGAAGATATTTTCCTTTTGGTAGAGCCGCTGCACAATGGTAAAAATACTGTCGATACCATAGAGCATAAGCAGGAAGAGATAACGAATATCCATGCCTTTGTACTCGGATGCAATGACCAAACGATCCTCCTGTATGGATAGCTGATTGAAAATAAGAAGTAATAGGAAAAACAAGAGTATATAACCCAGCGACACACTGCCTACATCGCCGGCAAAACAACGAGCTCGCTTGCGAAAATTGAATATACCAAATACGAGTAATGAAATGGCCAGTATACTGAAAGGACTCAATACGAATGTGATACCATAAAAATAAAGATGTAAGGGGATTATTATGGATAGCCCATAGAGCGCCGTGATGCCATTGATACCATCCATAAAATTGATTGCATTGACGGCACCTATACAGACGATATAGATAGCTAGTACGGCATACCAGGGTAGAAATGCAAAAATGCCTATTTCTACAAAACAGAGGGTAAAGCTTAGAAGGTGAATCAGTAGTCGTATTTTGCTACTGAGCTCTATTCTGTCGTCGATAAAGCTGATAGTAGCCATTAGCAGCATGCCAATACTTACATACGGAAAAGCAAATCCCTCTAATACGGAATACATGACCCAGGCGATGGGGAAAATAATACCGCCCCCTCGAATAGTGATTTGGGTATGCGAGCTACGCTCATTAGGCTTATCGATGATATTGAATCTATCGGCAATTCGAAAATAAAAAAGCTCTGCTAGTAGCAGAGCAAAAAAGATGATAAGGAGGTGAAACATATTACTTGTAATAATCTAGTATGGGTGTTGGATTCCAATTTAATTGACGACGAGCTTTTTCGTCGGAGAAGGTAAAGGTGCAGGTAATTTTTTCAATAGTCTGTGAATTGACGGGAAAGAAAGAAACCCTATCGCCCAGCTTGCCCATGCTATAGGCTAACCATGTGGGTATGCTTAAAATTCGGCGTTTGTTGTATTTTGATTTGAGGGCTTCTTCGAGTTCAAAAAAGGTAGGATGATGCCCATCGGTCAGATTAAAAATACCGGAATGCGGATGCTCTGTACTAAGCCATTGTAAAAAGAGTGTTGCCACATCGGAGGCAAGTACCATGCTTTTGCGGGCATTGCCTTTGGCGATACGAAGGTAAGTTCCTTTTTGTATGGCCTGGGCCATCTTGCCAAGATTGCCCAGCGGATTAGGACCTACTACCAGCGGTAATCGGACGATGAGGTAAGGAATTTGTTTTTTTTCGCACCAGTTAACGATCAATTGTTCTGCTTGAATTTTACTCAAAGCATAAGGCGATTGACCACGCAAGGGTGTATCCTCATTAATATTTTCGCCTTTGCCCAGACCATAAACCGATACAGAACTGACAAAAATGAATCTTTGTAGAGGCATGTATTCGAGAACTGCAAGCAGATGTTCTGTGCCCTTCACATTGACATCAAAAAAGGCTTGTTTTTCGGCTTCTGTTTTGGGATAAACATGTGCTTTGCCTGCGGCATGAATCACTGCATCTATAGGTTTGTCTAGAGTGGGGATGCGTGTGGACAAATCGCATTGGATATCGTTTTTAGCTTGCCTCCCCAATGTGAGTATATGATGACCTACTTTGCAAGCTGCGATGAGCTCTGCACCCAAAAATCCGGAAGCACCTGTAAGAAGAAGGGTCATTAGAATAATGCTTGATATTTGTGAGCCAATGAAGCGATACTATGTTCTTGCTCAACATAGCGTTTCCCTTTTTCGCCCATTTGTTTCCTTTCTTGTTCACTCATGTTGTATAAGCGATGAATACCTTCTACTATAGCTTGTGTAGAATCCGGCTTCACGATGATACCACAGCCAGAGAGCTCAACCGGGTCTTTGATATAATTATTGGAATCCAGTATTGGTTTTGCTGCCAACATATAATCAAAATACTTATTGGCAGAAACCCCATGTTTAAATACTTCGGAATCATTTCGCCCTACAAAACACACATCAAAAAAGGTCAATAGGTGTTGTATTTGATTTTTTCTGATTTTCGGATAAAACGTAATATTGCCCCACGATTTCGACTGTTCTTGTAATTGATTTTTCAGATATCCATCTCCTACAATCACAAAATGAAATTCTTTGTTATCTTTTAATTGTCCGGCTGCCTCCACAAAATATTCCAGAGCATTAGCCAATCCAAGAGTGCCTGCATATCCAATAACAAATTTGTTAGTGGGTATTTTTTCTTCTAAGTCATGGGGTATTTTTTCTTCTTTGAGCAAATTGGCATCTATCCCATTGGGAATATAGGCAAAATTGACTTCTCTGCCCGCTACACTGTTATAATGCGCATGCGCATTGGGAAGCAAAGAGACAACCACATCTGACTTTTGATAACCAATACGCTCAAACCAGCCAATGAAACGTACTGCAGGGTGATTGGCTGATTTGTTTCCTAATAATTGTAAGGAGAGTGGCCATATATCTCTGATTTCAAACAAAAGTTTTGCTCCCCATTTTTTTTTCATTTGGATACCCGACCAAATAGGGAATATTGGCATAGATGAAACGATGACGGTATCGGGCTTTCCGTATATCTGAACAGGTAACTTTAAAACCTTCCAGGCAAAAACCAACATACTCCAAAATCGACGTATGGACTGAGGGTTGTATGTGGGTACTTTCACCCAGGTAAAATCTATGCCTTCATAAGTTTCGTCTGTAAATTCGCCGGTAACTGTTGGCAATTTATTGAACATATGATTATACGAAGAAGAAAATATCTTAACTTGATACCCGTTTTCTTTCCAATATTTAGCAAAATAAAAATGTCTTTCGCCCCATCCTGAATCAGGAGTACCGGCAAAATAGTTTATGACCCAAATTGTTTTGTTTTTATTCATAGTTATTTGATGTGGGAAATGACTGCTTTGAATTTGCCGTTATTCCCTTTAATAAAATCATTTGTATAGTTGATGGTAACATGGATGTCGCCGAGTTGACTATACATTCTTTGGCGAATGCTATCCTCCTCACTTTCGGTTAAGGGATTTGATACCTCCAATCTAATTTCTACGGAATCAATTTTTGTTTGAATTATCTGTGATTTAATTATGGATGGAATATTGATAAAAATCCCATGAAAACGAACCATTTTACGACCATCCGGCCCGGTTACTACATCTTCTAATCGTCCAATAATTTCATCATATACTTTCATATGTCTGCCACACTTACAGTATTGATCCTCTGCCATAGATAAAACATCTCCACAACGATAACGTATTAAAGGTTGATCAAAATTGATCAAACTGGTACAGACGGCCTCTCCCATACCCACATGTAAAACAACGCCCTTATCGTCGACCAACTCTATGATACCAATATCGGGACTTTCATGTAAAGAATGATACTCACATTCTGATATCTGTGCACATGCTTCTACACCACTCCAGGTATCATAGGTATCGCATTGATATACTTCTTTGAAGGTATCTCTCATTTGAGGAGTGAGCTTTTCACTCGATGTAATCACTGCCTTCAGTTTGGGGGCTCTTATATTTTCTTCTTTGATAAATTTTGCCAACAGATAATTACTCATAGCATAGCCCATCATAAAATCAACTTTATGTTTTTGCATACCATGTACATAATTTTGAATAGATGCGGGCATAATATGATAGGCTGAGAAGTAAACCATTTTTTCAAAAAAATTATACCTAAAAACAGGGAATTTCAGCGTTGCATCCGGTAATATTCTTCTACCTCCTATCATACCTCTTACCATATCCTTATTGACACCCGCCCAGTTTTTCACTCTGACTTCATATCCGGCAGTCCATGTCTGATGGGTTTTTTTGGACAAATAAATATTGACAGGAGTACCGGTACTTCCACTACTGGCATAATAGTTACCATCCTTTTCTTTTTGACTCGAAAGCAAACTGGATTTACAAAAACGTCTCAACTCATCTTTTTCTAAATAGGGTAAGCGGTGTAGCGTATCCACGGTAATTTGTTCAAGGTCTTTTCTTGTCAAACCCGCATTGCTATATTTTTCATGATAAAAAGGTACTGTATCAAATGCGTGAACGACTATTTTCTTTAGTTGTTCATTTTGATATGCACGCCACTGTTCATCTGTGTATTTTTCTCTGGCCTTGAATAAGGGTAATTGCTCTTTATAAACACCACCAAAACGTCTTTTTTGCCATAAGTAACCAAATATAGAAATGGCTATATTTTGCAGAGGCAATGGTAGCTTAGCGTATATTTTATCTTGTAATCCCAGCGTTTAATGAATTTAATTCCAACAATTGTTCCCAATCCTTTTTTATATGATCCCAAGAAAAACTTTCGGCTTTTTTGCGTGCATTGAATGAAATAGAATTGCATAATGTATCACTCTCAAATAAACTTTTTACACATGACACATACTCATCAATATTATTGTTATTTACAAATAACATATTCTTTTTTTCCTCCCACAAATAAGGAATTTCACCTACCTTATTGGAAACAATAGGTATACCGCAACTTGCAGCCTCAACTAATGCAACCCCAAAACTTTCATAAGAAGTTGTATTTAGGAAAACATGATGGGTCTGATAAAAGTCAAACAACCTAGTATTTTCTATCTTCCCGGTAAAATTAATTTTATCGAACACTTTTAGATTTTTTGCTAATTCAATACATTCATTCAGCATACCAGCATCAGGGCCAATCATAGTAAGTGTTGCCTCGGGATATATATTTAGGAGTTTACTTAACAATTCAATTGGTATAGTAGGATTATAAATAGGTGTAAAACCTCTAACCCATAATAATGTAAACTTTTTTATATTAGTTCTATTGTATGGGAAGTTTTCAAGATTTATTGGATTAGGTAAGTAGTGAACTTCATAATTTATCGATTCAAAATATTCTTTCAGAAACGAGGAGGGGGTTTGAATATAATCTGCTTTACTAAAGACTTTATGTATTAGCTCCCTGTTCTCCATAGCAAATTCTTTCAGTTTGCCACCGTGTAATGTTAGAATTATTTTTTTTCTACGAATCTTTGCTATAAGAGTAGCGATAATAGCTATTTTATATGCCGGGCCGCTAAAAACATCAATGTGGATTTTATCACCTTTAAAGAATAAAATTGCAACTACTATATCTAGAATCCTTAGAAGTTTATTCTCATATCTCGAAACTAATTTTATCGATATACCCTCATTATGCAATAATTGAGATAATGACTCTGACACTCCTTTTGTACCCCTTTGTTTAGACAAAAAAGTACCAATAAATAAAACTTTACTTTTCATTATGTTTTATGAGAAACTTATCGAGGACTAATACATCAATTCTTTTATCCACTAACGCTTTAAATGCTGAATTAGGTGTAGATACAATTGGTTCTTCATGAACATTGAAACTAGTATTTACAATAGCACCACATCCTGTCAACTTATAAAACTCATCGATTATATTATAATAATAAGGATTTGTTTCCTTTTTTACAACCTGCGGCCGAGCTGTACCATCTATATGAACTACAGCCTGTAATTCCTCATGATATTGAGATGCTACATCGTATGTTATTGTCATATAGTCTGCTGCTATATCTGATGACTTATATTTTGGCATATATGTTTCTACCATATAATCAATAACTGAAGGCGCAAATGGCATAAACTCTGTCCTATTTAATCTTTTATTCAATGTATCATTAACTGTCCTGTCAAATGTATTTAATATCATAGAACGCATACCCAGTGCTCTCGGCCCCCACTCCATTCTACCCTGCCAAAATCCAACTATTTTATTTTCAGCCATTAGTTGAGCAACTTCTTTTGGAGCATCCTCCCCCATATTTTTTACAATATATTTCTGCTTATCTATATTGTTTATAAAATCTTGTAAATCTAATGAATAATCTGGCCCCAAATAGGTATCAACAAAACGGTATTGGTCAGTACTGACATTGCCATGACATTCGATATCTGCAAGAATAGCTGCGCCTAACGACAAACCAGAATCCCCCATAGCAGGCTGTATAAATATATTATCGACAAGCTCGTGTTCAAATAAAAATTGATTTATGCGCACATTTGCAAATACGCCACCAGCTAATGCTAATTTAACTTTCTTCCCTCCCATTCTTATCCTAATAGTATAGTCTAACAACTCTATACTAATCTCTTCTGCAATTTTTTGACAGGCATACGCAATATCTTCTTTTGAAAACCCTTCGGTTACTTCTTTAAGTAATTCTCCTAAAATTATGCCATTTTTAGCATAATTAACTCCAAGTTCTGATTCTGCATGAAAATTTATTTTATTCTTGATCGTGAGTTTTAAATTCAAATTGTATTTTTCCCACAATTCCTGCATTTTATCAAAAGGAAATCTTTTTAGTTCCCCATTATGGAATTGAAATAAATCTCTAAATTTATTTAACAAATCAGTAGATTTACCATATGCTGCCAAACCTGTAATCTTACCTTCGTGTCTAGTAGGTCTAAAGCCCAATAATTTTGTAATAGCACTATAAAACTGACCTATTGACGTGTTGTAGTCATATGATTTTAATAACTTCAATCCTATATTACTATCAAATTCATAAAAAGTAATAGATTCACCATCTCCATGACCATCGGAGGTGTAAACTAAATCACATCTAAATGGAGCAGCATACCATGCAGAAACAGCATGACATAAATGATGATTATAAATTTTTACTTTTGCTCTACTAAACCCTATTTTCCTAAGTTCATCGATAAAAACTGATTCATTTCTTTCATTTTTATTTGAAACAATACCCATAAATGAGGTAATACGATCTATTATTTCTAGATTTTTAACTGCTCTATTTTTAGAAAACCGGTATTTAATTTCATTTTTATTTAACATAGAATATATATGCCCTCCAAAAGCTATAATATCCACATCTTCAGGTTTAATATCATACTGATTCAATAATTTTTTACAAGCTGTAACAGGCCAGCCAAAGTCCTGCTTAACTCTACTTGTTTTTTCCTCCTCAATAG
>DAIUCL010000005.1:0-42889 GCA_036846185.1 Chitinophagaceae bacterium
TATTTTAAGTAATATATTTATCAAAAAAAATATTTACATAGACCCCACTTTCACCACGCTATCTATCATCTGTGGATTCTACTAGCGCCCAATAAGTCCGATATAGTGGTACTATAATAGAAATCGAATAAAGACTCGCAGCTCGATCTATTTACTGAAAACTATAATGTAAGCCTCAATAGTTATTTTGATTTACTATTCTTAGCCCATTGGGTATCTCACCTATTTCAGCCACCTCGTGCGTAAGCCCATTGGGGATTATAGCCCATTATCAACCACACTATTGAAAAAAATACGAAACCTTCCAAAAAACAATCGCACTTTTGGGTTACCAAATTCAAAAAAGAGTACTAATGAATAAGCGAATAGGAGATATCGTGGATGATGAAACACTTATAAGCTCTTTGGCAATTGGCGACTCTAAAGCCATACGGTATATGTACAAACTTATCTACCCTACTGTAGAAAAGATGGTATTTAAAATGAATGGTAGTACACAAGAAGCCTACGATGTATTTCAAGACGCCATGACCATAGTCTACGAAAAAGCAAAAAATGACCAGTTAATCATTTCATGCAAACTTTCCACCTATGTCACTGCCGTCGCCAAACACCTCTGGCTTAGACAACTGGCAAACAGAAAAAAAGGACCCATTTCTATCCCCTTTGACCAAGACGATCAACAAATCCCCGTCAAAGAACTCGGCGACCAATTTTGGGAACGCGAAGCACACCTTTCCAAACTCACTCACTCTTTCGAGCAGCTAGGTGAACCCTGCAACAGTCTTCTCAAATCATTTTATGTACACAACAAATCGATGGCCGACATAGCCACTGAATTTGGATACACTAACACCGACAACGCCAAAACTCAAAAATATAAGTGTCTGAATCGACTCCGAAAAATCTTCTTCGCTGATCAAGAAACAAAACTGAACAATGAACGAATCTTTTGATATATACGAAAAAATAGAACAGTATTGCCTCGACCTTATGGACGAGCACGAGCGCTTCTACTTCGAAAGCGAAATCAACCAAAACCCCGCTTTGGCCAAAGCCGTCCATGAGTACCAAATCCTGCTCAACACCTTCGACCACCAGCAGAATAGCCACTTTATCCATAGCTCGCTCGACCAGCTACATCGTGAAAACAGAAGCCATACCGATGTGCTTATCAACCAGCTTACACTTCACATACACAAATACTGGCGTACAGCCACCGTAGCTGCCTCCGTTGCCTTTATCGCCTCCATACTCACCTTCACGGTGGCCCGAAATGTCTACAAAAAAGACACTCGCGCCCAATACCTCACTCTACGCAACGAAATCAATAGCATAAAAAAAGACCAAACCTCCATCAAAAACGAGTTCAACAAAGTAAAAGAAACTCAAATCAATATCCCAGACTACCCCTCCAAATACACCGGTACTGCCTTTGCCATCAGTCGTAATGGGTACATCGTCACCAACTACCATGTAATCGAAGGTGGTAGCAAAATATTCGTTTTCACCGCCGACAATACGCCACACAGCGCCCAGCTTGTAGCCAAAGACCCCACTCACGACTTAGCTATACTTCGCATCGTCGACTCCGGATTCAGCTTTGGCAACAGAGTCCCCTACTCCCTGCGCAAGTCAGCTCCAGGTATCGCCCAGCGCATCTATTCTCTTGGCTATCCCAAGTCCGACATTGTGTATAGCGAAGGCTATATTAGCAGCATCACCGGCTTCGAAGGAGACACCATCCATTACCAGCTTGAGCTACCCTCAGGCCCCGGCGTGAGTGGCGCACCCGTGATCGACGAGAGCGGCAATATCATAGGCATCATCTCTGGCAAGCAATCGCATACCAGCGGAGTCACCTTTGCAGTGAAAGCTAAGTCGCTACTGGAAATGTGCAAAGACTTACAAGAAGAAGATTTCACCCCCTACGAAATCCAAAACAACGAACTATTTGGCATGAACCGCCCCTCGCAGGTCAAAAAAATCACGCCTTATGTATGCTTGGTTAAAGTGTACAACTAAGTCTTGCATTACTCCTTAGAAACCTACCCTTCTGATGCTTTATTATTTTCAAATAAGCAGGAGCTCATCCTTTCACAGCATTCAGCAGTAGTCTCGCTCTCCGCTACTATCTCTACCTCCGCAAGCTACGGCAGAGGATATCCACTACGATCGAGGCTAAAGCTCATCGTCGCCCTTTCAGTCATCAGTCTGTAGCGGCATATATCGTGGCTAATGAATACATCTACTTACCTTATGTATTACATAACTCTGTGAGCACTACCGGCAGCCGGATAGTAGCGGAGAGCCCACAGGAGTAGGTGCTAGCGAGGCAGGGAGTGGCGGGGGCGGAGGCACGAAGCCACCACCACGACCATGCCTCGCAGCATCTACGACGAGGACTCGCAGCGGATAGCCGTGCATGCCCCATCATTTTTCTTATGATTTATTTTTCGGATTCGAGCTTGGTACGGATACGTTGTTCCATATCGGCAGCAAGTTCGGGATTATCGAGCAGCAATTGCTTCACCGCATCGCGTCCTTGGCCGAGCTTGTTGCCGTCGTAGCTGTACCATGAGCCACTTTTTTGGATAATGTTTTGATCCACACCGAGGTCTATAATTTCGCCGGTTTTGCTCACACCTTCGCCAAAGATGATGTCGAATTCTGCCTGGCGGAAGGGAGGTGCCACTTTGTTTTTGACGACTTTGACACGGGCACGGTTGCCGATGGCTTCGTCGCCGTCCTTGATCTGACTGATACGGCGGATGTCGAGACGCACGGAGGCATAAAACTTGAGGGCATTACCACCGGTGGTAGTTTCCGGACTGCCAAACATGACACCTATTTTGTCGCGAAGCTGATTGATAAAGATAGCGCAACATCCGGTGCGAGCTATGGTGGCCGTAAGTTTGCGTAGAGCCTGGCTCATGAGGCGTGCTTGTAGCCCCATTTTGCTATCGCCCATTTCGCCTTCGAGTTCACCTTTGGGTACGAGGGCTGCCACAGAGTCGACTACGACTAAGTCAACCGCTCCGGAGGAGATGAGTCGGTCGGCTATTTCGAGGGCTTGCTCTCCATAGTCGGGCTGAGATATGAGAAGATTATCGATATCTACACCTAGTTTTCTGGCATAGTTGGCGTCAAAAGCATGTTCGGCATCAATAAAGGCACAGATACCTCCTTTTTTTTGTGCTTCGGCTATGGCATGAGTAGCGATGGTGGTTTTGCCCGACGATTCCGGCCCATAGATTTCTACGATTCTTCCTCTAGGAAAACCGCCTATACCCAGTGCTAGGTCGAGGGTGAGAGAACCAGTAGAGATGGTATCCATTTCTACTACCTCTTTTTCGCCTAGCTTCATGACGGAGCCTTTTCCAAAGTCCTTGTCGATTTTTTCCATGACAAGTTTGAGTGCCTTCAATTTTTCGTTTTCTACTGCTGCTTCTTTAGCCATTGTGTTTATGTGTGTTTAGGATGAACAAATGTATTTATGTTTTTGCGTATTGAATGAATTTGTGAATAAATTTCATTGACAGTACAAAGATGAGGGTATACTGCATACGGAGTGTATGTAGTGGAGTTTGGTTGTAGAATTTTTTGAAAAAAGATTTTTCGGCAGAGATATAATAGCGGCATACTTTGTACCTATGTATAGATTAAGCCACCGATATGCATCATTTTTGAAGTACTTTACTATCTGCTGAATCGTCACTAAATCGACTTTCGGGAACTATAATCGACAAAAAAGAACAATTCACAGTAATTATTTTTCTAAATAGAGCTTAAAATAGTTGGCGTTTTTAGGAAGATGTTACTATCATTGTATTTCTGAAATTGATAAACTATGAAAAAAATTGATAGTAAACATTTGTTATTATCTTTCTTATTGCTTGCATTATCTTGGGCTACTCAAGCGCAGACGGATCAGGATGCGATTATGATGCAAAAGAAAAATCTGTGTACCGGCCCTATGGTGATGCACTCTCAGTGGTCGCAATACTGGGAGGGTAAAAAATTGAGAAGCAATGAAAATATTGGCACGCTCAGAGCCACTACCTATACCTTGATGGGAAATTATGGTATTAAGAATAATCTGAATTTATTGTATGGATTCAATTATGTGCATACTCGTGCTACACAAGGTGTATTGCAGTCGATGAGAGGATTTCAGGATGCCTCATTGATGATTAAATACATGCCTATCGAAAAACAGGGTAAGGAGTCCACCTTTTCGCTCTACACTATAGTAGGAGGAAGTATTCCTATGAGTAGATACACCGCCGATTTCTTTCCTTTGTCTATAGGATTTAAAAGCCGGAATGTGATAGCCCGATTGATGGCAGACTACCAATACAAGCACTTTTTCATTACCGGCTCTGCTACGTATTTGTATCGTAGCAATGTGATGCTGGATAGAAACTCATACTATACTGATCGATTGATCTACTCCAATGAAGTCGCGATGCCTGATGTATTTCAGGGACAGGTAAGAGTGGGTTACCGGAGCGAGTGGCTTATCGCAGAGTTGCTATATTCAAATTGGACAACGCTTGGTGGCTTTGACATTACTCGAAATAACATGCCTTTTGTGAGCAACCGCATGAATATGCATTCGATAGGATTCAACACGAAGTGGACACCCGACAAATCAAGACGCCTGTCCTTTATCGCTACAGCGAGTCAGGTAGTAGAAGGTCGTAATGTGGGACAAAGCAGCATGTATGGTGGGGGTATTTTTTACATAATCAACACAAAATAAATCTATGAACTATCAATACAATAACCACTTAACAAGAAAAATTAAATGGGCAATAGTAGCAAGTGTTATTTGTCTTGGAGCTTGCAACAAAGAAATAACGGAACGCAATATGGAGTATGTTGCACTCAATCCTGCCTCTCAGGATGAGATGGCGTACACATGGAAACCTATTATGTTGACTAGCGCAGACCAATTTGGGGTGGCAGCCCCTGATAGTGTCAAATCCACTAGTTATATTGCCGAATTGAATGAAGTAAAATCGTGGCAAAAAGAAATAACAGACGAGGAGAAAAAAATTATTTCCTACTGGCAGGCAGGTGCGGTGCTACGCTGGAATGAAATCATGCGAGAGCTGGTAGCCAAATATAATATTCCACCGCAAGAGAATCCGGATGGAAGCTATCCAACTCCAAGTGCAAATAATCCCTTTGCCTACCCAAGCTTTCCCTTTGCGAATCCTCCCTATGCATCCAGGGCTTATGCCTATCTGAGTACGGCACAGTATGATGCTCTGATAGCAGCATGGTACTATAAAAGCCTATACAAACGCAAGGCTCCCTACCATCAGGATAATACGATCAAAGCACTCATACCCAAAAATGATATGGGTTCATATCCAAGTGAAGATGCTGTAGTAGCGGGTTCTTCGCTGGCCATTCTTAGCCTATTATTTCCCGGAGAACAAGATTACCTGCAACAAAAAATGGATGAATATCGAAGATATAGAATCCTGAGCGGCGGAAATGTGCGTAGCGACTTAGTAGCTGGCGAGCTCCTTGGCAAGCAAGTAGCTCAACTATTTATAGCAAGAGCTCGTACGGATAGAGCAGGAGCGGCTATAGGTACCCCCGCCCAATGGGCTGCTTTGAAAAACAATGCGCTGAACTATGGTCTTATACCTTGGGAAAGTATGGAATCTCCCATACGCCCTCCTATGCTACCTTTTTTTGGTAATGTACGCCCTTTTTTGTTTGATTCCATCACCTTAGCCACCCAGCTATTGCCAGCTACCCCACCTCTACCGGGCACAGTAGAATTTCAAACAGAAACCAATGAAGTCATGAAATACAGTAAGCAATATGATGCTAAGAAAATTGCGATAGTACATTTTTGGGCAGATGGCATAAGCACCTATACGCCTCCTGGCCACTGGAATGCGATCGCAGCTGATTACTTTGTAAACGAACGATACAGTGAGGTAAGATGGGCCAGAAATATGGCATTGCTTAATATGAGCTTGATGGATGCGGCTATTGCTTGCTGGTACACCAAATATCACTACTTCAATGCAAGACCATCTCAAATCAATAGTGAAATCAAAACATGGACAGGACTACCCAATTTTCCAGCATACACTAGCGGACACTCCACTTTTAGCGGTGCTGCCGCTACCATACTTTCTCATATTTTACCGGCTCATAGCGGTCACTTTCATAGTATGGCTGAAGAGGCTTCTCTTTCGAGAATCTATGGAGCCATCCACTTCAGAAGTGACTGTAGCGCTGGTATGGACTGTGGACAACGTGTAGCTTCCTATGCCATAAAATGTGCCAAAGCGGACGGTGCTGAGTAAGGAACAGACATGATTATTGGGTATGAATTCCAAAGTAATCTGCAATGAGCCTTGCTTTAGCTTCACCAGCTACTTGTTTTAGTTCTGAGAAATTGGCTTTTTTTAATTTCGAAACTGAACGAAATACGTTTAGCAACTGAGTGGCAGTCTTTTCTCCTATTCCGGGTATGTCTTGTAGTTCATTTTTTATCGTTCCCTCACTGCGTGTTTTTCGATGAAATGTGATGCCAAATCGATGCACTTCATCTCTGATACGTTTCAATAGATTCAGACTATCGCTTTGATAGGGAAGAAGAATAGACTCTTTATCTCCGGGAAAAAACACTTCTTCTACATTTTTGGCCAGTCCTATAATGGTTACTTTTCCGAGTAAAGACAGATCGTCGAGAGCTTCTACTGCGGAGCTCAGTTGCCCTTTACCCCCATCAATTACTATCAAATCCGGTAATGGTGCAGCATCATCTGTTAAGCGTTTGTAGCGTCGGTACACGATTTCTTTCATACTAGCAAAATCGTTAATTCCCTTGACTGTTTTTATGTGAAAATGTCTGTATTCCTTTTTGTATGGCAATGCATTTTTAAAGCATACCATAGCCGCTACCGGAAAACTGCCCTGAAAATTAGAGTTGTCAAAACATTCAATATGTAAAGGAAGGGTCTGTAAGTTTAATTCCTTTTGCAACTCTTTCAATAGTAATTCTGCCCTCTCCTCTGACATCTCTTGAAGATGTAAGGACTTTTTTCGTCGTTGATCTTTTACATAAAAGGTAGCATTGTGCAGCGACAGGTCTAACAGTTTCTTCTTATCACCACTTTTGGGAACCATAACTGAGATAGAATTATCTATATAAAATTCGAAGGGTGCTACGATTTCATTAGACTGACTGGAAAATCGCTCTCTTAGGCTTTGCAATACAATGGGTAATATTTCTGCATCTTCTTCCTTGAGCTTTTTTTTGACATGAGCTGTATGCGTTTGCACAATAGCCCCCTGTACTACGATCATGTAGTTGATATAGGCATCCTCTTCATCACTGAGTATAGAACAGACATCTACATTATCTATTTTAGTGTTTACAACAATTGATTTGCTCTGATAGTTTTGTATATACTCAATTTTTTTTCTTACCCATTCTGCTTTTTCAAATTCCATTTTTTCGGCATAGAACTGCATTTCATTTCTAAAGTGCTTTAATACCTCCCCGAATTTACCTTTTAATATTTCACGCAACTGAGCAATCCAGGCGTTATAATCTTCCGGCTTCTGATAACCGGCACATGGAGCCTTACACTTTCCTATATGGTATTCTAAACATGGTTTAAATTTTTGAGCGTTAATATTCTTTTCGGATAATGGTAGGCTGCAAGTTCTGAGTGGAATAGTTTCTCTTATAAATTCCAATAGAGACCTTACCTGATCTACCGACGTATAAGGTCCCAAATATTCAGATCCATCTCTAATATATCTTCTTGTAAGAAACACTCTTGGGAAAGGTTCTTTTTTTATGACAATATATGGATACGTTTTATCATCCTTTAGCTCAATATTGTATTTGGGTTGAAAACTTTTTATCAGCGTATTCTCCAACAAGAATGCATCATGTTCTGTGGGTGTTAATGCAAATTCTATTCGAGCTATTTCGCTGACTAGCTTAATCGTTTTTTGATAATGTGTTTGTTTAGAAAAATAGGAAGTAATTCTTTTTTTTAGATCTTTTGCTTTCCCCACATAGATGATAGTATCTTTTTTATCAAAATATTTATATATACCCGGGGATGATGGTATAGAAGCTGTAATCTGGTCAAATTCTTCTTTGGTCACAAACACAAAAGTATAGCAGGACTGGCTAGTCACAAACAATAGCTTATCAATTGTACTTACATACTATTGTTTTTCACATGACTAATTTAGACAGGTCCATGTTGTTGTTACATACAAATCGTCTTTCAATGGTTTTTTGGAATGAAGTTGCATTTGCAATGATTTATTTCTTACGAATAGCAGCTTATGATTTTCAAATCCACCTAAATGATCTTCTGTTAATTCGACATATACTGAGCTTATTTTCCTGTCATCTATACTAGATTTGATTGTCAATAATTTTACCGGCAATTCAGCATTTAATGAAGTGTACACTACAGACATTATGGAATGTACGGTATCAGTAAGCACGTCAATGGTATACTGCTTATCCAAGTCTTTATTAAACAAAGTACTTTTGGTAAACAACTCATTGACTGTTTGCCAGTTTACTTCACCGGATTTTACATAAATTGTATCTTGCTTATCTCCCTCCTTTACAATTTGCCTAAACGATTTTGAACTAGCTTGCATTGGCTTAATATTCTCTTCTACTATCATTTCCATATCCGGATAATTGATATACGAATCTCCCGACCATTCTTGTTTTTCCGCACATGAATGTACAAAAAAGGCCAATATCAATACAAACACGCTATAACTGAACCTTGTCTTCATCATTTGATTTTTACTTGATAATTACACTTAGATAAAATATCATGTACTCTATTTTTGTATTCCCCTTGAATTAGTATACAGCCTTCTTTTACGCTCCCCCCCGTACCACATTTACTTTTCAACTCTTTTCCCAAAAGTTCCAAGTCTTTTTCTTTTCCCACAAAGCCTTCTATTATAGTTACTACCTTACCCGCTCTTTGCTTACTATCTGTTCTTACAACTAGTCGCTGCTGCTTAGGTTCTAAGGTATATATTTCAGCTTCTTCAGCTTGAACCACTGAGGGATTTGTTGAATAGACCAGGCCGTTTTGCAATGATTTTTTTTTACTCATATTATAAAATTGACACATTTGGCGGAACCAATAGTTTCAATGCATTTGGACAAACAAATATATGACAAAAAACACCACAGTCTCTAGCATCACCATCCGTTTGCAATTCCATCTTATTAGGTGATTTAATTTGAATACTTTTAGCAATTGTATGATAAACATATTTGTTGCGATACAAACTTCCCTTCCAGCCATCTATCACAAATGCTACTGCGTTAAATATAGAAATTTCTTCTACCACGATCAAATTCAATAACTGATCTTGAATGCTTGCATTGGGCGAAATCTTAAATCCATATCCAAATTCCTTGCCATTAGCAACATTTAGAAAGTAGGCTTTTTTCCGAATTTCATGACCATCTATGTTGATGTCATAAAAGTTAGATTTATACGAAAAAAATTGTTTGAAAACATAACGCACATACATCATCAATCCTCTTCTATTTGTCTCTTTTATTTTCCGACATACCAGAGCATCGAACCCTACCCCTGTATTACTGACAAAGTAATAATCATTCGCTTTTCCCAAATCAATAGTTACAACCTTTGCATCTACCAACAGGGCTACTGCTGCATCAATTTGCAGTGGAATTCGACAATGCCTGGCGAGTCCATTTCCGGAGCCTAAGGGCACAATACCCAGGGCTATTTCGGTATTACCCAATACTTGAACTATTTCATTGACCGTACCATCGCCACCTACTGCTACTATACGTGTTGCTCCCTGCCTGATAGCCTCTTCAGCCAATAAGGGAGCATGACCAGCATAAGCAGTCATTTTTACCATATGCAACTTATCTCCAAAATGTATTGATAGCGAACGTCTAAAAGCGATCATTTTCTTCTTTCCGATTCTGGAATTTACAATAAAAGCAGTACTCATATCTTCTCTTTCTATATAACTGCCTTTAAACTCAAATCCATACTCACCGCATGATGAATAATAGCACCTACTGAAATATAATCCACCCCTGTTGCGGCATATTCTTCAATGGTATCTAACGTAATGCCGCCACTTGCTTCTGTTTCATATTGTCGATTTACAATAGACAAAGCTTCCTTGATATCCTTACATGAAAAATTATCAAACATTATTCTATGGACACCACCATGGGCTACTACCCTTCTGACATCATCAAGTGTGCGCGTCTCCACTTCAATACTTAAATCTAATTCCTTTTCTTTTAGATACTGTATGGTACGATCTATTGCCTTTTCTATTCCGCCACAGTAATCAATATGATTATCCTTTAGCATAATCATGTCATACAGACCCATTCTGTGATTAAATCCTCCACCCATCAATACTGCTTGTTTCTCAAACCATCTGAAATTTGGAGTCGTTTTACGGGTATCTAATATTTTTGTAGTGTAATTTTTTATTTTCTGTGTATATAAGGATGTAAGGCTAGCAATGCCACTCATCCGTTGCATAATGTTCAATACCAATCGTTCTGTTTTCAAAATAGTGTGTACGGAGGCTTCTATTTCAAATGCAGTTTGCCCCACTTTTACACAATCCCCGTCATTCAACAATTGATGGAATTTCATCTCTGGTTCTACTAAAGTAAAAATGTCTTTCGCTACATCTATTCCAGCGATCACTCCGTTTTGTTTTACTTTCAATACTGCCTTACCATAGGCATCAGAGGGGATACAGGCTAGAGCAGAATGATCTCCGTCCCTAATATCCTCTTCCAAAGCCGCCTTAATAAATGCTATTCTATTCATAATCTTCTATTTGCAATGTTGACTCAAAAGTATTATAAATAACGATACAAGACAGTTAAATCATGAATATAAAGAGCCAAAAACTACTTTTCAAATCGAATCTCTCGCAAAAAATATTCACCGCTTTTTTCAATTAAAAGCATATACACCTTATACTCTCCTCCCGAAGTTGTCAAATTACCAATTATAAATAATGACTTATTATAATGTGAAATCCCACTCCGCTGGTTATAAAATCCATTGGGTTCTACTTTGGAAAAAAACTTTTGTAAGATGATTTCAGCTTGTCGCTTACTATACGTGGATGTGTGCTGCGAAAAGGTAATATCTACCGAATTATCAAAGTAGGTAGACATCTTTTTAGCATTACCGAATTTCAAACCGTCGGTAATCTCTTTTTGATTATCAAGGGCAAAAGCAAAATACCCTGCTATTAATAAAAAAAGCAAAGGCAACACAGTTATAAACTTGTGTAAGAACTTATATGTGACCTTTTTTCTACCCAATACTAGCTTGAAATGGTTGTGTAATACTGCAAATATTACATTAATTTTGCCCTTATGCCAAAAAAGTCTATACTAATTATTATGGATGGGTGGGGACACGGTCGTGTTAAGAACTCTGATGCCATTAGTAATGCCCGAATTCACTGTGTTTCATCACTTTATGACAAATTTCCAAATAATGAGTTAATAACTTGTGGTGAGCAGGTAGGACTGCCAGAAGGGCAGATGGGAAATAGTGAAGTTGGCCATCTGAATATAGGTGCAGGTCGTATAGTTTATCAAGAATTACAACGAATTAATGTGGCTATCCGAGAAGGTGAACTTGCCGATAATCTCGCTTTTAGGTCCATGATAAATTACTGTATAACAAATCAGAAACCACTCCACCTAATAGGACTGGTGAGCGATGGTGGCGTGCATTCACATATCAGTCACCTCAAATCTATATGTGACCTCTGCCACCAATCAGGTATTCCTCGTACGTATATTCATGCTTTTACCGATGGCAGAGATACCGACCCTAAAAGTGCTTTCTCGTATATTACCGACCTTCAAGAACATATTAAACATTACAACATACATATTGCTTCCATCACAGGCCGCTATTATGCCATGGATAGAGATAAACGATGGGAACGAGTAAAGCTTGCCTATGACGCACTAGTGCACGCAGAAGGCGAAATAGCCACAGACCCTTTAGAAGCTATCAACAAAGCTTATGTGAATGGGATCACCGATGAATTTTTGAAACCAATCATCATACATGATATCAACCATCAACCCCTTGCGGCCATCCATGAAGGCGATGCTGTATTTTGTTTCAATTTCCGTACTGACCGTTGTCGCGAAATCACACAAGCTCTTACTCAAGAATCCTTCCATGAGCAGAATATGCACCCACTCCATTTGCATTATGTGACCATGACCGAATACGACAAAAACTTCAAAAACGTACATGTCCTTTTCACCAATGATGATCTCAAAAATACGCTCGGTGAAGTCCTATCCAAACACGGCAAAAAACAAATCCGAATCGCCGAAACCGAAAAATATCCCCATGTCACCTTCTTCTTTAGTGGCGGAAGAGAAACACTCTTTGAAGGAGAACGGCGTATACTACTCGACTCGCCAAAAGATGTAGCCACCTACGACCTAAAACCCGAAATGAGTGCCTTTGAAATCACGCAAGCGATACTACCCGAAATCAAAAACCAAAGTGCTGATTTCATTTGCCTCAACTTTGCCAATGCCGATATGGTAGGTCATACAGGTGTGTGGGAAGCGGCTATCAAAGCCGTAGAAACAGTTGACCAATGTGTCGAAAAAATTATACACGAAGCACTTCTACAAGATTATATCATCTTTCTCACCGCCGACCACGGCAATAGCGACTATATGATCAATGAAGATGGCACACCCAACACAGCTCACACCCTCAACCCTGTACCATTCTTTGTGATTTCTAACCACTATAAAGGTGCCGTAAAACCCGGAAAACTAGGCGATATAGCACCCACCATACTTCATATGATGGGCATAGATATACCCCACGAAATGAGTGGTACTATTCTTGTAGACTAACACCTCTAATTCCCCACTGCACACTATGCATTAACGCCCTTTTTCCATAATCTTTTGTAATTAAGGAATAGTGCATTGCTACCTATATTATATTTGTTCACTATGCTCTATACACGCACTATCCTTAGCCTCCTCATAGTAGCCATTGCTCAAGTCACCGTACTCGCCGACAGCCTCGATATCAAAATAGGTCAAATGCTCATGGTCGGTATGCCCGGCAATAAAGTACAACCCAACTCCCCGATAGCACAATATATCAAAACCGGCATAGTGGGTGGCATCTTACTCTTCGAATTTAATCTCAATCCAAATAACACCAAAAACGAACTACAAAAACTCACCAACAATCTCCAAGACCTAGCACCTATACCACTCCTCATCGCTATAGACCAAGAAGGTGGCCAAGTCAACAGACTCAAAACCAAATATGGATTTCCCGCCATGCCCTCTGCCAAAAAAGTAGCTGACAGCAATAGCCACGCATACGCATATCAAGTAGCCGAAACCATAGCTAATACCCTCGCCGAATGTGGTATCAATCTCAATTTTGCCCCCGTTGCCGACCTGCACAACCCCTTCTGCCCCGTACTAGGCAATCGTAATCGATGCTTCTCCGACGATCCACACACCGTAGCCACCTACGACTCTATCTATATCGAAGCACACCGTGCTGCCGGTATCAAAACTTCCTTAAAACATTTTCCCGGACACGGCAATAGCCGCTCCGACTCTCACCTCGGACTCACAGACGTAAGCAAGTATTGGAAAAAAAATGAACTCATCCCTTATCAAAAACTTATCCAAGCCGGCATGGTCAACATGATTATGTCTGCTCATATCGTCAACAAAAATATGGACAAATCCGGCCTGCCCGCTACGCTCTCACCCCATGTCATTCAAAAGATACTTCGTGAAGAACTCGGCTACAACGGCGTTGTCATCAGCGATGATATGCAAATGCATGCAATCAGTAGCCACTACTCTCTCAGCGAAAGCTTGCGTATGGGTATTCTTGCCGGGATCGATATGTTTATTTTCAGCAATAATATCTTTGGCGCCTCCGACTACAGCCCCGATAAGCTGCATGCCGCCATCCGAAAACTGGTCGAAAACGGCAGCATTACAGAGCAACGTATCAACGAAAGCTATACTCGTATCATGCAACTCAAAAAATCACGATAAGCCTTTCTGCTATGACAATTATTTAGGGAGCTCATCGTTCACTACCTCGTTCAGCCACTTCCTGCTCTCCGCTATATCCCTCAGCCCTCACACACTCGGCTCTACTGCTTCGGGGATGCCGCTGCGATCAGGGCTAATCTTCATCGTCCAAATCATCATTCATCAAAACCTAGGATAGTTAGTACTACAGAGCGTTTCATAGCTTGTCATTTTACGTTGAAGAGGATGGCCTTATATCAGGACAACAAATTATTTGTGGATGAATTTTAATATATAATAGAATATGATTCTGTTTTAGTTTGCCACAACATTTTGGGCTAACGCCACAACAAGTCTGTCAAAGAGCCTTTTACCAAAATACCTTCGATTTAGTTTATAACAGAACTCGCCAAGGTAGTTTTGAAGGTATTTAGCATTGATTTTGTGATAAATCCCATTAAAGGTTCTTTTCATATTGCTTATAGCTACATGTACCCACTTCAAGGTTGTTTTGGTGGTTTCATTACTAGAAAGTTCAGTGTAATGTGCCTCAACGTATTTTGCTATATCCACATAGCTAGTACTTTTATCTGTAAATACAATAGTTTGAGCATCTACTAATTTCTCTACGATCTGATTTACTTCTGTAGCTTTTTGACTTTCGATTACTTTCATTTTATAGTAGCCACAATGGCTTGACTTCTTACCTGTTTCTATATATTCTAGCTTAGTAGACTCGGCCATAACGGTTATGCTATTGTGCGTTACCGTACATCTTCCTGCTTTTTGATTTAGCTTTTCCGTGGCGGGTGTTTCTACCGTTACATAAGCATCATCAAGCTCGATTGAACCCTTCAACAGATAAATACTATCTCGATTACCCATAGCCTTACGTATTTTGTGAAATAGAAGTCATGTACTTTTATACCATTTTCGATCAAATTGGCGCTGCAATTCTTTGGCTGATATCCCTTTTTGCTGTATGTTATCAGGCAGACCGCCTTGTACCATTCTAACAAACTGAATTTTGATTCTTCCAAGATAGTACCGCTTTTTATAGTGGTTCGAAATCTACAGGCTTTGCACTGCCATTGGCATTTAGATTGAAGCCAGTAATGAGTTTGACCTTTACATTTCTTGCATATTATACCCACCTTCTCTCTCTCTCTTGCCTGAAATGAGCTATGCATCTTGATTCGTCGGGGTGTATAGTGCTGAAGTCCAAAATATTCATAGTTTAAAGTTTAGTCCGCAAAACTACTAGTATAAGTACTCAACCAGTTTACGTAGTGGTACACTTAAACAGAATCATTTGCATTACTAATAGCTATGTGAACCCAAGGGAACGTATTACAAACCTCTTTTTTGTTTTTAATGATGTGTATATGATACCGCTCTACAAGACACTTTAGAGGAGTGTAGCAGCTTCAAACATCAATAATTACTGTTGCATTATGATGAATCATTTTGGAAACTTCTCCGGACTTGAGCTATGCGGGCGGATGTAAGGAAATACTGTCGGATGAACTCAAAGTGAATGAAGCATGTACATTTGAAGTGCTCCGAACAGTCAAAGATTTTAGACTATGTACTATCGCAACCTACAAAGATATATTTAGCAACACATTCTACATTGACAAATGCGCTGGCGTTTTCAGCCATATTGCCGAGAACTCAGGTGCCAGTACAAGCTAAAAATAAAATCCAAACCACAAATTCAAATCAGTACCTCTACCACCCTGCTTATACAATATAGGAAACATATTGTTCGATGCAAAACCAAATTTCACAGCACCTAAGCGAAATCCAAGATGGGCACCAGTCATAAAACCATTCAAACCACCCACAGTCATATGAAGTCCTGTATTGACCATATTCGCAAGGTTGTAGCTATAGCCCACATTCAATGCCGGTGTAGAAGTGGTAGATAGATAATTTCTAAATCCTTGTACATAAATTGCTGTCACATTGTGTTTGAAATAGGTCACACCTCTTCTTGTTTTTTCTTTCATCAAATAACTTCCACTCATCACCAGTCGAGTGGGCAAAGGAGTTTTATATGCATTGTGCGTGATTTCGGGATCCAACAAATCTTCTAGCTTGGCAGTAGAAAAAGACTCCTCAGGATTATTCAAATCTACCCCATCGTATACAATCTCCCCTTTGGAACTGTAATTCGCTACATTTCTTTTGAAATGTATACTACCTATATCTACGATTCCCACATGAGCCTGGATATTCTTGTTGAGTTTTACGCCTACACCCACATCGATACCCAGTCCCCTACCCGGTGCTTTCAACATATTTGACATATCAAGATTTTCGCCAAATCCACTCACCGATGGAGTATCACCTATCGTGGCCATATTCGCTTGCAACACACTATTAAATCGAATAAATTCACCATTAGGATCGGTATACATATCCAAAGAAGAATTGATCATATTGATATTGGCCAAGCCGCTGATTCTTCGGAGACGAATAGCAGGCTTCACTGTTATTACATGTTTACTATCTATCTGAAATGGCTTAATGCGCAAAGCTACAGCCAAAAAGGTTTCGTTGGTAGCCAGTAAATTGATCGAGGGTGCCAGATTGACCGTTTCGCCGGCAAACTGTTTGTTGCCATTGTAGAGCAACGAAATCAAATTTTTGTCCAGGTTCAAATTTAAATCGGCTCTTGTTCTCACGCCCATACCAAATGACAAAAAGGGTTCTCGGCCTTTTTTGTTGACATTAAAAAAAACACTAAAAACAGGGATATCGGCACCAGCCCATACGGTACCCGTTTTGGGAAAATCACGTACATATCGATCTGCCAAAGAATCGATAGAGGAATTGGGATTGGTAAATTCTCTTAATAAACCAGCCGAAATCATATTATTAGCAAATCCTGCATATATAGACGGCAAAAATATTTCAGCTGTACGGATATCATCTCCCAATAAGGAAGGCAGATCAGCAGAGGCCATATTGTGCATCTGCTGATTGTGAATGCGCGAGAAATTAAATTGAGCTATGCTTGTCAAGCTACTTGCCAGGACAAGTACTAGGAGTGCACTTCTTTTCATAGTGATTATATATTGTTGAGATTAAAACTAAGATGTAAGTCGCCGGTGATATTGAGCTTGAAAAATGTTTTTTCGCTCATAATGACGTAGGGCGGCGGATAGCCGATGGTATTAATCCCAAAATTCAAAATCGCTTTTTTGGATTTTTTGATTTTAGCGATGCGTTGATGGCTGATACTGATAGAGTTCTTTGCTTTGGTAGAGTTCATAGGATCGCCCATGCTATTAGTACTACAGCCACTCAATGCGATAGGAGAATTCATCAATGAATCTGAAATCATATTGGTTACAGGATCTAAGAAATAGATTTGAAAGCCAAGGTTGATCGGCAATGCATTCTCTGTGAGGAAGTGAACGGTACCATAACTGAGGGTGTCGGTATATCCACCCGTATCAGCATCTTCAAAACTGATATCAATGGTATCGCGTTCTACTTCATTCTTACCGGCATGCAGTTCCACTCTATTGATATCTATCACTTGTAGCTCTACCGACAATGTTGCCGGGGTATTGGCAAAGGTAATATTGCTGCCACCGGGAGAGGTAAATTGCTCTAGGTACAAATACACGGTGTCGCTTATATAATTATTATTGACCGTAATATCGAATGTGTAGGTATCATTGATATTTATAGGCGATGCCACTGTATGTTGATAAATGATATTACTTGGATCATTAACATCGGCCGATCTGCGAAACGAAAACTTGGTACCGGCGGAGACTGTAATAGGAAACGAATTGGTAAAGCTTAATTTGATCTGTAATGAGTCAAAATTAATTTTATGAATCCAATCAATCAAGGGCTGCTTGTAAGGGCCTACTTCGCTGATAGAAATACCCGGAAGATCTAGTGGCGTACCACTGGGGAAACCCAAATCAACAGAAGGTATGGTGAAGCTGATTTTATTATTGCTCAATTTTTTGATATTGGCAAACTCTAGTTTCCCTTTTACGAGAGGCAATAGCCAATCGGAAGTCCAGGTAGGTAGGGAGTTCATATCGGGTTTGGTACATGCCAGCATAACAGAGATGAACCCAATGGCAAGAATAAAAAAGATCTTTTTCATGATAAAATTCTGTACGGCAAATATACTCCAAAAACCTATCTTTCTATACTTTTGACAAACAGAAATCACACCAATACGACCTACTATGAAGGAGTTTCTACTTCACTACTTCTTTTTAATTTGTCTTGTCCAGGTATCTGTTCTGCCAAACATGGACACGCCTATATAGCCCCTCACTTCGAGTGTGTTTTGATCTTTCAACTTCATTTTACACGAATACTCTTTCCCTACTTTGGGGTCATAGATTGACCCATTTTCCCATTCTTTTGATTCACTATTATAAGTGAATCCATGCATATTCACCAGTCCTAAGGTGGGTTCTGTACGTTTACTTTCGTCAGGGTTTCGCTTATCGAGTTTTGGCTGACCTGTTTCGGGGTCTATAGGCTCTTTCAGCCACACAATCTTTCCTGCATAATGCCCCGAAGTCGTTTTATAAATATAGATGATACCGCTACCTTCTCCATTTTTCCAGTTACCCAATACTGCATCTGATGCTTCTTGAGCATGCATGCGATTCACACCGCACATAACTAGCAGGAATAAAAATATTGTTTTCATAGACTATCTATTTGAATGTAAAAATACATTTTTCTTCTTTGCCGGGCAGTATAATCTTTCTAGAGATTTCATCAAACAAAAAAGCTCCTGTACGGGGAGCTTTTTTTAGAATAATTTATTTTACTTCTATATAATTTCGCAGTAATCTAATGAGTAATACTTCATGATATCAGAAGCATAATCTTCTGTAAAGTAGACCTTAGCACCATAGCGACCAAACACCGGATATTTTTCTTTATCGCCGGTATCTTTTGATTTGAAATTATAACCTACCAGCAATAAGTGTGGTTCAGTTTTCATCCGTATACGATAGATACGACGATGTGTCGCAGTCTTAAGCCATTCGATGATGGGCGCTGTATCATACTCTTGTACTTTTTGCAATTTTACGCGATACAATTCTTTGCCCTGATCGTAATGGTCGGTAAAAATGAGATTAAAGTTGTGTACATAACATGCTAGGCAATAATCTTCTTTGATAACAGCAGGAGTTTCCATATCGCCTATCACTTCTACATCAAGGCCTAGTTTTTCCCAAAATTTAGCTAATCGAAAATTACGCTTTTGGATAGTTTGTTTTAAGTCCTTATCCAGCGGACGTTTCATTGTTGTTCTTTCCATAAACGTTGTTGTTTGTGTCTAATGTGTAATGCAAATATATGACACTCTATGTATTATGAAAAAAGCTTTTTGGGGAGATTTTTTATCGGATTTAGTTAAATAGCAAAAATGTGAGCCAAGATAGCAGATAGGCAATCCCTCCCATCATAAAAAACTGCAATAAAGGGTATTTCCAGGCACCGGTTTCTCGCTTAACTACCGCCAGCGTGCTCATGCATTGCATGGCAAAAACGTAAAAAATCATCAGCGATAGCCCGGTAGGCAAGGTGTACACTTTAGTCCCATCGGCTCTCACCGCTGAGCGCATTCTCTGCCGTAAGGTTTTTTCATCCTCATCTTCCACACTATACAAGGTGGCCATAGTACCTACAAATACTTCGCGAGCAGCGAAGGAAGTAATCAAGGCGATCCCTATCTTCCAGTCAAAACCCAAAGGACGTATAGCCGGCTCAATGCTTTTGCCGGCAATACCCGCATAGGAGCTTTCCAACTCCGTTTTTTGCAACCATTTTTTATCATCCGACCCAGGTCCATAAGATGACAAAGCCCACAATATGATGGAAATAACCAAAATGACTTTACCGGCATCCAGCACAAACACCTTTGCTTTTTGCAACATCGTAATAGTCACATTGCTCCAGCGTGGCATGCGGTATACCGGCAGCTCCATCAAGAATATACTGCGCTCTTTGATAGTAAGTATCATACTAAGCACCTTTGCTACCAACAATACCATGAAGAAACCTAATAGGTATAATGCCATCATCACCATACCCTGCAAATTGAAAATGCCACCGACCGTCTTGTCGGGTATGACCAAGGAGATAAGTATCGTATACACAGGTAGCCGAGCACTACAACTCATAAAGGGCGACACGAGTATCGTAATCAGCTTTTCTTTCTTATTCTCGATGGTGCGAGCAGCCATGATAGCGGGTACCGCACAAGCTACGGCACTTATCAGCGGCATCACCGACTTGCCATTGAGCCCCACACTACGCATGAGCCTGTCCGACAGAAAGCTAATTCGCGACATATATCCACTATCTTCCAGTAGAGTGATGAGCCCAAAGAGTATCATAATCTGAGGGATAAACACCACTATACCATTAATACCGGCCAATATACCATTGACAAACAAATCGCTCGCAAAAGTATCAGGTAACACCCCTTCGCACCACGATATCAGCATCCCAAAGGCACTATCGATCCACTCCATAGGATAGGCTGCCAACCAGAATACACTCTGAAACAAGAAAAACAAGGTAGTGAGCAACAATAGATTGCCATAGATCGGATGCAACAATATACTATCGACCCGCCTGCTAAAAAGTTCTTTTTGCAGAGGGTCTTTTTCCACCACACAATGCGCCATTATTTTTTTAATCTTAGCATATCGCTGCAAGGTCTCCTCTGCTTGAATCTTTGTTTTATTGAACGATACCTGTTGCAATTCTGTTTTCAATTCTTCCTTGTCGGATTCGCACAGTAAAGGAAGCATGGCATAAGCCGACGCAAAATGAATCGCTGCATAATCGCTACTTAGCTCTTTGTATTTTCTTACCACCTCTATCACCTTCCCTGCTAATAGTCTGTGATCGATAAAGTCGCGCTGCGCCAATTCCGGTATTTGTTTCAGATACAAGTCTAATTGTTTTTTTAGCTCCTGTATCCCTTTGTTTTTACGGGGGTTCACAGCTACTACCGGCACGCCCAGCTCACGCGACAAGCCTTCTACATCGATTTGTACCCCTTTTTGTCGGGCTATATCCATCATAGTGAGGGCTACGATGATTGGCTTTTTGATATCCATTATCTGGGAGCAAAATAGCAGATTGCGTTTCAGATTCGATGCATCCACTACCACTACTACCCAGTCTATTTTCACGTCTTCATCATCATCAAAGAGCACATCAAACGTTACTATTTCATCATCACTTTTTGGATACAAGCTATACGTACCCGGCAAGTCGATAATGTTGAGCGTATTCCCCGATGGCAGGCTACACTTACCCGTTTTCTTATCGACTGTCACACCCGGAAAGTTGCCTACTTTCTGATTCAGCCCCGTGAGGCTGTTAAATAGCGAGCTCTTCCCACAATTGGGATTACCTACTATTGCTATATTTTTGATTGTGCGCACCTTAGATAAATGACGTCAAAGGTATGCTTATCGATCTCAAATCTCTTGTGAATTCGGGAAATATTCCCCTCTCTCATTCTCGTTTCTGCCCTCCGGCGAGTACAATTACGAATCCTATTGCCTCTTGCAACGAAGCATCTACTAACGTATTTCAGAAGATTAATTTTTTTTGGGGGGCATGCACGGCTATCCGCTACGAGTCCTCGTCGTAGATGCTGCGAGGCATGGTCGTGGAGGTGGCTCCGTTGCCTCCGCCCCTCCACTCCCTGCCTCGCTAGCATCTACTCCTGTGGGCTCTTCGCTACTATCCGGCTGCCGATGAAACTTCGAATCGTGTGATAACTAAGGTGTATACTAGATACTTTGACCGCCATCGATTATCAAGTGAGGCTTCCGGCAAAGGGATAGAACGAAAAGCCCGGAAGCGGAGCACCCCTGATGCAAGGCATGGTGGAGCGGAGGCGACGGAGCTACCACCATGCTTATGCAGCAGGAGGTGCTCCGCTGAGGACTTGCAGTGATAGCCCGCCCCCCCCTCATTCGACAGTATTATCGATATCCGAAAGCACAAGAGGGGGGTGCCCCAAAATATATATTTACACACATAGAGAGTATCATTTATAGGTCGTATTGTAATCCATCTATAGTACATTTACGGCCCATTATCATTCCATGCTACACGTACAATATAAACATATAAAAACCCCTTTTAAACATCCTTTCAGAACAGCTCATGGAGTCAAAACTCACCAAGAAGCATTACTGATACGAATGAGTGTGGGACCATATAGTGGAATGGGCGAGGCCCCTGCCATTCATTACTACGATGTATCTGTCGAAAAAATGATTTCTGAGCTGGAGCAAAAAATGCCCATATTAAGTCGCTATGCCTTTACCGAACCCGAACGTTTTTGGCATTTTTGTCATCACTTGTTTCCTCACAACTCGTTTTTGATCTGCGCCCTCGACATGGCTTACTGGAATATGTATGCTATGCGTCAGCAAAAATCGATTCGTGCGCTGTGGAATCTGCCGGATAGTAAAGGCCCTATAACGGATCTCACTATAGGCATTGATGATAAAGAAGCCATGTGCGACAAAATATCGGCTAATCCCTGGCCTGTGTATAAAATAAAAGTAGCTTCGGTCAGTGACATAGATACCTTGCAGGCTCTGCGAAAAGTGACAAAGAGTCCTTTTCGGATAGATGCCAATGCGGCCTGGAGTGTAGAAGATGCATGTATGATACTTCCACAGCTAGAGAACTTGGGTATCGAATGGGTGGAACAGCCCTTAGCAAAAGATAATCTCGAAGGCATGCTTGTACTTAAAGAAAAAACGTCTATCCCTTTTATAGCAGATGAATCGTGTGTGGGAGAAGAAGATGTAATGAAATGTGCGCCCTACTTTGATGGCATCAATATTAAACTCACCAAATGTGGCGGACTCACCCCTGCACGACGAATGATAGACGAAGCTCGAAGCAAAAATCTTCAGATCATGATGGGCTGTATGAACGAAACCGAGGTAGGCACCGAAGCCATGATGCATTTCTTACCCCTACTCGACTATGCGGATATGGATGGCCCTTTGCTGCTGGATATTCCGGTACTGCAACGCATAGCCTATGAGCAAGCACACCTGATTTGGAAAGTCTGACAAGGAGATAGAATGATGATATTGCGAGTTTTTTAATTACTATATTTTGCTGTATTATTGTAGATACAAAACGTGTAATCTACTATGAATGAAAAATTGTTTCAGTTTATCTGGAAGCATCGGCTGTATGCCACAGCGCCTCCTCTTACTTGTACCGAAGGCCGGATTATACAAGTGATTCAGCCGGGTATACTCAATAGCAATGAGGGTCCCGACTTTTTAGAGGCAAAAATACGAATAGGCGATACATTATGGGCAGGCCATATCGAACTTCATCTGAAATCTAGCGACTGGAACAAGCATCATCATCAGCAAAATAGTATTTATGACCGAATTATATTGCATGTAGTGAACGAACACGACAATGAAGAAATTGGTACCAAACAACAATCATTTCCCACTCTTGTACTAGGCCCACATATCAACACTTCACTTCTAGATCGCTACACGATGCTAATGAACACTCAAGGCTTTGTGCCCTGTGAGCGATTTATACATGAGGTGAGGCCTCTTGTTATATCACAACAACTCGACCGGATGCTTATCAATAGATTAGAAAAAAGAATTTCAAAAGTAGAAGAATTACTCCATCGTCTGACCCACAATTGGCAAGAGGTATTCTACATCTTATTGGCTGGTGCTTATGGATTACATATAAATCAAGATCCCTTCGAGCGATTAGCCCTTCAGACGCCATTACCCATACTGGCAAAACACAAAAATCAACTTTTACAATTAGAAGCCTTACTGCTGGGTCAAGCCGGATTGTTGCAAGATTATTATGATGATCCCTATGCGATTCAGTTGCAAAATGAATACGCTTATTTAAAAAAACTATACTCATTGCAAGGGCTAGAACGATCTCAATGGAATTTTCTCCGACTGCGACCGGCCAATTTCCCTACATTACGAATAGCGCAGTTTGCACAGCTACTCCATCAGTCTTCGCATCTATTTTCGAAGATACTGGAATGTAATTCGATCTATGAAGTACGTAAACTATTCGAGGTAAACGCCAGCGACTATTGGAAAGAACACTACACGCTAACCGAACGGGCAAACAATAAACACATCAAACCCGGAAAACTCTTTATCGATACAATCATCATCAATGTGGTAGTTCCTACACTATATATATATGGGTTGTTAAACGCCAAAGAGATATACAAACAAAAAGCTTTAGAATGGCTGCGACTATTGCCTGCCGAAAAGAATGCAGTAATCAATGAATGGAAAAAACTAGGTATAGGTATTCATAATGCGGAAGATACACAAGCACTACTAGAACTAAAAAAACAAATGTGCAACAAAAAGAAATGTCTGGACTGTGCTATTGGATATAATTTACTAAAATAGTGGTCTAAATACCATTTTCAAAGTACCTTGCGAGTGAATAAGTTCTACGGACAAGTATGAAGATTAACATTAAACATTTGGGCTCTGACATTCCGGCATCTATTGTGGTTTTTTTGGTAGCTCTTCCTCTCTGCCTAGGAGTCGCAGTAGCTTCAGGTGCAGACCCCTTTGCTGGTGTAGTAGCAGGCGTGATAGGTGGCATGGTAGTGGGATTAATAAGTGGCTCCAACTTAAGTGTAAGTGGCCCCGCTGCTGGTCTGACTTCAATAGTGGCTATGTCGATAGAATCATTAGGGGCTTATGAACTATTTCTGACAGCTGTAGTAATAGCAGGTATTCTACAAGTACTACTGGGTATTGTAAAGGGGGGGATCATTGGTGATTTCATTCCTAACTCAGTCATAAAAGGTATGCTGGCAGCAATTGGCATCATACTTATCCTTAAGCAGATTCCTCACTTTTTTGGATATGATGTAGATCCTGAGGGTGATAATACATTTATACAACCTGACAACAAAAATACCTTTACAGAGATTTTAGAATCCTTGACGCATATCACGCCATTGGCAGTTGTGATAGGTTTGATTGGGATTGCTATCTTGATTGTGTTCGAACAAAAAAAAATAAAGCAAGCTAAATGGTCTATCTATATTCCAGCGCCTCTACTGGTAGTACTAGCCGGCATTATTGTGAATGAGTATGCGCTATCTAATCATGCTATCTATGCCATCAGTAATGATCACTTAGTGAACTTACCGGTTTTTCATTCCATATGGGAAGTAACAGGAAAAGTGGTATTGCCCAATTTAAATGGCATTGGCAACTATCATGTTTGGATCACTGGTTTCACTATTGCCATAGTAGCATCGGTAGAATCTTTGCTGAGTCTTGAAGCGGTGGATGCTATCGATCCTCAAAAAAATATTTCTCCCAGTAACAGAGAACTGATAGCACAAGGCAGCGGCAACATTGTAAGTGGACTAATAGGTGGCATACCAGTTACATCGGTTATTGTAAGAAGCTCTGCCAATGTGAATGCCGGTGGCAAAACAAAAGCTTCGAGTATACTACATGGCTTGTGGTTACTTCTGTCTGTATTATTTATCGCTCCCCTTCTCAATAAAATTCCATTAGCTGCTCTTGCTGCTATTTTAATATTCACAGGATACAAACTGGCTAAGATTAGCTTATTCACTACCTACTACAAAAAAGGAATGAATCAATTTTTACCATTTTTGATTACAGTTCTTGCGATTGTATTTACCGATTTATTGAAGGGGGTAGCGATAGGAATCATTGTGGGGCTTTTCTACACTATTCGTAGCAATTTCAGAACAGCGATTACAATGTATAAAGATGAATTTCGCTATTTAATTCGATTTAAGAAAGAAGTGACCTTCTTGAATAAAGGAACCTTAAAAAAAATTCTAACTCGAATACCCGACAACTCCGCCGTGCTGATAGACCCTACTAAAGCTGACTTTGTCGATGCCGACATTAAGGATTTGGTGAATGATTTTATCATCCATGCGCCTGCTCGAAATGTGAGAGTGTACATAAAAAAACTAGATGGCAAAGAAGAAATCTTTGATGACTCTACTAAAAATATTTTAAAATAATTTTGACATGAAACTATTTGACAAACTACTCTTAGAGAATAAAGCATGGGCAAGAGATAAAATCAGTGATGATCCTGATTTTTTCAAACGGCTTTCCAAGATACAAACCCCTGATTTCTTGTGGATAGGATGCAGCGATAGCCGCGTATCTGCTGATCAGATTACCGGTACAGAACCTGGCGAGATATTTGTACATCGCAATGTGGCTAACTTGGTAGTGAATACAGATTTAAACTTGCTGAGTGTATTGGACTATGCGGTTAATCACTTGAAAGTAAAACATATCATAGTATGTGGTCATTATGGCTGTGGGGGTATTAAGGCCAGCCTCACCAAACACTCCTATGGTGGCATTATCAACAAGTGGCTAATGAATATCAAAGATATCTATCGTCTGCACAGAGATGAGTTGAATGGTATTGAAGATATGGAAAAACGAACGGATAGGCTATGTGAATTGAATGTTCAGGAACAGGTGATGAATTTGGCAAAAACATCAATTGTACAAAAAGCCTGGAAAGAAAGAAACTTCCCTGATATACATGGATGGGTATATGGCCTGGCTAATGGAATTTTAAAACCCATCTACACAATAGATGCCGGCACACACATTGATGACTTGTATGAGTTTGATGATTTGTAATTAATCAAACGCCTTACCACCATTTCATTTTTATTACTTGCGTCCAGATACTCTGCATAAAAGGCAAAGCATTAAAGCTCGACATGATTGAAAAATCTTCTATAAGAGTTGTTTCTTCATCCAAAAATTTGAAGATTTGTTGGATATCATTTTTGCCATACATCGTAGTAAATAATTCAGGTCCGGAAGCATTGTTTCTGGACAATACATCTAAAAATAGGCTATCATAATACCTGTGGCGCACATCGTAGATTCCGGTGTTAGGGTTTTGTCCCTTCTTTATATTTTGAATCAATTTTTCAACGTATCGTTCGGTATTTTTGAAAGAGTAGCCACTTGAGGGTTTTACCCATGACCCCGCAGTACCTATTTTGGTTATACCTTCTGTACCGGCTTTATGAAATGGGTAGGTACTCATCGGTATCACTCCTTTCTCTGTTTCGAGAATGGTATAAGGCACCTGCTTTAATTCGGATTGAATGTATTTTTCTAACATAGATGCATAGACAGGGTCTGGGAGGAGCTGCGATGTGAATAGCGTAAACTCTATTAGTGCCGTATGGCTATCTAAGGGTAAGACATAGATAAAGCTACAAGTATCTTTCAAAGCATATCTAAAATCCATCATTACAAACTCATTTGGATTGAACATGGGCGATTCGGTACGAATAGTCCATCCCAAAAAGTGCTGAAGCAGGTGAGTATACAAATCAGGTGATTCGCCCGGGGCATCTTCTATTCTGCTATCAAAAACGTGCTTGGCATTGTATGTACTATTTATCCCCTTTACACTTATGCCATTTGCATCAGTCAATAGCGCTTGAATATCATCGGTGATTCTTTGAATATTCCCTGACTGATCGCATTCATTTCTTACATAGTTGAAAAAGTCTTTGGATTTGAGCATCTTGTAAGTATAGGGATTCAATTCCAACTTTTTCTGTATCTTGGAGGAATAAAACTGACCTTGATGCCATGATGCGGAAAGTAAATCATCCCATTTGCCCTTTTCTTTTTCCCAATAACACCATCGCTTATCATCAGGAATCTCCTTTTGCTTGTCGATAATAGCTATATTTTTGTTGGCAAAATAGGGGTCAGCCAACATTGCCATTACTAATTGAGAACCGGCTGCCCCGCCACCAATTATGATATAATCAAAGGATAAAGTAGACATAGAAGTAGATAAAAAATATGAACTGATTCAGTAGGATATGCAAACTAATACCGAAAGGTACAACTATTTTTTGTGAATGATACACTGAATGAAAAAGTAAACTAAATACAAACCAAGAAATGTAGTTGATACTATCAGGCAAACCACTATCAAAAACCCAAAAATCGAATACTGGTGCTAAGGGTTCTATTACAAAATCTAAGAACACCATAAGCAAAGCTCCCAGTATAATACGTACCATGAAATTGTTTGTAATCCGACTCGCCACACCAGCTGAAGAAAATACTAAGAGTACCCAATTGGCTCCTATCAATAAGGGTACTCCATCCAGCTTATAACCAAGATTATTGAGATAATGATATGGGCCGAATAATAAGCCAAAATGTATTCCATGCCATTCTATAAATAATGAACCTATATATACAAAAAGCAATACGTATATCGTTTTTTCGACTTGATTCGTATGCTTGGCATAAGCATAGACATTCAATATCAACACGGCAAATAGGATAAGAAGATTGAGTGGTGTTTTTTGTAAAAACCATTCTTTATATCCTATGCTGATACCAATGATAGCTGATACGGAAAACAACCAAATAAGAAAGGCTCCTATGTAGTAGTAGGGGTATTGCTTAATAGTATGTAGAATAGAAGTGCTCATGATGTAATAAGATCGGATACGATGCGAGCACTTTGCAGGCATAGAGGGATGCCCCCACCCGGGTGTACTGATCCGCCGCAAAAATAGAGATCCTCAATGTGTGTTGAAAAATTAGGTTGACGAGCAAAAGCTGCATTGCGAGAGTTGCTGGAAGTACCATAAAGGGATCCTTGATAGGACGATGTATTGTGTTCTATCTTGATAGGATCTAACACTTCTTCTACTTCAATGAGTGAGGCTATGTCCGTTTGTAATATATTACTGAGTTTTTCTAGAATTGTCTTTCTGGTTTTTTCTTTTTGTATGCTCCAGTCTTGGCCATTATTAGCGGGAGCATTGACCATTACAAACCAATTTTCTGCACCAGATGGTGCATCATCAGCTTTGTCTTTGCTAGTAATATTGATATAGACTGTGGGATCTGAGGGTATTACTTTTTGCTGAAAGATAGCTTCAAACTCTTGTTTGTAATCTGTGCTGAAAAATATATTGTGAAGACCTAATTGTGCGAACTCCTTTTTGATGCCCCAATAAAAAATGAGTCCTGAGCTTGAGCGTACTTGTTTGATTATATTTTGTGGCATAGGTAATTCAGATAACAATTGCTTGTAGGTGGTGTAAACATCTGCATTGCTAACGACGATATCGGCTGGTAAGTATCGAAATTCTGTCTGTACTCCCTTTACTTGATTATTGGAATAATGTATTTTTTTTGCACGCTCTCCGAACAAGAATTCTACGCCTTGCCGAAGTGCTAATTGATAGATAGATTGGGTAATGGCATGCATGCCTCCTTCTGGAAAATAGGTGCCTAACTTCATTTCCAGATGGGGTATCATGGACATGATACCCGGTGTACGGAATGGCGAGGAGCCATTGTATGTGGCAAAACGGTCAAATAACTGTATCAGTTTTGGGTTTGAGAAATAACTAGCATTGACTTCATGAAGTGTAGAGAATAAATTCAACTTGGGTATAGATACTATTCCTTTTAGTACATCTCGGTGTAAATATGAATTGATTTTGTGTAAACTTCGCTCAATGAATAAGGGATAGGTCGTGCGGTATTTGAACTCATTTCTTGAAATATACGTTTCGATAACGTCTTTGCTTTCTGAAAAAAAGTAGCTGGCTTCCTGCACAAATCGTGAGGGGTCAGCGTCTACTACAAAGCTTGTACCGTCTTGCCAGAAATAATGACATACTTTATCTTTTTTTTGATAATTGAAATGTGCACGAGGGTTTTCGCCACATAGTTCAAACAACTCATCAATGTAGTGTGGCATGGTAAACAAAGAGGGGCCTGCATCGAATCGATAATTGCCCAGTTGGATGGCATGTAGCTTTCCTCCGGGGTAATCATTTGCCTCTACGACTTGTACATGGTGGCCTGCTACCTTTAGCCTGATGGATGTGGCTAATCCGGCAATACCTGCACCGATGACAATTACCTGTTTCATGGGGTAAATATACATAGCTTGTGGTGTAGATAGCAGAAGGCTTATCGATAGGCTATTGTGAATCGAATGAGGCATCACTGTTTTCCATACAAAGCTCGAAGAGTACGCCATTTGTAGATTTGGGATGTACGAAACAAACGATTTTGTTGTCGGCTCCTTTTTTGGGAGTTTCAGACAGGAGGCTAAAACCTTCGTTTTTTAGTCGTTGAATCTCTTGATTGATATCATCTACGGCATAGGCTATGTGATGGATTCCCTCTCCCTTTTTTTCGATATATTTATCGATGACTCCTCCGGGCAGGGTGGATTGAAGGAGTTCTATTTTGTTGTTGCCATTTTGGAAAAATGCCGTTTTAACACCTTCACTTTCAACTACTTCTGTTTTGTAACAAGGTGTGTTGAGTAATTTTTCGTATATGGGTATTGCTTGATCCAGTGATTTGACGGCGATACCTATATGTTCAATATGAGTGAGCATTCTGTATATTATTTATTTTAGAGTAATATCTGTTTGGTATGGAGTGGATCCGTTTAGCTTTATGGTACTTTCTTCGAAACTGGGTGCTGACATGAGTCGACGGGCATTGTTGCTAAATCCGTATGGCTCCGTAGGTGCACCTAGCATATTTTTGTCTAGCTTTTTATTGGCATTTCGGTCGTGGTATACGGCAATAGCATAAGTGCCTTGCGGAAGTGAATCAAATCGGACGCTCATGGTGGATGCATTGACTTTGGGAGTTTTTGCTTTGTATACCTTGCGATGGTGAGGAAAATCGGCAGCCTTATTGTAGAGGGCTACACTGAGTTCTCCTTCTATAGGATGTATTTGAGATACATGCACAACAATACTTTGAAATTGGGCTTGGAGCAGTGTAGTTGAAAATAAGTGAATGAGGCAAACGAGGAGCAATGGTTTCATGTGTGCAATTTACAACTGTTTATTGTTCTTTGTAAGGAAGCCCGGAATCCCTTACCAGTTTTAACTTTTGGGGTGAGGGTGGATGATATTTATTGTGTCGATGAGATTTAGCCCCGATTGTAGTGGATATCCTTTCTCGTTTTTTCAAAAACGAGAAAGATAGGAACGGAAAGCGGGAATTAGCTGAATAGAGTGATGGAGATGAGCTCCTACAGATTACTAGAAACGATACCCTACTCCTGCATGAAACTGTGCGGCGAAGCTGATATTGTTATTGTTGAAAATTTCTCTTCTATTGTCGTAGTAGTTGATCCCTATACCACCTTCGACACCAAAGTAAATCTGTTCGTTGAGTGTGATATTGATGCTATTATTGAGTATAAATCCCACTTGGGTTCTTTGATACTTTTTCTCTACTCTATTGGTGAATCCAGTGACGGGGTTTATAACATATTCGATATAGTTGCTATGTCCAAATCCAAAATTGAATGTGGGAGATATGGCGTAGCGTACATCTCTATTCTCTTTGCTTTTGGGATAAAAACGGGGTGAGATGCCAATGTTGACATAGGGGTTATTAATGGCCATCATGACGGGTATTTTGATACCTACCTGATCGTTGAGAAGGCGTTCGTAACTGAGTCCTAAGCCAACGAATTCATTTGCAATAGCATGTAAAGGATGAAAAGCTATAATGTGGTTATACTCTTTGGGCAAGGGTGCTTTTTTCGATATTGTCTTTTGGGCGACAGCGCTGATAGTGAAAGAAAGGACTAAAAATAGAGTACAGAGATTTTTCATAGTTTGATACATTGAAATTGACGAACTTGGCAAAAGTATAGAGATTCAAATGCAAAGCTAATGTAACTATACTTCTCTTCATCAAAATATGTAGTTAAACAAACTCTGAAATATTTTATTTTAATAAGCACTGTTGTGTAGAAAAAGTAGCCCTTAGTTGCCGCATACGCAGTGAAAAGCACTATTTTTGGCACAAAGCACATGTATGTACCGATATCTAGTAGCCATAGTACTATCATTCCTACTTTCTACCACACTGAGCGGACAACGAAGAGAAGCCAATAAAAGTATATCTCTTCCACCAATGGCTTCGGCTGCTTCAAAGTGGGCGGATAGCGTGTACTCACAACTTAGTATGGATCAACGTATTGGCCAGCTGTTTATGCTCGCTGCCTACTCGGGCGGTGAAAAGATGAATAGAGAGGAGATTGAAAAACAAATCAGAGAACATCATATCGGTGGGCTGATTTTTATGCAAGGCACCGCAAAGGCTCAGGCAGAATTGACAAATGCGTATCAAGCTATCAGTAAAACACCTCTCCTGATTGCAATGGATGCAGAGTGGGGCTTGGGAATGCGACTAACCGGTATACGTGATATGCCGAGGCAAATTATGTTGGGCGCCAGCCGAGATACTTCTTTGATGTATAGGATGGCTTCTGCTATTGCATCGCAATGCAAACGACTGGGCGTGCATGTCAATTTTGCTCCTGTAGTTGATGTAAATAATAACCCTTCTAACCCGGTGATTAATTTTAGGTCATTTGGCGAGAATAAACAAATAGTGGCTCAAATGGCAATTCAATATATGAAGGGTTTGCAGGATAATGGTGTCATAGCCTGTGCCAAACATTTTCCGGGACATGGCGATACCGATGTGGATTCTCACTATGACTTACCGGTAATCAAAAAAACGGAGCAACAACTTGATCAACTCGAATTCTATCCTTTCAAAAAATTAATCGTGAATGGTATAAAATCAATCATGATTGCTCACTTGCAAGTCCCCTCGCTCGAAGCCAAAAATAATACTCCTACTACACTATCATATTCTACAGTGACAGGCTTGCTCAAAGAAAAATTTGCTTATAATGGACTTCTCTTTACAGATGCTCTCAATATGAAAGGTGTCACGAAATACTATCAGTCGGGAGAAGTGGATTTAATTGCTTTCCAAGCGGGCAATGATATCCTCTTATTTTCGGAAAATGTAGCAATAGCAAAAGAAAAAATAAAACAAGCGATACAAAATGGCACTCTTACGGACGAGAGACTTGAAGAGAGTGTCAAAAAAATACTACGCGCCAAATATGAAGTGGGATTGTATAGTGTGAAAACCATTGACACTCAAAACATAGATGCAGATATCAATGAGTTTACCTCTACTATCCGCATGCAAAGTGCTGAAGCCGCTGCCACCCTGCTCAACGACCCTTACCAAGTACTGGATGTGATTCGCAAAAAAGGCCTAAAAAAAGCGGTGTATATTGCTTGTGGCATTGAGAAAGATAACGTAATCATCCGAGAACTCAAACGCCTTGGACTCAGAAAAGTCATCTTCCTGAATGATGAAAAGGATGATATTTATCGCTTCGTAAAGAGACTAAAAAGCTCTGATGCTGTACTAGTAGGTATACATCAGATGTCGGGGTATCCGGCCAAAAACTTTGGTATAGATAGCACTACCCGACTAGCGTTACAACTATTGCACCAAAATAAAAACACCTTACACTTGCTCTTTGGCAACCCCTATGCCCTATCGCACTTCTGTGATGCCTCGGGTATGCTCGTAGCTTATGATGACGCCGACGAAACTCAACAAGTCATAGCTCGCATAGTGAATAGCCAATTGAAAGCGAATGGCAAATTGCCGGTGAGTGTGTGCACCAAATATAAATCCGGCGATGGCATTAGTGCTCTTACCTCTACACTGGGCGAACCTAAGGATACGATCATTATGCTAAATCCCACCAAAGCTACTACGAATGAAACGGAAACTACTACTCCTCAAATGCGACATATCGACGATAGAGTACTTGAGTGCTGCGTGAGCCCACTCGCTATTGGGGTGGATATCCGCGAGTTAGATAAGCTAGATCAATTCATCAATCAATCGATACAGTCTGGCGCCTTTCCGGGATGCAGAATATTGGCGGCCAAAGGTGGTAAAGTATTTTATGACAGAGCATTTGGACACCACACACAAGACAAGTATATGAGTGTAGATATCAATACCGTATATGACCTGGCCTCTGTAACCAAAGTAGCTGCTACGACCCTAGCTATCATGAAACTGTATGACCAAGGCAAATTACAACTGCACACCCCCCTAGGCAAGTACCTCCCCGCTACCAAAGGCAGCGACAAAGAGTATCTCAAAATCAAAGATATACTGACGCACGAGGCAGGACTCAAAAGCTGGATACCCTTTTATAAAGAAACAACCGATAGCCTCAAACAACCAAAATCAACACTCTATCGCAAAAGCCCAAGCGGGAAATTCAATATCAAAGTATGTAGCAATCTCTACCTGCATGAAGACTGGACCGATACGATGATGCAACGCATACTTAAAAGCCCCCTGGAAAATAAAGGCAAATATGTATACAGCGATCTGGACTTTATACTGCTACAACAAGTGGTAGAGCAAATCACCCAATTGCCACTCGACCTCTATCTTAAAGAAACCTTTTATAAACCAATGGGGTTGCGCTCGATGGTTTTTAACCCAAAACAAAATACACCCCGAGCGGAGATACCTCCTACCGAAATGGACAACTACTTCCGCCACCAAATCATACGTGGCTATGTACACGATATGGGCGCGGCCATGTATGGCGGCGTAAGCGGACATGCCGGCTTATTCTCAAATGCTACCGACCTTGCGGTCATATTTCAAATGTTATTGAATAAAGGTCTTTATCAGGGTCGACGCTATTTCAAAGAAAGCACCGTGGAACTTTTCACCTCAAAAGGATCACAGATTAGCCGTCGCGGACTAGGCTTCGATAAACCCGATATAGCCGGCAAAAGTAGCCCCTGCGCCGATCATGCTTCGCTCAAAACCTTTGGCCACCAAGGCTTTACCGGCACTTGCGTATGGGCCGACCCCACTCATGATATTGTATTTGTATTTCTTTCCAATAGAACATACCCTAGCGCTGATAATAAAAAAATCAACACATTGCATGTACGCGAAACAGCACAGGCTTACATCTACAAGTCGATGGGTATACCCTCTCGACGCTAGGCGATTATCGTGCAACAAGTGTTTCTATAAATACCACTTATAGGGTATTGCATTATGAATATTTACTCACTACTTTTGTGCAAAATAATTCAATATGAAAAAAATAAATGTACTCTTCTGCTTTTTGTTGGTGTCTATTGCAAGCTTTGCACAAGAAAGCGACAAAAAAGAAATGCCAGAAAAGAAAAATGCAGTTAAACTCAATCTTAGCTCCCTTGCCTTTAGCAATATTGCTTTGCAATATGAGCGTGCAATTCACCCTAAGTTTTCGGCGGCTCTCCAATTGCGTATGATGCCTGGCCGTACGATGCCTGGTGCCGGTCAGGTGGGCGATGATCCCTTCTTCACTTCTGCCAAGCTGAGCAGCTTTACCGTCACTCCCGAGTTTAGATACTATGTACGAAAAGCGATGAAGGGCTTCTACTTAGCTCCTTATGCTCGTATCCGTTCTATCAATTTCAAATCTATGCTTTCGGTTGATGCCGGTGCCACTCAACCCATTTTGGATCTCAATGGCAAGTTCACTTCTTTTGGTGGAGGTCTTATGATTGGCTCTCATTTTCACTTGAGCAAATCTCTTTCACTCGACTGGTTTATCATTGGTGGTCAATTCATGTCGACCAAAATGAACTTTAGTGCTAGTGGGTTCAACTTTACCAATGCAGAGCGCGACGCCCTTCAGTCCGAAATCAATACTCTCTTGGCCGATACAGATAGGTTTGTCAAAAACAGCACTGTGACAGTAACGAACACCTCCATGATCACCAAAGGGAGCTTCGGTCTGCCCGGTATCAGAGGTATGGGAATCAATATCGGCTACCGTTTCTAATCGCCGCAATTTTTATTATTGAGAAATCCTCCTACTTGGGAGGATTTTTTTTGTATTATATTTTTTTGGGAGCTCAGCGTCTGAGGCCATGTTCGACCACGTCGAGCTCTACGCTATATCTCTCTCGCCCTTGGGGGCTCAAGAGGATGCCGCTACGATCTCGGCTAAGCTTCGGGGTCTTATACATGGTTCGGCTTTTTTCGTGCGCAGAGTATTGGTGCCTAATTTATATAGCTTTGATTTACGATGTACGATGTATGGGCATGCAAGTAGCTTTGCTATTTATAAGTTTATACCCTTGTTATTCATCCGGCAGTGTTAGAGATATAAGAGTAATGTCAAAAATAGTATTTTGGGTGCAAGTATTTTTTAAGCATTCTCTCCGATATGAATTCTGACACTTTCGCTGAGAGCGATGATAGGGCTACTGCGACTAGAGGCTGCCGTGCCCGAAAGGCGCCGAGGTACGAGGCGGTGCGTAGCCATAGCGAAGCACGGGAGCGAATGCGCACCCTGTAGGGGACGGATAGTAGCAGATAGTGCTACGATGATGACAGCCCCTGATATGGTGTAGTGTATTATAGGGTATGGTGGCAGTATCTGCCTTGAGGCTATGGAGCGAGGTAGCCAGAGAAGCTTATTTCTTTTTTGTACGATACATTGGCACCTACTTGCAAGCGATAAAAATAGGACTTGAGCGTATCGCCTTCGAAGAAGAAGCTTTGATAATAGTTGTGTATGAAGGTTTCTCTGAAGTAGTTGGAACTAATGGCAAATGGGTATTCGAATTGTGGATATACGCCTACGGGGTTGCCTTTGTTGACGATAAACACAATTCGATCTTTGGCACTATCTACTCTTACGAGTAGGGTGTCGAAGTATAGAGTGTCCCAGATGGTCGTATTGCCATTGACTACGTCTTCGAAATATGCCAATGTATTACCTATATACTGATAATCTTTGTAGTTGTATACTATGGGTGGGTTGTTGTTATTGTTGGGGTCGGTAGGGCTTTTGGTGCAAGATATCGCCATTGTGAGGGCTACCAAAGCAATAAATTTACGATGAATATGGTGCATTTGGTTTAGAATTTGGCGCAAAGTTATACATAATATTATGAAATTCAATATAGATAATCATCTTATATTATACTGATAACTATTATATTAAAAGCACAAAAAACACTTAATACGTAGTAGCTTCGGTGGAGTCGATAAAATAGCCTGCTTGTGTTTCGTCGCCTTCTACCATTTCTTTGATACTGCCTCTGCCTTCTTTTTCTTCGCGTTCTTTATAAATTTCTTCGTAGTCTTTTACGTAGTGGGCATCGGGTACTACATTGAGATCAAAGATGAGGACGTGGGTTTCGATAGGGTCGGTATTCATACGGACATACACATGCACTTGGCTGTAACCGAGGTATTTGTAGGTATCAAATTTGACGATGATATAGGCTTCGCCATCGGGTTGGATGAGCCTGTCGGGGTATTCTACTTCGGCGCATCCACAGGAAGTTTGCACTTCGAGTACGGCGAGGGGGTGTTTGCCGACATTGAAGAATTTGAAAGCGGCTGTTTGTTCTTTGCCTTGAGGTATGGCAAAATAATGGCGGACAGAATCTTTGAATCTGACACGGGTTTTGACAAGCTTTTCTTTACTCCCTTGTGTATTACAAGCGGTAAAGGCTCCAATAGCTATAAGGGCTGCTAAGATATAGGTGATATGTAATGAATAAGGTCGCTTCATAGGAAAGGTGAGTTAGTTCATAAATAATTCATCACAAGCAATACTGGGTTTTCGGCTTGGGTGATATCGCCATTCGGGCAGGGTTTTTCGATTGTTGGCTACTATGATCCATCGGGTGGCTTTTTCTGTTTGATTTAGTTCAAAGCTAACTTGAATTTTGGATAAATTCATATTATTGATATCTTGTACAGTATGGGTAGCTACCTGTTTTTTGTTGCCTTGTGCATCAAGGGAGTATAGGTCGACATGGGTAGGCAAGAAGATATAGTGCTTGGGGTCGTGTAAGAAGTGCAAGCTGAGTGAGGATGTATTGGGCAATGCGGGAACTTCTACCTGCATCTGTTGCTGGTTGAACACAAGCCAGTTTACTTCATAATCCAAGAAGCCTATGGCTCCATCGCAGAGTGCTCGTTGAGGATTGCCTATGTAATCTCCATTAGATTCGGAGAGGAGTGTAATTGATTTTCCGATTAGCTTATTGGATAGATTTTTGTTTAGGATATAATTTTCCCATGCGAGTTTGTATTCTTGTACGGTGCGTCCGTCCTCATTGATTCGTACAAAGCCGGTTTTGGCAGAGAGTTCCTCTAGGGAGTTCAATAGTTTTTTTATTTCGGGGCTGATGGTAAAGGAGGCGTCGTCAGCTTGCTCAGCATATCCATAGAGTCCTACACCTATGCTACGAGCCAATTCCAACTTCGTATAAATCGCACTTAGATAAGCATTTTGCATTCGTTTAAGCTCGTTGGGGGAGTTAATATTCTTATATTGTTCTTGAAGGTCATAGAAATACAATTCAAATTCTTCTGGGATGAGGTAGGCTCTTTTTGACTCATTGATAGTGCCGTAGATATTTAAGGTTTTACCGGTTTGTGCGATATTATTTTCGGCACGAGTCCAGTTTTCGCATATCATATCTATATGAGTTGGGTAGGCATATTCAGCCAGTAGGTATTTGAGGCTATCAAGATCGCGCTGAGGGTTCCAGAGCAATTTTGCGATAACGAATGATTTCCATTCGTCAAATGCAGCATGATGTGTTTCGGAGCCTAGCTCGAATACACCATTGATGCCCAGCTCTTTGAAATAAAGCAAATCAGCTTTTAAGGATGGCAAGTTAGGAAACAATTCAAAGTAGTTGGTATACTGTACGGTATAGTCGTAGATATATAATTTTTGACATACTTTTTTCCATGATTTTGCCCACGATTGAAATTCAGCTGCTTTTTTAGTTTTGGTAATGGGTTGTCCTTTTGGGTAGTCGATGGTACTGAGCATGGCAATCACATTTTTTTCAAGGGAGAAATTAGGTGGTGTGCTTGCATTGAGATAGGCTATCGTGGTAAACGAAAATTCGGGATATTTTTTGGCCAATTTGTTGAGAAGTACAGCGACAGAATTGGCGGTATTGTTTCCTTTATTTTGAGCAGTACAGGTATTGCATTGGCATACGAGTGTATTATCATTGGGAGTGATTGAAAAAAATATGGCATCTGGATTTTTGGCAATTCGGATGTCAATTGCTTTACAAATTGTTCTGAACAACACTTCTGAGGTAAAACAAAATTGTTCATCAGTACGCTTACCATTAATGAGTGCATAGCAAAGTTGTTTTTCGGCATCTGAGACTTGACTGACGTCTAAGTATTTTTGCATACCATGCCCCCAGATTGACCACCATTCATCATGTCGGTGCAATTTATTCCAATTGGCATAATCATAGTCTTCGGATTGTCTGAAATACACTTGACGAAATTCAAAAGCGGGATTTGAAGTATAAAGTTGATCTGCGGGTACATTGATCTGATCTTTTTTACCATGATGTAATTCTTGATAATCGATATAATAGCTGTTGGTAAATTTTTCAAAAAACTCTGCGACTGCAAATAACAAACCAAGCCCTTTTTTGCCTGCCAGGAAGTAAGAATCTTGATGATGCCCATAAGCGAATCCATCATTTTCTGTTTGCATTTCGGGAGCTACTTTTTTATACGCTTCTGTATTGCCAATAAAAATTATAGGTTGGCCGGGTTTTCTTGATTTCAATGCGACGGCTTCGGGCAATAATTTGATATCCGTACCTGTAGCTAATTTGAATTGTTTTATGAATAAGTCTGCTGCTTTTTGCTCAATACCTTTGGGTTTTGTGGGGATTGCTACCAGGGGCACTATTTCATCTTTTTGGTAAAGAACGTACTCTTTGGCACCTGGCACACAAGACAGGAGATTAGCAGAGAGTAATACAATAAAACAAAACAAGGAAAACGAAGAAACAAATTTCATAGTATGATTGGTTGAATACATATTATTTGCACTAGAATCGTGTGGATAGATTGATAAAGATATTGTATTGGTTGACATAATAGTCAGCCTTATCTTTAAACGTATACCAGTTGCCTTGAATAAGTATAGTAGAGCGATGCCTGATTTTGTGTTGATAGCCTCCTCCTACCATTCGAGTAACGTAATTAACAAAGGTATTCAGTTGAAAATCTAAAGCTCTATCTTCGGGCGGAGTACCTAATGAAGCCATTGCAATAATAAAATCATTACCCATATTGAAGGAATAACGAGATTGAAGCAATAAGGTGTTGTATGCCTTATTAAAATCAGTCATTAAAAATACTCTTGCATTGACCCATACATCTTCCCATGTTTTGGCTATGCCGAAAATACCTGATAGTAAACTAACATTGTTACGCTGGAGCACATATCGAGCCCCCAACTCCGTTTCCCACTCATACACGAGTGTATTAAAAATAGATCCATGTAATCTGAATTTTGGAAAAACATTGCGATTGGCTACAGCAAGGTTAACCTGGGTAAACAGTTTTTTGTTGAATTTATGAAACCACTCACCTTCGTGTTGAATACCCGTACCTATTGGCCTGGCAGCATAGTTAAGTCGGTACACATAGGTATTGTATTTATTTAGGCGTTGGTATTCAAATGTGGCTATTGATGATTTGATCTGAGTAGAATCAAAATACGATCTAAGGAATTGTACACCTGCTTGATTTTTGTAGGATTTACCCTTTAAGTAGTCAAGATAATTATTAAAGTTACAATTAAGGCCATATTCGGTTTCGGCTTGTTTGATATAGTAATAGGCACTATCAAATTGCTCTACCTGCTCCATGAGTACCCCTTTTTTATAATAAAAGGTATTATTGTCAGGGTATATATCCAAGCCATCTTGAATGAGCATATAAGCGGTATCATACTCTTTTCTGTCCAAGCGATGGTTGATCAATTTGACTCTTGAAAAACTATCGCCCGGAAAAACTGCGATGGCATTATTAAAATAGTAAATAGCGGAATCAATATTATTTTGTCGTTCCATTTTTTTTCCAGCTATAAAATACTCTTCTGCCAAACTAGCTTTTATTTTATCATTATAAGGATATTCTTTTTGTAGAGTGTCGAGATAGGACACTGAATAATCAAATTCTTTAAGCGCACTCAATAATCCCGCTTTTTTTAGTTTCATTTCTTTGGATTCGGGATAGTATATCATAGCTCGGTCAATGTATTCAATTCCTTTTCTGAATTGTTTCATTTCGGACTGAATACCAACGGCATAGTTATAAGCCAAATAATTAGCCGGATCATTTTCGAGCAGTCTGTCGATGACCCACATGGCACTATCATACTTCTCCGCTTCTATCAATTGTTTTATGTAGGGTGTTGATTGAGATGCGTAGACGTCTTTGTAAAAACTATTTGATGGGTTTCGTTGGGATAACGATTTTGTGATAGCCATAGCTTCATTATAACGACCCATTTCTTCGAGTAGAGCTGATTTTTTAAATAAGTAATCATCATTGCGAGGATTACGAGCGATTAGTCTGTCTATAAGGATAAGAGCTTGACGATAATTTTTTTGAGCCAACTCGATGGAATACAAATAATCATTAGAAACTTGGGAGTAATCAGCATAAGCTCCTAATTTTTCGAATGATTTTCTAGCCTCTTCATAATTTTGGTCTTGAAAATAACCTTTTGCTTGTCTAAATAAAATATTTCCATACCTCTCTTTGAGGTCTACATCACTTGGGTATTTTTGCACTAAATTTTCGACTAATTTTTCTGCCTCGAAGGTTTTATTTTGCATATCAAGCAAGGTCAGTTTTTTATACAAAAGTGTTTTGTCATTTGGATTTCTTTTCAAAGCGCTATTAAGGTATGTTGCAGCCTCATCGTAGTAGCCTTTTGATAATGCATTATTGAGAAGATAATTAAAGGCCTCTTCATTTCCCGGATTAGATTCATATACTTTTTGATACAGCACATAAGGATCCGTATTATTGTAAAATCTTGCAGACTCCAGCTTAAGTTCAGTCATAATAGCACGAAGACGGGCATTCGGGTATTTTTTCATAGTCGCTTCTGCAAAGGATAAGGCTTCCTGATAGCGTCCCATTTCGGAGAGAATTCCGACTTTTTTGTCAATTAAAATTGGATCAGCAGGAAAGTTTGCTAGTCCCTTATCTACTATTCCGAGGGCATCTTCTCTTAGGCCAATATTGAGGTAGTTATTTACTTGCTTATGAACAGTAAGTAGATCTCTAGGATTATCTTCCAATGCTTTTTCTATGAGCTCTCTACTACGACCGAAATTACCCATTTTACGTTGTCGGTCGGCTTCTTCAAGAAAATAATCGTTGTATACACGTCTTACGACTGAGTCTGTGGGATAAATGGTCAGAAGCCGTTGAATAGTACGCTTTGCTTCTGCATGATTACCCATTTCATTATAGATAGCTATTTTTCGGAGCCATAAGGTGCGAGCATAAGGACGGATTTCGAGTAATTCATTGACATAGCACAAGGCACTGGAATAACGACCAGTCATTACTTCGACATTCACAAGATACTGCCTTGCGTCTACATTTCGGGGAAATCCATCACAAACTCTTTTGAGTTCATATCGAGCACTATCGTATTTTTTTAGCTCCAAAAGACATTTTCCTAATAGTTGTCGAATATCATAGTTTTCAGGGGTAAGCTCTAATGCTTTCCGACAATATCGTGCTGCCAAACCGAAATTCTCTTTTTGATTAGCTTCAATTTTTGCCAAACGGAAGTAATCGTCCGCAGACATGTTCGAATTATTTTTGACTTGAGCTGTAGAAGAAACAGCACATAATAAAACAAAAATTATAGGAAGGAAATATC
>DAIUCL010000006.1:0-36073 GCA_036846185.1 Chitinophagaceae bacterium
AGGTACGAGCCGGTGCGGAGCCTACAGGCGGAGCACGGGAGCGACAGCGTACCCCATAAGGGACGGAGAATGGATGGGGCATGGAAGTGGGTTGATAGCCCCTGATTTTTGTGTGGTCAATTGGTATTTTGTTCTGATGCCTGCTTTTGTGTTTGTATATTTGCCGTATGCAACGGAATAGTTTTTGGCTGGGTTTACTATTGGGACTGCTTGTTCCGCTAGTGGGTATGTATATGCTGTATTTGTTGAAATTTATGTCACAGCAGGTGTCGCTTGCGGATTATGTGATGATGGTGAAGAGGAATAGGTATATGATTCCGAAGGTGTTATCGCTGGGTATGATTGCGGAGATTCCGTTGATTACGTATTACAAGAATAGACGGAAGTCAAGCACTCTGAATGGGGTGTTTGTGGCTATTATGGTATATGCTCTTGTGATAGTGGCTTACAAATTCAATGTGGTGTAATGAAGTATTTTATCATAGCCGGTGAGGCGAGTGGGGATCTGCATGGGGCGTCGATGGTGAAGCATCTGCGCCGAATAGATGCGGATGCGGTGATAGAGGGATGGGGGGGAGATAAGATGGCGGCGCAAGGGGTGGAGTTGCATAAGCATATTCGGGATTTGGCTTTTATGGGTTTTGTGGAGGTGCTCATGAATATAGGTACGATTTTGAAAAATTTTAGGCTTTGTAAGGAGCAAATTACCGCATTTGATCCGGATGTGGTGGTACTGGTAGATTACCCCGGTTTTAATCTGCGTATGGCGAAGTGGGCAAAGGGTAAGGGATTCAAAACCTTGTATTATATATCGCCTACAGTATGGGCCTGGAAGGAGAGTAGGGTGGAAATTGTGAAGAAGTATGTAGATCGGATGATTTGCATTTTGCCGTTCGAAAAGGATTTTTATGTCAAGCATGGTTATGAGAAGGCGAATTATGTCGGTCACCCTTCTGTGGAGCAAGTAGATGAAGCTCGGAGTTTGCTTCCCAAGCAGGAGAATACGGAGAAATTGATTGTGCTATTGCCGGGGAGTAGGGTGCAAGAGGTGAAGAAGATGCTACCGGTAATGCTGAAGTCGGTGGAATCGTATAGCGATTATTCGGTAGCGATAGCGCAGGCGCCTAATCTGCCGGCTAGTGTGTATGCTGCTATTCTTGAAGAGAGTGATGTAAGGGTGTCGTTGCTTCAGCATCAGACGTATGACTTATTGCATCGTGCTTCATTGGCGCTGGTTACTTCCGGTACGGCTACGCTGGAGACTGCACTGTTTGGCGTGCCTCAAGTGGTATGCTATATCGCTCATCCCTTGTCGTATTGGATCGCGAAGCGATTGGTGAAGGTGAAGTATATCTCATTGGTTAATCTGATATTGGATAGGCTGGTGGTGCAAGAATTGATACAGCATGATATGACGGTAGAGAAACTCCGAAGCGAAATAGACCGACTATTGTATGATAAAGATTATAGAGATAGTGTAGCAGCGAGCTACACCGAGTTGAGGCAAGTATTGCGAGAGAAGGGTGTAAGTGAGGCGGTGGCTGGTAAGGTGTATGAGCTGGCTCAGGAGCTCAGGAGCGTGTGAAAAACTTGATAAGCCATATCGTGAGTGCAATAAGAAATACGAATATGGATATTCGATTCATGCCATGCATAAATCGCACGTTGAGGTTGGGCTTTTCTTTATTCTGATTTTTTCTGAGGAACAAATATTGTAGTATTTGTTGCCAAAAGGTGGGTTGTTGCATAGTGTAAAAGTACATTGAATGTTTTAGTGTGTGTGTCCGATAGCATAGTAGTTACTGATAGTAGATATGCGTAATTGATAAAATGGCAAGTCCTTATTAGGAGCTTGCCATTTGCGTGTTGGCGTGTTTGTATTTGCCTTTGCTTTTGCGAATTCTTACGGCACATACTTTGTACTCAGGGCAGAGGGCATCCGTATCGGTGACGGAGCTGGTAAGAATGTTCATACTGATTTCGGGGAAGTGAAATGTAGAAGATAGGATACCCGGGTTGACTTCGTCGCTGATTCTGGCTCGTACATCAATTTTGCCTCTGGCGCTCTCTACACACACCATATCGCCCTGTGCTATGCCATGTTTAGAGGCATCGATTGGGTGTATCATGAGGGTGTCTTCGAGCAGGATTTCGGCATTGCCGGTACGTCGGGTTTGTGCGCCGCAGTTGTAGTGTTCGAGTTCTCTATTGGTGGTGAGGATATAAGGGAACTCTTTTTTGTTTTCGCTAAGTTCAGTTGATTCAATCCATGTAGCTTTTTTGAATTGACCTTTGCCTAATTTGAAGCTTTCGGTATGCAGTATTTCGGTGTCGCTCCCATCGGGTAGTACAGGCCATTGCTTGCCATTGACGCCTAGCTCGTCCCATTTTACACCGGCAAAGAAGGGGACGATTTGGGAGATTTCTTCTAACAGGTTTTTGGGGTCATAGGGGGCTTGAGGGTATCCCATTCTATTCATGATATCGACCAGTATTTCTCCGTCGGTTTTGGTGCCTTGTATGGGTTTTACTACGCGGTTTACTCGTTGTATACGACGTTCGCCATTGGTGAAAGTGCCACTTTTTTCGAGAAAAGAGGCAGCGGGTAGCACCACATGAGCCATTTGTGCGGTTTCGGTCATGAAGAGTTCTTGTACTACGAGCAAGTCAAGCTGCTCGAGGGCAGCCCGTACTTTGCTGGTATTAGGGTCTGTCTGCACATTATCTTCTCCCATGATCCAGAGAGCTTTGAATTTTCCATCTAGAGCAGCATCATACATTTGAGGTATTTTGAGTCCGATATAATCGGGCAGGTTTACGCCATAAAATTCTTGATACTTTTGATGATATTCCGGTACGGTGACATCATAGTATCCGGCCCCTTGATGTGGTTGGCAACCCATATCGGCAGCGCCTTGTACATTATTTTGTCCACGGAGAGGATTCACACCTACTCCTCGTCGGCCTATATTACCGGTAATCATGGCCAGATCTGCAATAAGCATTACGGTATAGGTGCCTTGAGAGTGTTCGGTGACTCCCAGTCCATGGAAGCTCATCGCATTGGGAGCGGATGCATAGGCAATGGCTGCTTTTTGTACCAGCTCTTTGTTCACACCGCAGATAGCGGCAAGCTCATCGATATCCATACTCATTACATGCGTTTTGAAGTCCTCATAGCCTTCAGTACGATTTTGTATAAAGGAATGGTCTTCCAGCCCTTCTTGCATGATGTAATAAAGCAACATATTGAGTAGTGCCACATTCGTGCCAGGCTTGAGTTGTAGATGATAGGTTGCATATTTTGCCAATTCTGTTCTTCGTGGATCGATTACGATACTTGTTTTGCCACTGATCGCAAATTGTTTCATTTTAGCGCCAGTTACTGGATGGCCTTCGGTAGGGTTTGCTCCTATTACCATGATACAGTCGGTATACTGAAGATCGACCACTGAGTTGGTAGCCGCTCCGGTACCAAAGGTACGTTGCATACCGAGGGCTGTAGGGGAGTGGCATACTCTGGCACAGCTATCTACATTATTGGTGCCGATCACGACCCGGATGAATTTTTGCATCAGATAATTTTCTTCATTGGTACATCGGGCCGAGGAGATCGCACCAATTGCATCGGCGCCATGATTGGCTTTGATACTGCTCAGTTTTTCGGCAATGTAGTCATAGGCTTCCTCCCAAGAGGCAGCTACGAGTTGTCCATTTTTTCGTAGGAGAGGGGTACGAAGTCGTTCTTCATGTTTGTAAAACTGAAAGGCAAAACGACCTTTGAGGCACGTATGACCATTGTTGACTTCGGCATCGTAGGGCGCTTGTATACTTTTGATTTCGCCATTGATAGTAGCTACTTCAAGGTTGCAACCTACGCCACAATAGGTACAGATGGTGCGCGTTTTCTCTTTGGCCACAATACTTTTGCTTTCAAATACATCACTAATGGCGGAAGTGGGGCAGGCTTGAGCGCAGGCACCACAACTTACACAGTCGCTTTCAAAGAAAGTTTGGTTACTCCCTTTTACAATGTGGCTATCAAATCCTCTACCGGCCATACTAAGCACAAACTGTCCTTGCACTTCATCGCAGGCACGTACACATCGAAAGCAGTTGATACATTTACTAAAATCGGAAGTCATGTAAGGGTGGCTGAGATCTTTGCTCCTGTCGAGATGGTTTTTGCCTTCGGGATATCGAACAGAGCGAATGCCCACTTGCGCAGCCACCGTTTGGAGCTCACAATTATTGTTGACCTCGCAAGTAAGGCAGTCCAAAGGGTGATCCGTAAGTACTAGTTCTATGATATTCTTGCGGAGTTTTTGTATTCGTTCGCTAGTAGGATAGATGTAAGAGCCTTCCACCACGGGAGTGTGGCAGGACGCCATTGCTTTGGTAGATCCGTTTTGTACTAAAGCCACATCTACACTACACACTCTGCAAGAGCCAAAAGGGTCAAGATTAGGCGCGTCGCACAAGGTAGGGACAAGCTCTTTGCCGAGGTTTCGTCGTACGAACGATAAGATCGTTTCGCCCGGAATTAGTGGATAAGCAAGGTCGTTGATATAGGCAATAGCAGATGATGAAACAGTACTTTTGGAAGCACCTGATACATTTTTTGGGCTAATCTCAAACATACACAGCAATATTTACCGTTAAAGGTAAAACGAAAACTTTGTATGAACAATACAAATTCACTAGGCAATAATCCACGAAAAGGATATCTCTCGTTCGGGATTTTTCATACGATCAGCTATGCGCTGCATCCGGTCGGGTAGAGCCATTACATAATCTCTCGCTTTTTCTCCCTGCTCATTGAGTCCTCTGAGGCCATCTATTTTCCAGTGAGCGATCAGGCTTCGCATGATATCGATATAGTCGTATTGAGTATATACGCCCAGGCGCTGAGCGGCATCGCTAAAGTTGGCGAAGGTATTAGTGCGTTCGCCCAATTCACGTAAATATTGTGCCGGCATTACGATTTTTTTGCGCATCATATCTTCAAAGGCCAACATCATTTCATTGGTATCAATTTCAAATATAGATGTCACAAAATGCTTGTACGCATTTGCATGTCTCATTTCATCGGAGGCCACTACTCCACATATTTTAGCCAAAATGGTATTGCCACATTGTTTGGCAAGGGTAGCTACCCGTCGATGAGAAATGTTCGTAGCCATTTCTTGAAATGACGTGTAGATAAACGTACGATAAGGATCGTGCTGCGTATCGATATCAAATCCATCGGCAATCAGCATTTGGGTCGATGCCTCAAAGCTGCGCATATCAATACGCTTGCACAAGTATAAGTATCGATTCAGCACATCGCCATGTCTGTTTTCTTCGGCAGTCCAAGAGCGAATCCACTTCATCCAAGGGTTAGGTACGAGCTGCGATATGCCATCCATAGCACCCAGCCAGGTTTCGTAAGTAGGCAAGGCTTCTTCGGTAATCGTGTCGCCTATCAGCACAGCCAGTAAGTCGTAGCTAAGATTTTCTGCTTGTCCTTGTATCGTTTTTATATCTTCAAAAAAAGCCTCATTATGAGACTGAGGCAGCATGTCTGCCGGTTGCCAGTTTGTTTCAGGTTTGCTTAGATAATCATCTCCCACTTGTTCGATATTCTTTTCTAAAAATTTCATCACCTCCTGACGCGTCAATGGTAGTTTCTCTTGCATTAGTTTATTCTTGTATTTAGTACTATGGTCACAAATATAACCTTTTTAGAGCAAAGTTTTGTGATAAAAAACACGATTACCAAATCAAACTCCTTTACCCCAAATCACTAATTGATATAGTGCCTATTTGGCTATCTTGTCAATAAATCAAATAACTTCTGCATTCAAAAGATTAAATACCCTTTTTGGAGCTCATCGGTATCACATCGTTCTTCGACAGTCCTGCTTTCCGCTACTAGTCCGCCTCTGTGCCGCCGGCGTCCTAACCGCTGCAATCAGGGCTAGCTTTCATCGTCTGTATCCATGATCATCTTTTTTGCAGTCCGCTCAATACCTGAGCGAAGTATTGGGTACCTTTATAGGGTATACAAACAGAGGCCTCTGGCCACATTACTAGCGAAGCAGAGCGAATATACTAAGCGAAGCAATGCTTTTTCTTATCTTCGCAGCACAGCATGACACCCTTAGAGCGATACATCAGTCATTCATCTGTAGTACAGCGAATCGTATATCAGCTAAAGCAGATTTATCCCCCCGGATTCGAGGGGGTATCTCTTTTTGATTCATTCAATTTTTTTAGAAAACAGATCTTTTCCAATAAATTTTATACCAAAGCATCTGCCATATCATTTTCTTTTCTGATGGCTCTGCCGCCACTTTTGTTATTCTTCTTTACACTGATTCCCTTTTTGCCACTCCCTGAGGAGCGTATCCTCACCGTGATGAATGAAATCATTATGCTTATATCGCCCAACGAACAGCTGAAAGAGAGTGTATCCAATATGCTTTATAATTTTTTTCATCACAAAAAAAATGTACTACTCTCTTTCTCCGTCATACTCACTCTCTACTATGCTTCTAATGGCATGATGGGACTCATGTCTACTTTCGAAAAAAGGCTCCCCGGCTTCAAAGCACGCCATTGGCTCCGACAGCGACTAGTAGCCGTAGCACTGACCCTCATGCTCATAGTGGCTACCTTACTCGCACCCACCTGGATGATGTTGCAACTATGGCTGGCCAACAGTCTCTCCCTCGACTTTATGAAAAACCTCTATTTTATTAAGTCTGCTATTTATCTAGTCATTTTTATCACTTTGCTGCTCACTATTTCTTATACCTACAAGTATGGTGCCTCTACCGATACCAAGCTAAAATTGATCAGCCCCGGTGCAATTATTGCCACATTGCTGATTATACTTATCACTTTTGGATTCTTTTATGCAGTCAATAATCTGGTAAACTACGACCAGATTTATGGATCTATAGGTACGCTCATTATCTTCTTAGTGTGGATCAATCTGGTGTCGCAGATAATACTGGTAGGATTTGAACTCAATGCCAGTATTATTGTCAACAAAAAAAGGAGTAATAAATGAACACTTTACGTAACGTATCATTCCTCTTTCTTCTAGCTGCATTCTGCCTCCAATGTGGCAGCCCCACACCGCAGCAACCTGGCTATGCAGATATCGCTCCTATCATATACCGAAGTTGTACTCCTTGCCATAGACCAAACCAAGTGGGGCATTTCAATCTGATGAGTTATGACGATGTCAGGCTCCATGCCAACAAAATCGTGTATACCACACAAAACAGGATGATGCCCCCATGGCCTGCTGATCCTCATTATGTGCAGTATGTGGGTCAGAATATACTCACCGATAAGGAGATAGGCCTCATAGCACAATGGGTAGCTCAAGGTATGCCTAAGGGAGATAGCAGCAAATGGCCATCATTGCCTGTATTCCCAGATCGCTCTTTTCTGGGAATACCAGATGTGCAAATATCTGTAAAACCTATCCAAATTGTTGGCAATGAGAAAGATCAGTTTTTATTGATAAAAGTTCCCTTTGAACTGCCAGTAGATACTTTTTTGCGAGCTGTAGAATTTGTACCCGGCAATACCAAGGTCGTTCATCATGTAAATGGTGATATGGTTCGCTACGACTACGACAAAAAGAAAAATGTATGGGATGGGAATTGGGTCACCGATATCAGACATGACACCACTATACGAACAGCATATCGAAATATTGGATTATTGCACGATGATGGTTCGTATCCTACCATGATCAAGTCCATAGTGAATTACCTCCCCGGTGTGATAGCTCAAGTGTATCCCGAAGGGATTGGTGGCTGGAAAGTAAACCGAAAAAATGCATTCTTGCTTGCCGATTTGCACTACGGTCCTTCCGATGAGACAGTTTGGGATAGCTCTTATATCAATCTGTTTTATGCACGCTCTACTCCCCGACGTCCATTACAAGAGTTTCAAATGGGCACGCTAGGTGTCTCGCCTATCGTACCGCCACTTATCATACCTCCTAACAAAATTAGCACCTACACTACGTCGCTCTTTATACCAAAAGATATATCGCTCATTACCATTAATCCGCACATGCACCTTTTGGGAAAAAGTTTTCATGCCTTTGCCCTCACTCCTTCACAAGATACTATAAGGCTCATCAAAATTCCTTCATGGAATTTTAACTGGCAATACTTTTACACCTTTATCCATCCTGTCAAAATCCCCGCAGGTAGTACCATCATAGTAATAGGTGAGTTTGATAATACCAAAGACAATCCATTTAATCCTTTCAGCCCGCCAAGAGTAGTAAAAGATAATAATGGGAGTATGCGTACCAGCGATGAAATGTTTCAATTCATTGTCAATTACTTACCCTACGTAGAAGGCGATGAGAAAATATCTTTGGAAGCAAGTATCCATAGTCATCGATAAAGCAAAAAAAAGCACCCTGCTGGGTGCTGTAACTTTAATATTCGTCTTCGTTGAAAAAGAAATCTTCCTGGGTAGGGTAGTCGGGCCATATATCCTCTATACCTTCATATGCCTCTCCTTCGTCATCGAGCTCTTGAAGATTTTCGATAACTTCAATAGGAGCCCCAGAGCGAATCGCATAATCGATTAGCTCATCTTTGGTAGCGGGCCAGGGTGCTTCTTCTAAGTGGGATGCTAATTCTAAACTCCAGAACATATTTTATTTTTTTTAATAGTTTTCAATGTTTGCGCAAATGTAAGATGATTTTTATATCCACCAAATCTTTATGTTTGCACTATGTTATCCACAACAAATATTTGGAAGAGTTACAACCAATTGGATATTCTCAAGGGAGTTAGCCTGGAGGTGCATAAAGGTGAAATACTCAGTATTGTAGGGGCTTCAGGCGCAGGCAAAAGTACTTTGCTTCATATATTGGGGACCTTAGAAAAACCGGATAAGGGTAGCTTACGTATAAATAATATAGATGTTTTAACACTTTCAAGTCGAAAATTATCGGACTTCAGAAATAAACATATAGGTTTTATCTTCCAATTCCATCATTTGCTTCCAGAATTTTCGGCGATTGAAAATATTTGTGTACCGGCATGGATAGCAGGCTTAGCCAAAAAAGAGGCAGAAAAAAAGGCGATGGAATTACTTCGATTACTCAAGTTAGAAGACAGAGCAACTCACCGACCCGCAGAGCTGTCGGGAGGAGAGCAGCAGAGAGTGGCCATAGCCAGAGCGCTTATCAATAACCCGGCTATCGTATTGGCCGATGAGCCTACCGGCAACTTAGATACGCAAAATTCCTTGGCAATTTTTGATTGGCTTAATCAATTGCGACATGCATTAAATCAAACATTCATACTGGTTACGCATAATGAGGAGCTAGCGGCGATGTCTGATCGATCTCTTCACATGAAAGATGGTATTACTTTATGAAATCATTTCGACTAAAACATCATTCTATTGATTCGACTTCTTATTTTTCGAATCTCATTAAAGATTATCTGAATGAAGAGGCGCATTTAAGTCCTTATATCACTGATTTTCCTTCGCTGGATGCAATCGGAAACCAACTTGAAAAAAAGCATTTCAGTGAAGTTGCCAGGATGAACTTGTACAATAGATTAGTAGCGCAATACGAAGGCATAGCGATTTCCGACAGCGTAAAGTTGAATATGGAGAAGTTGCAGTGGCACAATACCTACACGGTGTGTACGGCCCATCAACCAAGTGTATTTACCGGTTATTTATATTTTATTTATAAGATTGCACATACAATTCGATTAGCATACAGCTGTAAGCAGCAGTATCCGGACTTTGAATTTGTACCGATTTTCTATATAGGCTCTGAAGATAATGATGTAGATGAAATTGGAAGTTTTCATTACGATGGGCAGTTGTTTCGTTGGGCAACTACTCAGACCGGACCTTGCGGCAGGATGAGTACCACAGACATGAATGGGCTTTTTGACGAGTATGCTTCTTACTTTAACACCAGTGTAAAATCGGAGCAAGACTTGCTATCTTTATTTTCGAAAGCATATCGATCTAATAAAAGTCTTGCGGATGCTTGCAGAGTAGTGGTGAATGAGCTATTTGGTAACTGGGGTATTGTCATTGTGGATGCAGATGATTCAGTACTTAAAAGCTCATTTTCTACTGTCATATTAGATGAATTGTTACACGAGAGAGTATCGCAAGTGAGCGCAGAAACTTTGGCTTTTTTGTCTTCTGAGTATCATATTCAGGCTAGCCCTCGAGAGATTAATTTGTTTTATATTCAGGAAGGCATGAGAGAGAGAATAGAGCGCTCCGGCGATAAGTGGCATGTTGTAAATACGTCTATTTCATTTACGAAGCAAGAGTTAGAGGAGGAAGTACGGATGCATCCGGATCGATTTTCGCCAAATGTAATGCTTCGGCCACTTTATCAGGAATCTATATTACCGAATCTGGCTTTTGTAGGTGGTGGTGGCGAGCTGGCTTATTGGATGCAACAGAAGTGTATTTTTGATTATTACCAAGTAGCGTTTCCTTTATTGCTTCTTCGTAATTCAATACAATGGATACCGGCTCGTATATCTAATAAGATGAATAAGTACGAATGGGGTATAGACGATATATTTGAGCACATTGATTTGGCTCTTCGCAAAAGAATGAATACCCAAGATGCGGCAAAGCAATTTGCTAATCTTTATGATGAGTACGCTGACTTGGCTTCTCGCTTAGTGGCATTGTTGGGAACTATATCTGAGCCAATGAAGCAGAGCGGAGAAGCACATATAAAGAAGATGGAGTCAATATGGCAACGATTAGACACGAAATTAATTGCCTCTTTGAAACGTAAGGATGCGGATTTGGTGCAGGTATTGACTTCGATAAAGTCGGCTTTGTTTCCTTCAAATAGTTTGCAGGAGCGCAAAGAAAATTTGTTGTTTTTGTACAAGCAAGTGGGAGCAAGCCCAATAGACTTTTTGGTAAATCACATAGAGTGTTTTGGAAAGGATATATTAGTTTTTATAGAAGAAGAATCAGAGAATGATGAAAAAGAAGCATAACAAAGCATCGATTGGTGCGACGATAGAAGGTGTGCAGATAAATAAATATATCAGCTCCACGGGGTATTGTTCTAGACGTGAAGCGGATAAACTGGTGGAGCAGGCCAGGGTGATGATCAATGAGAATGTGGCAGTGGCCTCATCCAGAGTGCTGGCGGGTGATAAGGTATGGGTGGATGATGAATTGCTCAAAAAGTCGACAAAGCAATCGGTCTATTTGGTGTTGAACAAACCTGCGGGTATTACGTGTACTACGGATTTGCAGGATAAGACGAATATTATTTCTTTTTTGAATTTTCCCAAGCGAATTTTTCCGGTGGGGCGATTGGATAAGGATTCGGAGGGGCTGATACTGTTGACGAATGATGGGGATGTGGTGAATAAAATATTGAGAGCAGGCAATAATCATGAGAAGGAGTATGTGGTGACAGTGAATAAGCAGTTGGGGCCGGATTTTGCTCGCAGTATGTCGGGTGGGGTGCCGGTAGATGGCCAGATAACATTGCCATGTAAGGTGAAAATTGAAAGTGGTCGAAAATTTAGAATTATATTAAAACAGGGTTTGAATAGGCAAATCAGAAAGATGTGTGCTCATTTTGGTTATGAGGTGCAGACGCTGGTGCGAACTAGGATTATGCATATACATTTGGGTAGTCTGCCGGTGGGTAAGTGGCGATATTTGACTCCTTCGGAGTTGCAACAATTGGAGTCGTTAATTAAACATTCGTCGAAAAATGAATGCTAAGTAGGTCGTACAGACTGTTGAGACTCCTTACTATGCTGAATGGCTGCCGTGCCTGAAGGGCGCCGACGCAGGAGGCGGTGCGAAGCTTGCGGAGCACGGAAGCGAGAGCGGACCCCGTAAGGGACGGGACGAAGAGGATGTGTGCAGTGGGTTGATAGCCCCACGTGTCACTATTTTATTTATTAATTTTAGGCTATGGATTCCGTTTCGGAGCTGTGAATGATGAGTTCGTTGTAGAGCGTGTCGCGTTCTACGGGGATGCGTCCGGCTTGCTGTATGAGTGAGCATAGCTCTTGGGTGGAGAGAGACGGGTTTTGCTCTTCGCTGCCTGCCATGGAGTATATTTTGGTACTGTCGTCGATGGTGCCGTCGAGGTCGTTGACGCCGAAGTGAAGCATCATTTGAGCTTGATGGCGACCTAGCATAGGCCAGTAGGCTTTGAGGTGAGGGATATTGTCGAGATAGATGCGAGCAATGGCATAGGTCTTGCAGTCTTCGATAACGGAGCTTTCGGGGATGTGGCTCATGTCGTTGTCCTGGTTGCGAAATTTGAGTGGAATGAAGCAGTTGAACCCTTTGGTTTCGTCTTGGAGATTGCGGAGTTTGGACATGTGATCGACTCTGTGTGCGTAGCTTTCGATATGGCCATAGAGCATGGTCGCATTGCTGTGCATGCCAAGTGTGTGTGCGGTGCGATGGATATCGAGCCAGCCGTCGCCATCTATTTTGTCGGCGCAGATTTGCGCTCTTATGGAATGGTCAAATATTTCGGCGCCACCACCGGGTAGTGATTGTAAGCCTGCTTGTTGTAGTTTTTCCAGTCCTTCTTTACGGGTGAGTTTGGCTTTGCGAAACATATAGTCGAGCTCTACGGCTGTGAAGCCTTTGCGGTGTAGGTCGGGTCTATGTTTTTTGATAGAGTTAAGCAGTTCGCAAAAGAAGTCGAGATCCATTTTGGGGTGTACGCCTCCTACGATGTGTACTTCGGTGACGGGCTGATGGTCGTATTTTTTGACGATGTGCATCATTTGGTCAATACTGAGTTCCCAGCCGTCTTCTCGATGTTTGTAGAGTCGGGAGTAAGAGCAGAAGGCACAGCTAAAGACGCATACGTTGGTAGGTTCTATATGAAAATTTCGGTTGAAATAGGTTTTGAGTCCATGTTTTTGTTCACGAATATAGTTGGCAAGTGTGCCCAGATATCCTATTTCGCCTATTTGGAATAGTGTAATGGCTTCTTCGTCGGTGATGCGCTCTTGTTGGATGACTTTGTTGGCAATTGTAAGTAGCCTCGGGTCGAGGTTTTTGTCTTGGAGTAGTTCTTGTAAAGATTCGGAATGGGACATGTAGTAATAAAATTGGTACAAAGGTAGTGTTGAATTGGCGGTAGTCAAGCATAGATTATAAACATAGTAGATTAGATTATTCGTTACCTTCTGGTTTTTCGGAGTAGGGTTCGAGTTTTTCGATACCTATATTGATATCGATTCGTCCGATACGCACGGTGGCGCGTTGGTTGTTGAGAGACTGTATTATGCCGGTTTCTCGGCTATTCATAATTTTGACTTTGGTGCCAATGCTGATTTTGTCGCTGATAGCGGCTATTTTTTTGACTTTGTATTGTTCTGTTTTTTCAAATGCTTCTCGTTGTTTTTTTAGGGCGTATTCGTATCCGGCGAGTTTGATGAATTTTTGGATGATGGGTTTTTTGTCTTTGTTGTCGATCCACTCTTGGGTGAGTTGATACAATTTCTTGCCATATTCGATGAGTTTTTGGCGTTCATCTCTATTCGCTCTTGTTTTTTCGAGTGTATTTTCGAGCATATCGGTGAGTTCGATGTATTCGCGCTTTTCGGCGGTAGTTTTGCTCATTTGTTTTTGCAAATCACGTTTTAACTTGAGGATTTGATTTTTTTCTTTTTGAAGTTGATGTAGCAGTTTATCCATTTTTATTTTGTCGCTGCTGAGTATTTCTTTGGCTTCATGAATGATATCGAGAGGTAGACCTATTTTTTCGGCTACTTCGAAAGTAAAGGAGCTCCCCGGCTCACCGATTTGTAGTTGGTACAATGGTTTCAGGGTATTAAGATGAAAAAGCATACAAGCGTTGAACACGGAGTCGTGATGATTGGCCAGTAGTTTAAGGTTGGTGAAGTGCGTGGTGACGACACCTTGTGCGCCACTGTTGGCCAAGCGATTGAGGATAACTTCTGCGAGTGCACCACCAAGATCGGGATCACTGCCAGTGCCAAATTCATCGATGAGAAAGAGGGTATTGGCATCTGATTTTTTGATCATTTGCTTCATTTTAAGCAGGCGAGAGCTATAGGTGCTTAGTCCATCTTCTATACTTTGGCTATCGCCGATATCGCCCATGAGTTGCTGTTTGATGCCCATTTCACTTCTGGCAGAAGCGGGTATCAGGAGTCCGCTTTGCAGCATCAATTGAAGCAGTCCTATTGTTTTTAGGGTGATAGACTTGCCGCCTGCATTGGGTCCGCTGATAACCATGATGCGTTTCTCCTGGTCGAGGGTACAGCTAAAGGGTACTGTGGTAGTTTGATTGCGTTTGTTTTGCAGATACAACAGTGGATGAAAGGCGTTTGTCAGTTGAATATGACTATTCGATTCACTCAGGACGGGTACTGTAGCATTCATTTGCAAGGCAAGTTTGGCTTTGGCTGCGCATAAATCAAATTCGATCATGCAGTCTTGCATATCTTTCAGGTAAGATTTGTAAGGTCTTATGATATCGGTTAGCTGTTGAAGAATCCGGTGAATTTCTTTTCGTTCGTCCTCTTCTAGTGCTAATTTATCGTTGTTCAGTTCAACTGCATTTTGAGGTTCAATGTAGGTGATTTTGCCGCTCGATGATTGGCCCTGCATGATGCCTTTGTTTTCTCTTTTGTATTCGGCCAAGACGCCTAGTACTCTTCTCCCATTGATGTAGTTTTCTTCTATGTCGGCGAGTTGGCCTTCTTTTCGTAATCTTTGTATGTGGATTCGATACACACGGTCAATGTGTTTTCTGTTTTCTTGAATTTGCTTTCGTATAAAGCTTAATGTTTCTGAGGCGTCGTCTCTAATGGTTCCATCAGTATTAATGACATTATTGATAGATTCGGTGAGAAATTGGTCTTTTTCGATATGTGAAAGTTTCTGTACAAGATGTGGAAAGATATCTTCTTTGTCATTAAGAAACAGAATCAGTTCGTTGCAGGATGCGATAAGTTTTCGGAGCTTATGAATCTGAGTTGTTTGAAGTACGGCATTTTCTACTTTCAGTAAAATGAGTTCTTTATCAATATCGGGATAGTGAGAGAGAGGGACAGAATTTTTTTGTTGAAGGCTGAGAAGGAACTCTCTGGTTTCGAACAAAGAAGTTTCAATTATTTTTTTTGAATGCTTGGGCTGTAATTCTAGTGCCTTCTCGGCCGCTTTGGGGCTTATGCAAAGGACAGACAGTTCATGCAATATGGACGGAAAATCTAATAGATTCGGTAAATTATCGGGATAAATAATCATAGTTTCGACACAAAGATGCTACAAATGTAATGATGTACCTTATCGATGGGGTAGTGGATTTGCCAATAGCTCATCGGGGTAGATCACATTCTCTAGAAATAGGCCTTCAGACCGGGGACTAAAATCGGCCAGTTGACAATTTTGGGATTCAATTATACTTCGAATTTGGTTAGGAGAAGTGCCATTGCGAGCAATTCGAAGTTGGGTGCCTACCAGTGCTTTGACCATCCCTCTCAGAAATCGATTTGCTTGTACGTGGTAGGTGTAAGAGTCTCCGTTGAGTTCCCAGTAAGATTCTTCAATACGGCAAATGAAGGTTTTTACATCGGTATGTTTTTTGGAGAAAGAAGTAAAGTCCTGATACTCTTTAATAATTGCGGCTGTAGTATGTAAAGATTCAAAATTTACACGAAAGGGATAGTAAAACGATTTATTGAGAATAAATGGATTTTTACTAAAGTGAATTTTGTAAGCGTATTTTCGATACCGTGCATCAAATCGGGCATGAGCATCATCAGGTACAAGGTAGATATTTTTTATAGCAATGCTTGGTGGCAGTATGGCATTGAGATTATAGACGACGGAATTGGGTATAGGTTGCTCTATATCAGCATGTAAAAAATTTTGAAGTGCATGTACTCCGGCATCTGTTCTGCTGGATGTGGTGGTTTCAATGGGCGTTTTTAATAATGTCGACAAAGCATCATTGACATATCCTTGTACGGTAGGCTCATTATCCTGGATTTGAAACCCATTTAAATTAGAGCCATCATAAGCAAGCTCGATAAAGTATCTCGGCATACAAGATTAACCTTTACGAGATTCTTGAATAATTTTCTCTTTAGAAATGATGAATTGCTCTATTTTAGTGATAGGTATCAGCAATTTGACCGGTGCAGCGGCATTCGCTATACTTTCATCAAAAGTAGGATTCCAACGTTTCAATTTGGCATGGTCTTCTTCCAAGATAGAGGATATAGCCGCCAATTTATAATTGCCTTTTACTCGAAGTATAGCAACCTGATCCATTTCTTCTTTTGAAATTTGCGGTTTAGAAGCATCATCTACAACATCATCTGCCATGGCAAAGCCACTCGATAAATTAGAAAAATCAGCTTTTGGTGCTTTTGCACCTTTGGGTATTTCGCCCATGGCAAGCGGATTAGCACTACGATCAAGATAAGAAGTGGTAGCGATAAACGCCATCACATGATTTTGAGTTTCTTTCGGTAGTTTGGGTTTGATATCCCAAAAACTTCTTCCCATACCCGAATTGATCGCTCTAAGCACAGGTGCAGGTCCACAATTGTAAGAAGCAATAACCAACAGCCAATCGCCAAACATATCATGAAGATACTTCAAATACTTCGCTGCCGCATGGGTACTTTTGTAAAAATCTCGTCGCTCGTCCAATGTGCCATCGCAGCGCAGACCGAGCATACGAGCTGTACCTTGCATAAACTGCCAAGGCCCCACAGCTCCCACCGGCGACACTGCATTACAATTCATGGCTGACTCGATGATTGCCAACGAACGCAACTCTCTCGGAAGATTATATTTCTTCATCACATTGTCGATTAGCTTAAAGTAGCCACGATTATTGCTATATATTCTATCCAGCCGACTACCATGATTCGTGTGATAATTCTTCACATAATCAACGATAAAATCGGTGTGCTGGCCATAGACCGACTTATTGACATGAAGATTAGCGTGGCTTCTGGGGCGTTCAGTCATATCTGTCACCTTCTTTACCACTAGTCGAGCACTATCTTCACCCGTGAGTTTCAATTCATCCCTTTGCCGTATAATATTGGCATTTTTAGGCAACGAATTTGGATCAATTTTCATGGTGATTACCGAATCGCGCTTGTTGGCCAACGTCATATTGCTACATAGCACAGCAAATGCTAAAGATGTTAATACTATAATAACTTTGTTTTTAGTCATTCCCCCCCTGATTAAATTAGTGATTGTAATACTTACTCCTTCTCCTTCATTCCGGATTCTATCTCACTCTTAATATTGTCCTTCGCATCTTTGAACTCACGCATACCTCTGCCTAGTCCGCGCATCAATTCAGGAATCTTCTTACCTCCAAACAGCAAGAGGACTACCAATACTATAAGAATCCATTCTGATCCTCCGGGCATGCTCAGCATGAGTGCATTCAATGTCGTCATTTTATTAAAAACTTATAGAGCAAATTTATCGTTTTTTCGTCAAAAAATCAAATTTCAAGCATTAAATATCAAAAAATGCGATAAAGTATAGCCACATCTCCGCTGAGTATTCTCTTTTCGCTTCATTGCCAATCAATTAAATTGTTCTGCCTACTATTTTTGGGGCATGCACGGCTATTCGTTGCGAGTCCTCGCCGCTGGTGCTGTGAGTCCTATAGCCCGTAGTGGCTCCGTTTCTCCGCCCCCACCGGCTATGGCCTCACTAGCACCATCGGCTGTGGGCTCTCCACTACTATCCGGCTGCCACGTTCGCGATAATGTCTGAAGTTCATTGATATATAACGTAAAAAACCATCCCGAGAGGGATGGTTATATGTCTAAATAAAATGGAATTAGTTAATACGTTTTTCTTTAATACGAGCAGATTTACCCTGACGATCGCGAAGATAAAATAACTTAGCACGACGTACACGACCTACTTTGTTCACTACAATACTTTCGATGTTGGGAGAGTGTAAAGGGAAGGTACGTTCTACACCGATATTATCACTCATTTTACGAACGGTAAAGCACTGTGTATTGCCGGTACCCTGACGTTTGATAACGACACCTTTGAAAGGTTGGATACGTTCTTTGTTACCCTCTTGAATTTTATAGTTAACAGTCACGCTATCACCAGCTTTGAAGTTTGGTGTTTCTTTAGAGGTGTTTAGTTGGCCGTGAATGTATTTGATTGCTTCTTGCATCTGACGTAAGATTTTGGGAGTGCAAAGGTAGGTAATTCCTTTTAATACATGAAATATTTTAGTATATATTTCAAAAAAAAAGTAGATTCTACAAAAAAGAGGCTCAAAGGAGCCTCTTTTTGAAAAAAAAGTTGGTTGAAAGACTATGGGAAAATACCCAATTCCATATAAGAAACGCCTACTTTGTTGATTGAATTCACAAAAGCGGCAGTTCTCATATCAGCAATTTTCTTGTTGCCAAGCCATGTATCTTTGATTTCATGATAAGAACCGATCATGGTATCTTCAAGTCCAGAGTATACCAAGTCTACCTCATCAGGTCCATGAAGGATCACTCTACGTTCGGCAGCACTTACTTTCTTACCTGTAATGTTTTCAATAGAGTTTAAGATATTGTTGTTCATGTTTTCACTGAAGCGTTTTTCCATACGTCCGTAGCGTACATGGCTCAGGTTTTTGAGCCACTCGAAGTATGATACAGTTACACCGCCTGCATTGATATACATATCAGGTATGACCACAGTACCTTTTTTGTTAAGTATAGCATCAGCTTCCGGCGTCAATGGGCCATTAGCCGCTTCTGCGATAATACGGGCTTTGACTCTGTCTGCGTTGCCACCATTGATTACATTTTCCAATGCAGCTGGTACCAATATATCGCACGCCAATTCAAGGGCATCAGATGATTTTTTGAGGTTTTTTGCTCCCGGGAAGTCCAAGATAGAGCCCGTTTTCTTGCGATGTGCAACTACGGCTTCTAAATCCAGCCCTTTGGGGTTATAGATAGCTCCTTCATATTCGGCGATACCTACTATGGTAGCTCCTCCTTCTTGGAAGAATTTAGCGGCATGATATCCTACATTACCTAAGCCCTGTACGACTACTGTTTTGTCGCTAAGGCCTACGGACATTTTCATTTTTTTCATCATTTCGGCATCATTGCACATTTCGCGTACACCATAAAATACACCAAGACCGGTAGCCTCTGTACGTCCTCTTACGCCACCTTGAGTTACGGGTTTGCCTGTCACACAGCCTGCAGCATCTATTTCGCCTGGGTTTAGGCTCATATAGGTATCTACGATCCAGCTCATTTCGCGAGGGCCGGTGCCATAGTCGGGAGCAGGTACATCGATGCCGGGTCCTATGAAGTTTTTCTTCACTAGCTCAGCCGTATACCTACGGGTTATTTTTTCTAAATCATAGGCCGTAAGCAATTTAGGATCTATTTTGATACCGCCTTTAGCACCACCAAAGGGTACATTGACAATGGCACATTTGTAAGTCATTAGGGCGGCAAGAGCCATTACCTCATCTTGGTTTACTTCGGTACTGTAGCGAATACCACCTTTAGTAGGAAGCTTATGGTGGGAGTGTTGTACACGGTAAGCTTCAATTACTTCCACTTTGTCGCCGATTTTGACGGGGAAGCGCATACGATACACACTGTTACATGCTTTGATTTGATCTAGGATACCCTTATCCTTGATGTTGGTAAATGGAGCTGCTTTGTCAAAATTGCGCTCTACGCTCTGAAAAAAGCTGTAGTGCTCTTGCGCTGTTTTAGATGCTTTTGCCATTGTTATAATTTAATTATGGAGTTGATAAAAAAAGATTGAATTTAGGCTTGTGAATGTAATTGTTTTTTTTCAAGTTGGAGAAGTTTGCGTTCAATGCGGAATAACATCACCAGAACGCCGGCAAAGATAGTCAGCACCACTAATAATACAAGGTATATTTTCCCATTTTGATGGAGTATGTCAGCCATTTCTACCGAATTATTCATTTCTTGCGCCATACTAGGAAAACTAAGTAGTAACGCCAATATAATTGTAATTATGCTTTGCCATTTAATCATGAGTGTTGGGGGCTTTTTTTGAAAAGTTCGGGTGAGGATAGGCGAATGGTGCGAATGCGTATATCATAAATCCATATGCCCAATAATATCCATGCGAACATAGCAGGTACGGATACTTTGCGAAAAGCGGATGCTTGGGAATAAAGTGCTTCGAAAGGTTTGCTATCGGTACCTGGATGCAGTGATTTGAAATGTGCTGGAATAATAAATAGCAAGGGAACAAGCAATGCGAAGGCAAAGATGTTGTATACGGCACTGAGACGAGCCTGTTGTAGCCTGTTTTTGATAGAGTGGCGAAGTACAGCATAGGCGAAGTATACCAATAGGCATAATGCTGCGCCAACTTGCTTTGGGTCATTACTCCAGGGGGAACCCCAAGCTACACTTGCCCATTCCATGCCTGTGAGCATACCAAGTATGCCAAATCCTATGCCTACATTCACGAATTCGCGTGAACGAAGATCGTCTGCTATAGAATTTTTGCGAAGGTGACGAATCGCATATATCGATGATACCAAAAAGCAAACAATCATCACATACCACATAGGCACATGATAGTAGAGGTTGCGAGCTGATTCATTGAGCTTAGGTATGGCGGGTACAGGAAAGAGTAATCCGGCGGTAAGGATGTACAACATCAATAATACACAAAGAATTTTCCACCAGTATTTCTTCATTATAAATATGAAAGTCAGCAAATATACTTTTTGTGTGCTGTATTTGTGATAGTCCTTGAAAATTAACGCAGTTTTTGCAAGGTGGTAACGTTTACCCATGCACGGAAGTGTATATGCATGGAGGAGGTAAACCACAAAGTGCAATACTTGAAGGTGTTATTAAGGTGATTGGGTAATACATTGTCGGAGTGGTGATGCTTTTTATAATAGTGGTGAAGAGCTTGTAGCGAATGGTGTGGATTGAGGATAGGGCATGAATTATGTATGAAGATAGTATGCCACAGAGGCGAAGTATATTCGATACCGGGAGCTGCGGCAACGATAGGAGCGGATAGCCCACAGGGAGGGAGGCTAGTGATGCCGGGAGTGGAGGGGGCGGAGGCACGGAGCCGGCTACACGACCAGGTAGAACAGTCTCCCTCATGAGGACTTGAAGCGGATAGCGTGTTTGCCGCCCAGAATTTTTTTTAATAGTGTAAGGATTATTATTGTGGTTTCTCGACCTGCATTTGTTGATCTTTGGCGTGTGTGAGCCGAAAGCCAATGAAGGTGATGAGCCCTAGTGTAGCGACAACATACCATAGTGTATCGTATCCGTATCGATGTATGATGCGGGTGCCCATATAGGGTGCGATAATGAGAGCGAGTGACCAACTCATGCTATACAATGCCATATATTGCCCCATCTTAGAAGGTTTGGCACTTTTCATACTCCATGTGCTCATGAATGGCATGGCGGCCATTTCGGAGAGAGTGAGTAGTATCATATTGATGATGAGTAATCCCAAATAATGACCGGTATTCAGTGTCAGAAACGCTAGTATGAGGAGTAGGATACCCCATTGTATGAGTAATTTTTCAGGCCAACGATTTTTGACATAATAGATAAAAAACATTTCAAGTATGGCTACACCTGCTCCATTGAGTGCCATAAGCCATCCTATAGAGCTTTCGGGTAAGTGGTATACTTTTTTGTAATAGAGTGGAAGGGCAGTGAGTAACTGAAAAAAACAAACGGCATAAATCATACATAGGAAGAGGAATAGCATGTAGGGCTTATCTTTCAGTACGGTGAAATACGATGTGTTGTTTTCGTGACTTGCCTTTTGATGTTTTTTGGCAGGAAGGGCCAGATAAATAAAAAGCGCTGCGCTGATGCAGGTGAGCCCATCGGCGATGAATAGGTAGAAATAATTGATGCCGGCTAAAAATCCTCCGAGCATAGGGCCTATGACAAATCCGATATTCATCGCCAGGCGGTTGAGAGCAATAGCTTGTGTGTAGGCTTCGGGCTTGGCATAGCTACTGATGGAGGCGGCATTGGCAGGGCGAAACATATCGCCGGTGGATGTGACTAGAAAGGTGGCAGTGGCGATGAAATAAAAATTATTGAGAAATCCGAGTGATATAATTGTTATGCCACTTAGTACGAGGCTGAGTATCATGGTGTAGAAAAAACCAATTTTGTCATTGAGGACTCCGCCAAGGTAAGCCCCCAGTAAGGAGCCAAGTCCGAATAATGACATAATGGTTCCGGCTTGTGATAGCGTAAAATGTTTTTGATGAGTGAGGTAAACGCTCATGAAGAGAAGGATCATAGAGCCGGATCGGTTGATTAGCATGGCAATGGCCAATAGCCATATTTCTTTGGATATTCCTTTGTAGGCATTGAGTAATCGAGAGGCTTGCATCTGAGCCGCAAAACTACTACCGGATAAGTTAGTTTTTGCTGGAATTGATTATCTGATACTATGGCGTATAAAAGATTAGTTTTTTGTTAAAAGTAATAGAGACGTGAATCGTGGTGTACATTTGTGGCACATGGACATGCATCGTATATACGCACGCTTTGCAAAGACTTTACTTTTGATAAGTGCCCTCCTTGTCATGCATGGAGGTGTTGCTTCGGCTCAACCTATACAAGAAATAAAAACGGTGGATTTGGATTGGTATAAAAAGCTTGTATCAAATAGCAATGATACAACTTATGTGATCAAATTTTGGGCGACTTGGTGTGTCCCCTGTGTAGCTGAAATTCCCTATTTTGAAAAGCTTAGAGAAAAATACCGAAGCCAAAAAATTAGAGTAGTTCTGCTAAGTTTGGATAATATGAAGGAATTAGATACTAAGTTAATCCCTTTTGTGGTGAAGAAAGGTATCAACAGTGAGGTGTATCTCTTTGCTCAAAAGGGTTTGGACTGGATCGATGAAGTAGACAGCAGATGGACAGGGGCTATCCCTTTTACATTGATTATTAATAATAAGCGACAGAAAAGAGTCGTGCTGGAAAAAGAAATAAGCTTTGCTGAATTAGATTCTGAAATAAAAAAAACAATATCAAAATGACACAAAAATTATTGAGTTTAATCTTGCTTCTTGTAATCTCATTGCAAGTAATAGCACAAAAAAAAGAGGAAAAAACTTCGGGTTACAAACCTGGCGATATCGCTGCTGATTTTTCGCTGAAGAACATTACAGGGGAGATGTTTTCTATGTCGCAAAAATCAGATGCAAAAGGATTTATTGTGATTTTTACTTGCAACCACTGCCCTTATTCAGTGGCTTACGAAGACAGAATTATAGCTCTTAATGAAATAGCTGAACCACAAGGCTTTCCAGTCATTGCCATCAACCCCAATGATGCCGTAGCATATCCTGCTGATTCGTACGAGAATATGGTAGAACGTGCTCAGGAAAAAGGATTTCGGTTTCCCTATTTGCACGATGAAACTCAGCGTGTCGCTAAAATGTATGGTGCTACTCGTACACCTCACGTATACTTACTGGCTCGCAACGAGGCGAATCAACTGGTGGTGGAATACATAGGAGCTATCGATGATAATTCCAACGAACAAGAAGAAATCCAACATCGATATGTAGAAGAAGCAATCGCCGAGTTGATTGGCGGTGGCAAGCCAACAGTGAATTTTACTAAAGCTATAGGCTGTACCATAAAATGGAAAAAATAATGAGATTTGCATTTTTTCAAATAGTTCTTTCTACAATAATACTCCTTTTTGCCTCCTGTGAAAAGGATTTGAATATGACTTTGGTCGAATCCGAAAAACAAGTAGTGGTTGAGGGTGTGATCGAAAAAGGAGAGTTGCCTTATGTAATTCTGACCAATAGCATTGGTTTTTTTGACAAAATAGATTTTAATTCAGTGAAGTATTTGCGCAATGCCAACATCACGGTTACAGATATTACGACCGGTATTTCACAAAATCTCAGAGAATATTCCTTGGATACTTTGGTTGGTGGGCAGCGATTTAGCTTTGGCGTCTATGCACCCGATTTTACCAATCCTGCTTCTAATCTGATTAAAGGGCAACTAAATCATTTGTATCGATTAGTCATCCAATTTGAGGGAAAACAGTACGAGTCAATTACCAAAATTCCAGAATCGACCGGGTTGGATTCGCTTCGCTTAGAGCCGGTACCCGGCAAAGAAACCCAATTCAGTATTATCAAAGCCATGTACAAAGACCCTGACACCCTAGGTAATTGTGTTCGCCTAGAAACTCGCAGACAAAAGATGCAGAAGGATTCCACTGCCGAAGTCTTCTTAACATCCTTTGGCGCTACGTATGATGATAATATCATTAATGGTCTCAGAGTACCTATCACGATATCTATGGGCTTTGATCGCAATAGAAATTATACCAACGAAGAATTTCAAAATATTGGCTATGTAATGAAAGGAGATACCGTCACTGTAAAATGGTCTGCTATCGACAAGCAAGTATATCGATTTTGGGAAACACTGGCATTTGCCGCAGGTAGTGTGGGTAACCCATTCGCTGCACCTACCAAAATCCAATCAAATATCTCCAATGGTGCCCTCGGTGTGTGGGCCGGTTATGGTTCTTACTATTATACCATCATCGATAGCCTCAAATAAAAATTATCTCTATGCTGCATGTACAGTCATTTACATTCAATCCTTTTCAGGAGAACACTTATATAGTATTCAACCAAAACAAGGAAGCAATCATCATAGATCCGGGAATGTATGATGCCCATGAGCAAAAGTACTTTTTTGATTATATCGATAGTCTGGAGCTAAAGCCACAACTGCTTCTCTGTACCCATACTCACCTCGATCATATATTCGGCGTAGAAGCGGTACTTGATCGATTTAGCATACCATTTGCATACGATATGGCTGACAAGGTAGTGTTTGACAACGCTGCCCAAGTAAGCAAAATGTATGGAGTGCCTTTAGTTCAGCCTCCCGCAGCGAACTTCTATATCAGCGAAGGTGAAACTGTCCAATTAGGAACCGAATCCATACAAATACTAGCTACACCCGGCCACTCACCGGGTAGCGTATGTTTTTATCATTCGCCAAGCCAATGGGTTATCAGTGGTGATGTATTGTTTCAGCAAAGCATAGGTCGTACCGACCTGCCGGGTGGCGATTATGATACCCTGATACATTCTATCCGAACCAAATTGATGAGTTTGCCTCCCGATACAAAAGTGTATGCCGGCCATGGCCCTGCTACTACTATTGCTCTAGAAGCCATGAATAACCCCTTTTTGCGCTAGTTCTATTTTTGTTTTTTTTCGCTGAATTCTATTTTGAATTAGCCAATCACTCATACAAAGGTGGCACATGGTATTATCAACACTAGTCTTAATATTTTAACAATTACTACTGATAGACAAAAACTATATTTGTAGCTATGACATTTCATTCACTCAAGTTTCTATATATAGTACTGTTTTTAATATATGGCACTTCTTGCTCTGTCAAAGGAGGTCCTTCAGCCGCCCCGGCAGATAGTGGCCCACAATTTGGAAAAGTAAAATTAGAATACTCCGATACCAACAGTGCAGCCTACAAAAAAATAATTTATAATTTGGATACCTTCTACACCTCACAAGTTCGCAATGGATTTAATGGTAGCGTACTCGTAGGATACAAAGGCAAAATATTGTACGAGCGCTATTTTGGTTACAGCCAAAAAGAAAGTGGTGCTATGTGGACTCCCGAAACACAAAGTCAACTCGCCTCTACATCCAAAACGCTCACTTCAGGTGCCATACTTTTACTCAAAGACAAAGGCTTGCTCAACCTCGACGATGATGTGAAAGTACATATCCCCTCCTTTCCTTATCAGGGAATCACCGTTCGTATGTTGCTCAATCACCGAAGTGGACTGCCCGACTATATTCATTTTGCGGCAAAACCCAAGGACAAAAAATTCTTAAACAATGATGATATCATCAATCTTTTTGCCACTACCAAACCCAAACTCTTATTTACCCCCAATACTCGTTTCAAATATAGCAACTCCAACTTCGCTTTACTAGCCTCCGTAGTAGAGAGCGTTAGTGGTATGAAGTTTGATTATTTTATGCGTCGATTTGTGTTTACACCGATCGGCATGGACTGTAGTTTTGTCTATGATCCCGACAAGGATATCACCTGCAATTATACCTTCTGTTACAAAGGAGCATGGACGCTCGATCCTAATATGCACCTCGATGGTGTAGCCGGTGATAAAGGAATCTATAGCTCCGTCAGAGATTTATACAAATGGGATCAGGCACTCTACTCCGGTAAATTCATCAAAAATTCTACCCTCGAAGAAGCTTTCAAACCCTATAGCTTCGAAACTCCCGGTATTAAAAATTATGGATTAGGATGGCGAATGCTCAACTATCCTAATGGTACCAAAATAGTATACCACAATGGATGGTGGCATGGCAACAATACATGCTTCTACCGATTCATACAAGACGACTTTACCATCATTGTATTAGGCAACAAATACAACAAAAACATCTATCGCCAACCCCAGCAAATCTACAATATCGTAATGGGGGTAAGTGGCAGCAGTAGTGATCTGCAAATCGAAGAATAAATTATTGGGAGTCAAGCTACAGAGCTGAGTTCATCAACATCGTGCTATACGCTGTATCTGTACTGTGCTTCATGTAAGCAATTCAAATTGATGATAAGTAATAGCACAGTACAGGATGCCGCTCCTATCACGACTATTTTTCATCGTCGACCATTCTCTCATCGGTCTGTAATGGAGTGCTACTGCTTTTTTTCTAAAATTTCCTGTACCCTGTGTACTATCATCCGTTTGATAAGATCAAGGGGGATAGGAGAGCTCAGCGGAAATTGTACGGAGCCTTTACCTTGCTTATACTCTTTGAGCTCCTCTGCAAAGTAGCTATGAGTAGTAGGTAAGGCATACACACCAATATGATGCTTGAAGCCTGCAAAGTAGATTAAGGGTTTGTGGGCAAGTTTATACGCAGGCATTGCATATGCCACATGTTCCACTGCATCAGATGCATACTCCATCACGAGTTGACGGATCGCTTGTAATCTCGTTTGTGTCTCTTCTGGAAATTGATGGATATACCTTTCGACATCGTTCATACTATGAAGTATTGAATCACAAAGATAATGACAATATCTGCGAATATACACTAAATGACTTATGCTATCTTTTGCAGACATGTATAGTGTCGGATAATCGCTTAAATACTATTCACGCAATTCAAAATGATACAGAAAAAAACAAGTACTCTTACTCATTATTCTTAGCATCGGCTGTCAATACAAGCTGCCATTCCCAGGCTGTTTTCATCATCTGATCCAAGTCGTACTTGGGCGACCAGTTGAGTTTAGTTTTTACCATTTCATTATTGGCATAGATGGCGATTACATCACCGGCTCTGCGAGGGCCCATTTCATAGTTTAGTTTCACACCACTCACTTTTTCGAAAGAGTGAATAGCTTCCAATACCGATACGCCATTACCGGAACCCAAATTCAGAATTTCATAATTGGATACATTTTTCTTGTCGATAAGATATTGTAGAGCTTTCGTATGTGCATTGGCGATATCCATCACATGGATATAATCTCTGATGCATGATCCATCGCGGGTATCATAGTCGCTGCCCCATACATACATTTTCTCGATCTGGCCTACGGCAGTCTGTGTGATTACCGGTACCAGATTATTGGGTTTATCAATAGGCATTTCGCCAATCAACGCAGTGGGGTGGGCGCCTACCGGGTTGAAGTAGCGCAACAAGATAGAGCTGTGCTTCGAAATGCGCGCATAATCGCGTATCACTTGCTCGCCCATCTGCTTGGTAGCTGCATAGGAACATTCGGGGTTGGAAAGTGGCGTATCCTCTGTGACGGGTAGTTTTTCTACATTGCCATATACTGAGCAGGAAGAAGAAAAGACCAAATTGTCAATATCAAACTCATCCATACACTTTAATATATTCAAGAGCGAATACATATTGTTTTCATAATAGCGAATCGGAAAGTCGACACTCTCGGGTACCGATTTGTATGCGGCAAAGTGAATAATACCGGCAATATCTCTATTTTCTGCGAAAATGATTCTACAAGCGTCCATATCACACAAGTCTACGGCATAGTTTTTTACTTCTTTGCCACTTATTTTTTTGATGCCCTCCAAGGATCTAGGGCTGGATCTGGAAAAATTGTCGGCACAGATTACGTCAAAGCCGTTGTCGATCAAATCGGAGATAGTATGAGAGCCGATATAGCCTGCACCTCCGGTAACTAATATTTTTGCCATGGTTTATTTTTTGGGTTCTGTATTTTCTCTTCTTGCAATATTAATGCCAAAATATTTCAGACAAAAGATAAATATAGCTGTTGCACCAGCTTCATCCAAGTTTCCTACGATTGGTAGATTGTCTGGGAGTATTTCTACTATACCCACACCGAGGTTGAGTAGGTATAATATAGAAAAAAGCCCTAAGAAAAAAACAAAAAAATCTTTGAGTAAAGTTCTCATTTCGCTTAGAATTTGTGGCTAAGAGAGGTCGATTATTTTCTCCATCGTCATAGCTCGCGATCCTTTGATCAAGATCGCGCATTGCTGTGGATCGGTGTCGTGCAGCCATTGTTTGGCAGCCAATACATCCGAAAAGTACAAGTATGGATGCTGCGTATGTTCGAAGTCGCCACCCACGAGTACTACATGATTCCAGTTGCTAGTCATGAGCAAATCCACAATAGCCTGATGCTCGGCAATGCTCTCCTCACCTAGTTCTTTCATTCCGCCCAGTATCACTATTTTATTAGGGCTATCGTACTGTATAAAGTTTTGAATAGCCACTTGCATACTACTAGGATTAGCATTGTAGGCATCCATGATGAATGTGTTCGTACCGGCATGGATCAATTGTGAGCGACTATTACTAGGGCTATAGGCTTCTATCGACGATTTTATTTTCTGAATAGGAATGTCAAAATAGTCGCCCACTGCCACCGCCGCCATTATGTTGGCCGTGTTATAATCGCCTACCAGCTGGGAGCGGATAGTACATTCGAGGCGAGGAGTAGTGATTGCTACTTGTACTGTGGCATTATTGTGGAGCGTAATGCCGGTATAGTCTGCCTGCTGAGTACCATAGGTGATTTGATGTTCTATGCCTTTGGCCATCGTAGCCAGGTAGTCGTAATCTGCATTGCGAAATATGATGCCCTTCGACTCGCGTATGAAGTCGTACAATTCGCCCTTGCCTTTTCGTACACCTTCTATACCTCCAAATCCCTCCAGATGAGCTTTGCCACAATTATTGATGATGGCATGAGAGGGTAGCGCCCACTGACAGTAGGCGGCTATTTCTTTTTGATGATTGGCGCCCATTTCTATGATAGCCATTTCAGTATCGGGTGGTATCGAGAGCAAGGTGAGTGGTACGCCTATATGATTATTAAGGTTGCCTTTGGTTGCTATCGTTTTGTATTGAGAGCTGAGCACAGCGGTTAGTAATTCTTTGGTGGTGGTTTTGCCGTTGCTACCTGTGATAGCGATGATAGGGATATTGAGCTGCAGCCGATGATGGCGCGCGAGGAGTTGCAAGGTTTCTAGGCTGTCGTGCACGAGAATGCATCGCTCATCACAGGCATATTCTGCTTCGTCGATGATGGCGAAGGCAGCTCCATTTTTAAGTGCTTGAGAGGCAAATTGATTTCCATTGAAGTTTTCTCCTTTTAGTGCGAGGTATATCTCACCAGCTCTAAGTTTTCGGGTGTCGGTTTGTATAGCAGGATGCTGTTGAAAGATCGCATACAGTTGTTCGATAGTCATGAAGCAAATATAATTTCATCATTGCATATTTACTGAGTTTTAGAAAATATGTCTTACCTGTTTCAGTGGTGGCAATTATCACGAATACAAGTAATTGGGGCATGCACGGCTATCCGTTGCGAGTCCTCAGGCTTCAGGCAGTGAGGCATAGTCGTAGTGGTGGCTTCGTGCCTTCGCCCCCTCTTCTCCTTGCCTCACGAGCCTTCATCCTTGTGGGCTCTCCACTACTATCCGGCTGCCGGGGTGCTATTGATGTGAGCTATCGATTCGATTTTTGATAAGGCCATTGTAAATGTGCAGGGTGTTTATAGGTCGTAGCGCTCGGTGGCGAAGTATAGACAGACGATGAACTTTAGCCCGGATAGTAGCGAATATCACCCTGCATGGCGTAGCTTATAGCGGAGCCGGGCAGGGTATAGCAGCGGATAGCCGGACGTAGGCGGATATAGATACTAAGATGAGCTCCTATATTGAATCATTATACATACAGGATACAACTTATCCGGCTTGAATTCTGTCGGTTTCCTGCTTATAATCGTGGAGCCACAGTAGAAGTTGTTGCTGAAAGCCGGGTGTGTCTATTAAGGAGTCGAAGTCGCCTGCCTGAAGGATTTTTTCAAGGAGAATGTCTTGGGCTTTTTGAGAGCGAAGCGCGATATCGTAGGGTGTCTGCGAGAAGGAAACCATTTCGTAGACGGAGTTGAACAAGTCGGGGTATCGTCGACCTATTTCTTTTTCGATTTTTTTGCGAAGGAGAAACTGAGGGTCGGCAACGAGGTCGCGCATTTCGATAAAGTTTTGGAGGGCGAGGTCGGCTACGGCGTCACCATTTTTTTTGCGACGGAGTTGGTATTGATTCATGAGGGTATCCCAGCTCGCATGAGGGTGCTTATCGATGATATCGATTAGGTGCCAGCAGTCTTCAAAGCCGGCATTCATACCCTGTCCATAAAAGGGCACGATGGCATGAGCGGCATCACCTATGAGCATACTCTTATCTTGATAGATCCAGGGGTAGCATTTGACGGTGACTAAGGATGCATTGGGATTCGTATTGAAATCGCTCAGTAGGGTAGGCATGAGCGGTACGGCATTGGGAAACTGGGTATGGAAGAACTCCATGATTTTGTCATCGTTGTTGAGAGAGGCGAAAGAAGGGTCGCCTTCAAAAGGGAAAAATAAGGTGCAGGTAAAAGAGCCATCGGTGTTGGGTAGCGCGATCATCATATAATTTTTGCGAGGCCAGATGTGAAGTGCTTCTTTATTGAGCAAGTGATTTCCATTCTGCCCTGAGGGTATGGTGAGTTCTTTGTAGCCGTGTTCAATATAGAATTGATTATAGTTGTATCGGTCGAGTTTAGTGTATGCTGAGCGAAGAGCAGAGAAAGCACCATCGGCACCGATGATTATTTCATGATCTTGGTAAGTGTAGGGCGTTTTGCCGTTTTGGTCTATGTAAAGTATGTTTTGAGCAAGGTCAACATCTGAGATTCTGCATTCGAAGTGAATATGGGCTCCCGATGCTTCGGCCAGGCTCATGAGTTGTTTGTTGAGCTCACCTCTACTCACCGAGTAGATGGCTTCATTATTCTTACCGTAGGCTTGAAACACTTGTGAGGAGTCGGCATGATGGATTTGTCGGCCGTACATAGGGATGGCTATTTGTTCGATTTCCTGTTTGAGGCCGGCGAGTTCGAGTCCGGCCCATCCTCGCACACTCATTGCGAGGTTTATGGATCGGCCCGCGCTCATGGAGAGTTTTCTCATATCGGAGCGACGCTCAAAGATGGTGACTTGGTAGCCCCTTTTTTGTAGTAATACAGCAAGTAGCGAACCTACTAGACCTGCTCCCAGAATGGTGATTTTTCTTTTTGACATAAGGATTAATGATTTCGTTCTATAGTGTAATTTACTAATTGTATCATGAAGTTTTTGGATTGTGAATCTTCAAAATGATTCAAGATAGTAAAAGCATTTTGAATGGTGTCTGACATTTTTGCTTCGGCATATTGTATGCCTCCGTGGGCTTTGACGGCATCCAAAATGTAATTGATTTCATGGCGCCGTTTTTCAGCATTTTTGTATATGTTGATTATTTTTTTACGTGTATTATTCTCGCATTTATTGAGCGTGTAAATCAGCGGTAGGGTCATTTTTTTTTCTTTGATGTCATTGCCGGTTGGTTTGCCTACATCTGCTTTTCCATAGTCAAACAAATCATCTTTTATTTGGAAAGCAATACCTACTTTTTCGCCAAATTCTCTAAGAAGTCTAGTTTCTTCCTCATTGTGATTCACCGAATACGCACCTGCGCCACAGGCACAGGATATCAGAGAAGCTGTTTTACGTTTGATGATATCGAAATAGATTTCTTCTGTGATATCTAATCTTCGGGCTTTCTCGGCTTGAAGAAGTTCTCCTTCACTCATTTCACGAACGGCATCTGCTAATATCTCAAGAATTCGGAAGTCTTTATTGTTGAGGGATAAGAGTAAACCTTTGGAGAGAAGATAATCACCGACCAGTACAGCAATTTTATTTTTCCACAGTGCATTGATGGAGAAAAACCCGCGTCTCATATCCGAATCATCCACTACATCGTCGTGGACTAGTGTGGCTGTATGAAGCAGTTCTACCAAAGAAGCCGCCCTGTATGTGCTTTCATTAACTGGTCCGCAGAGCTTGGCAGAAAGGAGTACAAACATAGGTCTTAGCTGCTTTCCCTTTGTTTTTACAACATAGCGCATGATTTTGTCAAGCAAGGATACATGGCTGGAAACAGCTTGATTGAAGGTCTTTTCAAACTCCACTAAGTCTTGCTGTAAGTATTTCCGAATAGCTTGCATGATGTACAATGTTAATACAGTATACTAAATTTATAAACATTTTATCATATTTTATTTTTTTATAGACGAAATTACTATCTTTGCCGCCGTGTAAACCAAAAAATAATATGTTCACAAAAAACTACTTACTATCAGCGTTTTTATCGGGTGCCATGCTTATGGGCCTGAGCGCATCTGCTCAAGATGAATCGAGCAGTGACGTCAATGTTTATCGTGGGGCCGGATATGATATCTGGGACACCACATTAATTCCCAAAGGAAGAATGGAACAGCAACGTGATTTTTTGACAAATCAATATGATTTTCCGTCAAAACCGCGTAACCAATGGGAAATTGGTGTAAGCCTTGGCTCATTTGCTGTATCGGGTGATGTTCGTTCAAAAAATATGTTTACTGCCAAAAATCCCGGCCAAACTACAGGGTTCGGAGTACATCTTCGTAAAGCTTGGGGATATGTACTTTCTACTAGACTACAATATGTAAGAGGTACAGCATCAGGTTTCAACTGGCAGCCTGCTACCGGTTATTGGGCAAAAGCGGGGAATCCATGGGTTGGTTATGGTAGTGCACCCGTATTTTACAATTACAAAACCAATATCGATGAATTATCATTCCAATTAGTTGCTGCTCTGAACAACGTAAAATTCCACAAAGCTCGTAACAAAGCGAGTTTATACGCATTAGCTGGTATTGGTGGAATGTTGTACGACACATGGGTAGATGCAAAAACAGCCAACGGTAGAGATTATAATTTTAATACTATCCTCAACCGAAACTACTCACCTGATCAACCGAATTGGTATAATGAATACAAATCACGCAAACAAAAAAATACTGATTTGAAAAATTTGTTTGACGGTACTTACGAATCTCGTGCAGAGCGTCATGACAACCGTCCTTGGTTTGGAAAAGAAAGAACTTTCCGTACAATACTTACAGCAGGTTTGGGTATCCAGTTCAAACTAGGTCGTAAAGTATCACTCGCTATCGAAAACAAATGGTCTTATACTAATGATGATCTTATCGATGGTCAGCGTTGGCAAGAATGGCCTATGCCTGGGTATGGTGGTTCTGCTATGACTCGTGATTTCGATACATACAACTATACCTCAATTGGTCTTAACCTACACCTTGGTGGAAAATCCGTAGAACCATTGTGGTGGATGAATCCATTGGATTATGGTTATACCGAAATGAAACGTCCTCGCTCTGCTGGTAATTGCGACATGGATTCTGATGGTGATGGTGTATCTGATTGCTTTGACCGTTGTCCTGATACTCCTGCTGGTGTAGCGGTTGACACTCATGGTTGTCCTTTGGATACTGATGGTGATGGTGTACCTGATTTCCGTGACAAACAATTGATTACTCCTACCGAATGTCAGCCTTCTGATGCAGATGGTATCGGAAACTGTCCTGATCCTGAATGTTGTACTGGTGGTGTAAAACAACCTGTAGGTTGTGGAAATATTCCTGCCGGTAGCATTTTATTCCCCAATGCAGCTACTAAATTGAATACGCAAGGTATTGGCAATTTGTCCAAGCTTGCTGCTTCAATGAAAGCAAACCCATCTTGCCGTGTAGTAATCATGGGTAACGGTAATGCAAGCAAAGTAGATCAGCAACGTTCATGGGATAGAGTAAATGCGATCATCAACTTTATGGTTGATAATCAAGGAATAGATCGTGACCGTTTCATTTTCCAATACGGACAAAATGGTAATCCTAATTCAGTTAACTATCGCTCAGCAGGCGATGGCGAAGAAGGACCTTCCAATATGCCACCTCCATTCCCTAATTTAAGAAGAAATTAATCTTTTCAAATTAATAAAAAAATCGGGTGCATTTGCACCCGATTTTTTTTATAAGATTTTTTATTATAATTCTAGATAATTAGAAAATTACTCATACATTTGCACTCCCTAAAACACAAAACCCTTGCGGGCGTGGCGAAATTGGTAGACGCGCTAGACTTAGGATCTAGTGTCTTCGACATGGGGGTTCGAGTCCCTCCGCCCGCACTTAATAAGAGCCCACTCGTTGGGCTTTTATTCTAAATAAATAAAATACACAAATATGGCTTTAGCAGCACAAGAAAACATTGGTTCAAATCATTTAAAATTATCCATTACAATTAGCAAAGAAGATTACTATCCATCCTTTGAAAAAGCATTGAAGAACTATGCAAAAAATGCCACTATTCCTGGGTTTAGAAAAGGTATGGTTCCAGTAGGAATGATCAAAAAGCAATATGGTATGTCCGTATTCACAGAAGAAATACTTCGTAAAGTAAGTGATGAGGTAGAAAAATTATTGACTGAAAATAAATTAGAAATTCTGGGACGACCATTACCTATTGAATCCAATCAAAAATATAATTTTGACTACAATAATCCTTCAGAATATGTATTTGAATATGAAGTAGGTCTCAGACCTAGCTTTGATCTGCCTTTACTATCTGGTTCTCAGTCGGTTGATATCCACAAGGTGATTGTAAGCGATGACATGCTTCGCGAAGAGTTGGAACGACTGCAATACAAAGCTGGCGAAATGAAAGACGCAGATGAAGTAAACTCAACTGACAATATTATCAATATTACTTTCACCGCAGTAAGTCAAGAGGGCGATACTGATCCTAAAAAATTAGATAATTCATTACTAGTGAATTATTTTGTTGATGCTGTACAGCAACAATTAATGGGTAAAAAAACAGGTGATTTAGTTCGTTTAGTACCGGCTAACTCCTTTATTGAAAAAGTAACACCGGCATTACTCAAAGATTTGCAAATAGAACCTAGTGATACTACTGAATACGACATGACTATCGAAAAAATTGCAATCATAGAAAAGCCTGAGGTAAATAAAGAATTCTTTGAAAAAATATATCCTGGACGCTCTATAGAAACAGAAGAGGGCTTTATGAGTGAACTACGCTCCGAAGTAGAAGCTTACTGGGCTGTTCAATCAAGAAATAAATTACATAATGATTTATTCGAACGCCTAGTTCATGAAACAACGATAGATTTACCTGTGTCTTTCCTTAAAAATTTGCTTAAAGAAGGTAATGGCAATGATCAAAATCATGTTCCAAAATCAGAAGAACAAGTGGAAAAAGAGTTTCCGGGTTTCGAACACCAATTGCGCTGGCAATTAATCACAGATAAAATAATTGAAGAAAACAAAATTTCTGTCTCTAACGATGAACTAGAAGAAGGTACCAGAGCACAATTATTCAACTATTTCGGCCAAATGGCCGGTGGTGGGCTCTCTCTTAATGATGCTGAATGGATAGAGCCACTTATCAAGAAGCAACTTTCTGATAAAAAATTCAGAACCGAATTATATG